>SIRW01000125.1 GCA_004366205.1 Actinomycetota bacterium | reverse complement strand
CTCGAGGGCGTGAGCTTCGAGGGCGCCGAGGCGCTCGTGGCCGGCACACCGACCTTCCTCACCGACCTGAACACGACTACCTCCAGGAAGGGCTGGTCACCCTGGGCCTCGTGGCCCTGGGCGTCATGCTGGTCGTGCTCGCCCTGTCGTTCCGGGTCCGCTGGCGGCTGCTGCCCCTCGCGGTCGTCACCACGGGCATCGTGTGGGGCTTCGGCGCGTTCGGGCACCTCGGCCTCGACCTGTCTCTGGTCACCATCGCCGGGCTGCCCATCCTCATCGGCATCGGCATCGACTTCGCCATCCAGGTCCACGCCCGCATCGAGGAGGAGGCCGCCCTCGACCGGGACCCCCGACCATTCGCCGAGACACTGCACCGGCTCGGCCCGCCGATGGTGGTCGCCACTGTCGCCGCCGCCCTCGCCTTCGCGAGCATGCAGATCTCGCTGGTGCCGATGATCCGCGACTTCGGCCTGCTGCTCGCCGTCGGCATCGTGGCCATGCTCGCGGTCGGGGCGGTCCTCCCGCTGGCGGTGCTCGGTGGGCGGGAGCGCCGCCGGCCCACCCACCGGCTCCGCCCGTCGCGCGTCGAGGGGGTCGCCACCCGCCTGGGATCGGCGCCGCCTCTGGTGGTGCTCCCCTTCGTCGGTCTCGCCCTCGTCCTGCCGCTCGTGGGCCTGGCGCTCGAGCAGCGGGCGCCAATCGAGAGCGACCCCATCAACTGGGCCGACCAGACCAGCGAGTCGGTACGCAACGCCCGCGCCCTGGAGGACCGCACCGGCTACGCCACCACCCTCGGGCTGTTCATCCGGGCCGGGCAGGGCACGGTCTTCGACGACGCGATGGCCGCCTTCGCCCACGACGTCGCCCGCCACACGCTCGCCCGCCACGACGAGCTGCGCGCCGCGTCGAGCCTGTTCACGAGCGTGTCCTCGCTGATCGAGGTGCCCGGCGCCAGCCCGCTGCCGCCGCGCGGCGAGGACCTGCGCGCCGCCTACGATGTCGCGCCGCCGGACATCCGCCGACTGCTGGTGGCTGACGACGGCGCGGCCGCCCAGATCACGTTCTGGGTCGGACCTTCCTCACTCCAGGACCGGGCGGACCTGGTGCGCGACCTCGGGTCCGCCATCGCTGACCCCCAAGGCGCGCCGCTCCCGGACGGCGCCAGTGCTGAGCCCTCCGGACTCGCCGTCGTCGGCGCCGGACTGCTCGAGAACGTCACCGCCAACCGCCAGGTCCTGTGGGTGACGGCGCTGCTGGCCGTCAGCGGCTGGTTGATCCTGCGGTTCCTGTCGCTGGGTCGGGCCGTTCTCGCGCTGCTGCCGGTCCTGTTCGCCGTGGGAGCGGCATCGACGGTGGTTGCCCTGCTGGGCATCACGCTGAGCCCGCTCACGATGGTCAGCGGGCCGCTCGTGATCGCCACGTGCGCAGAGTTCTCCGTACTGCTGGTTAGCCGGTACCTCGAAGAACGCGGCCGCGGTCTCCCGCCCACTGAGGCCAGCCGCACCGCCACGCAGCGCACCGGCCGGGCGTTCATGGCCTCGGCGCTCACCACCGTCGGCGGCTTTGCCGTCCTGCTGTTCGCCGCCCTTCCCCTGCTTCGCGACTTTGGCGCGATCGTGACGGTGAACGTCACCGTGGCGTTGCTTGCCGCGCTGGTGATCGTGCCGCCCGCCGCCGTGTGGGCCGACGAGCGGGGGCTGCTCGACGTCCGGGCGGGCCGGACCGCCCGGGTCCAGCGGCGGCTCGCCGTGGGCGCCGGGGTCACCTGCCTCGGCGCGGCCCTGGCCGTGGCGGTTCTCGTCGCCGACGACACGGCGCCGGCCGCGGCGGAGCGGCCGGGCGCGCCGGCACCCGCCGCCGAGCTCGCGCCGGGCGGGGGCTGAGCGCTCGACCCGCTAGACGGCGAGAAGGTCGCGGGCGCCGGTGTCGCTGGAGGGGTGGCGAAGCTTCGACATGGCGCGGGCTTCGATCTGGCGGATCCGCTCGCGCGTCAGGTTGAAGTGCTCGCCGACCTCCTCGAGCGTGCGGGGCTCACCCCGGTCGAGCCCGAAGCGCAGCTTGAGGATCTCGCGCTCGCGCTCGTCGAGCGGTGCCAGGAGCCGGGAGATCTCCTCGGGGAGCAGAGCCGTGGCGGCCACCTCGAAGGGCGACTCGGCGGAGCGGTCCTCCACGACGTCGCCGAGCTCGGCGTCGCCGTCTTCTCGCAGCGGCTCGGAGAGCGAGAGCGGCTCGGCCGCGAAGCGCAGCGCCTCGGTGACCTTGTCCTCGGGCATCTCGACCTCGGCCGACAGCTCGCGCAGGGTGGCGGGGCGGCCGAGCTTCAGCTCGAGGCGGGCCCGGGCCTTCTGGAGCCGGGCCAGGGTGTCGCCGGCGTGGACGGGCAGGCGGATCGTGCGGCCGGTGTTGGCGATGCCCCGGGTGATGGCCTGGCGGATCCACCACGTGGCGTAGGTGGAGAACTTGAAGCCCTTGCGCCAGTCGAACTTCTCGACGGCGTGCATCAGCCCGAGGTTGCCCTCCTGGATGAGGTCGAGCAGCGGCAGGCCCGACGCCTGGTACTTCTTGGCGATGGAGACCACCAGGCGGAGGTTGGACTGCACGAACGTGCGCTCGGCCTCCTCGCCCTCGCGGGCGGTGCGTCGCAGCTCGCGGCGGCGGGCGGCGGTGAGGCCCTTGCCGCCGGCCTCGAGCTCCTGGCGGGCCTCGTTGCCCGCCTCGATCGCCTGAGCGAGCCGGACCTCGTCGTCCTTGGTGAGCAGCGGGTACTGCCCGATGTCGGTGAGGTACAGCCTGACGAGGTCCTCCTCGTCCCGCTCGACGCGTTCCTTGGCCAAGATCGCACCCACTTTCGGTCTATCTGGTCGGAGAGCCGCGGGCGGGCACCCGTTGTGAACAGCTCGAACTCTGCCTGTCGGCCTGACCCCATCGGAGATGAGGTCAACCCTCACGATACCGACTGGGTCAAGGGTTCCGACCCCCTGCAACTACCTCCGCGCGCGCCCGATTCGGATCGATTCGTCCCATGAGAGTTCGTCGCGGCGGCCCGGAACTCCTCCGCCGGGCGTTTCCTCCCGGCCCCGTCGAACGATGACACCGGCGAGAGCGCCACCTCGAGACAGCACAGGAGCCACGCACGACCATGAACGTCACCCTCACCCCCACCAGGTTGATCGCCGCAGCCGCTGCCGGCCTCCTCGGCCTCGGCGGCCTCGCCGTCGCCGGGGCGCTGCCCGGTGCCGACCGGCCGAGCCTCCCCGAGCAGGCCGAGGTCACCGAGGCCCCGCCCGAGCAGGCCGATGCGGGCCTCGAGCGCGCCGCCGAGCGCGACGGCAACGCCGTCCGTGGCGACGAGGATGGCACCGAGGCGCTGGACCTCGAGGCCCCGGAGCACGGCGAGCCGAACGAGAACGCCGGCTTCGGCCAGTCCGTCGCCGAGCGCGCCCAGTCCGGCGAGCCGCAGGAGGACGGCCGGAACTTCGGCCGGTCGGTCGCCGAGGAGGCCTCCGACGGCCGGTCCGCCCTTGGAGCCGACGCCGCCGAGGCCGGGGCCGGCAACGCCGAGCGGGCCGGCGAGCACCGGCCCGAGGGCGCTGGCGCCGAAGGCGACGGCGAGCCCGGCTCGCAGGCGGGTGACCGCAAGCCGGTCGAGCCCGGCAAGCCCGACTGGGCCGGCGAGGACGGCGAGGACTGACCCGCTCGAGGCCGGCGGGGGACGGGCTCGCCAGGCCCCACCGGTGATCCTCACAGTCAGGTGAGGGGGGTGAGGGGGCCGGCGACCCCGCCGGCGGCGGCGAGGGCGGCCGCGACGCGGTCGGTCGCGGCGGCCACCGCGGTGGCGTCGGGTCCACCCAGGGCGGCGAGCAGGCGCTCGGCGGCCTCGAGGTCGCGCTCGAGGTCGGCGGCGACGAGGGCGGTGAGGCGCAGCAGGGCCGGGTCGGCCACGGCGCTGACCACCGCCCCCTGGGCCCGCACGTCGGCCAGCTGGGCGGTGAGGACCACCCGGTGGGCCACCGCCACCCGCTCGACGGTGCCCGCCAGGGCCTCGAGCGCCGCCAGCGCGTCGACCAGCGCCTCGTGGCCGGGGCGGGTGCGCTCATCGACGCCGAGCCCCGCGATGCGGGGGAGGTGGCGCGCCCAGCGCTCGGCGTGGTCGGCCTGGTGGCCGGCGTGGGCGGCCAGGAGGACCTTGGCGGGGGGCTCGGGCGTGGCGGGCACCCACCCGCCCAGCACCTCGAACAGCCGGCGCGCCAGCCAGCGGTGGTGCCCGAGGCGGCGGGCGGTCTCCTCGATGCCGAGCATCACGGCTGGAGCACCCGGTGGGGCCGGCGCCAGCGCGCGCTGGTCTCGGACAGGAGGATCCCGGCGAGGATGAGCCCGGCGCCCAGCGCGCCGCCCACGCCCAGGCGCTCGCCCGCCATGTAGCCCAGCACGGCGGCGAACACCGGCTCGAGGATGAGCACCAGGGCGGTCCGGGTCGGGCCCACGACCCGCTGGGCCCAGACCTGCAGCATGAAGGCACCGGCCGTGACCACGACGCCGGTGTAGAGCGCGGCGAACCACACCTCGCCCGGGAAGGCCGCGAACGACGCCACGAACGTGCCGCCCGCGGCGAGCACGCCCGCGGCGACGATCAGGGCGGCGACGACGGCGAGCTGCACGATGTTGAGCCACGCCGTGTCGAGCCGGGGGGCGACGCGGGCCAGCACGACGATGTGCAGGGCGAACGCCCAGGCGCAGCCGATGGTCAAGAGCTCGCCCCACCCCATGCCGACGGCGCCCCCTGTGAGCAGCACCAGCCCGGCGCAGGCGAGCACGACCCCGGCGACGGTGGGGCCGGTGGGCGGCCGCTTGAGCCAGACGGCGGCGATCAGCGGCACGAAGACCACGAGGAGGTAGGTCAGGAACGCCGACACCGAGGTGGTGGTGTGGCGCAGGCCGTAGGTCTGCAGGAGGTATCCGGCGGCCAGGGCGCCCCCGGCGACGGTCCCGGCCCGCAGCACGCCGGCCGGCGCCGTGCGGCGGCGCACGAGCGGGAGCAGCACGGCCGCGCCCACCACGAAGCGGGCGGCGAGGAAGGGCAGCACGTCGACCTTGCGCACGGCGTCCTGCACGACGAGGAACGTGCTTCCGAACAGGAACGCGGCGAGGACGAGCGCCAGGGTGGCGACGAGGGGGGTGCGGGCGCCGGGGCGCGGCGCGCCGGTGTCGACGGGGGCGGGTGCGACCACGGACGGCAACGCTACCGCCGGCCGCCTCCGGCGGGACCGGTCGGACGCGACCGCGCCGGGACCCTCGCCGCCCGGGGCCCGGTCAGCCGCGGTAGCGGTTGGTGATCGGCATGCGGCGGTCCTTGCCGAAGGCCTTGGGGGTGACCCGCACGCCGGGAGGGCTCTGGCGGCGCTTGTACTCGGCCACGTCGACGAGCCGCACGATCCGGGCGACGAGCTCGGGGTCGAACCCCGCCTCGACGAGCTCGCCGGCGGTGAGGTCGCGCTCGACGTAGCCCTCGAGGATGGCGTCGAGGACGTCGTAGGCGGGCAGGGCGTCGCTGTCGAGCTGGTCGGGGCGCAGCTCGGCCGACGGCGGCTTGTCGAGGATGGCCTCGGGGATGACGGCGCGCCCGGCTCGGCGGTTGCGCTGCCGGCACAGCTCGTAGACGAGGGTCTTGGGCACGTCCTTGATGACGGCGAAGCCGCCGGCGGTGTCGCCGTAGAGCGTCGAGTAGCCGACGGCCGACTCGCTCTTGTTGCCGGTGGTGAGCACGAGCCAGCCGAACTTGTTCGACAGCGCCATGAGCACGACACCCCGGATGCGGCTCTGGAGGTTCTCTTCGGTCGTGTCGGGAGCGAGCCCGGAGAACTCCGGTTCGAGCATCTCGAGGAGGGCGGCGTGCGCGGGCTCGATGGGCACGACCCGGGCGTCGATGCCGAGCTCGGCGGCGAGCGCCTTGGCGTCGTCGACCGAGTGCTCGCTCGAGTAGCGCGACGGCATCAACACGCCGTGCACCTTGTCGGGGCCGAGGGCGTCGGCGGCGATGGCGGCGACGAGCGCCGAGTCGATGCCGCCCGACAGGCCGATCACCGCCTCGGCGAACCCGTTCTTGCGCACGTAGTCGCGGGTGCCGAGCACGAGCGCCTCGTACACCTCGTCGAGGACGCGGAGCGGTTCGGCGCACGGCGCCCGGTCGCGCTCGTCGTGGGGGACGGGCTGCTCGGAGACCGTGACCACCGGGAGGTCGTCGGCCGGTTCGCGGCCCCGGGGGTCGAGCAGCCGCTTGCGGAACACGGGCCGCACCTCGAGGTCGACCACGACGACGTCCTCCTCGAACTGCGGCGCCCGGGCCACGAGGGTGCCGGTGGCGTCGAACACCAGGGAGGCGCCGTCGAAGACGAGCTCGTCCTGGCCGCCGACCTGGTTGACGTACACCAGGGCGCAGTGGGCGTCGGCGGCGCGGGTGGCGAGCATCCGCTCGCGGTCGGCGAGCCTGCCGGCGTGGTAGGGGGAGGCGTTCAGGTTGACGATGAGCTCCGCGCCCCCCGCCCCCTGCTGGGCGACGGGCCCGTCGGGGCGCCAGGCGTCCTCGCACACCGAGACCCCGACGCGCACGCCCGCGATGCGGTACAGCGCCGGCGCTCCCCGGCCGGCGGCGAAGTAGCGCCGCTCGTCGAACACGCCGTAGTTGGGCAGCTCCCGCTTGCGGTAGACGCCGTGCACCCGGCCCCCGCCGCACACGGCGGCGGCGTTGTAGAGGTCCCGGTCGGCGTCGACGAACCCCACCACCGCGGCGCAGGCCGCGGTGGCGGCCGCCACCCGCTCCAGCGCAGCCCGGTTGTCCCGCACGAACCGGGGCTTCAGCAGCAGGTCCTCGGGGGGGTAGCCGGTGATGGCCAGCTCGCCGAACACGGCGAGGTCGCAGCCGGCGGCCTCGGCCTCCCGCAGGGCGGCGACGATGGCGTCGGCGTTGCCCTCGAGGTCGCCGACCACGGGGTTCAGCTGGCAGAGCGCGACGCGCACATGCGACACACGGGCAGCGTACCCAGGCGCCCCGGCCGGCTCCCGCCCGGCCAGACTGGCGGGGTGAGCCGCACCGGGACCCCGAACGAGCTCGACGCGCTCGTGGCGGCGTCCGCCGCGCCCGACACGGTCCGCACGGCGATCGACCGCCTGGCCGAGGCCCACGCGGGGCTGCGGGACCGGCTCGCCGGCGACACCGCCCTTGCCGAGGCGGTGGTGGCGGTCAGCGCCGCGAGCCGCTCCCTGCTCGTGCTGCTCGAGACCGACGCCGGCGCCCTCGACGTGCTCGCGGGCCTGGACCGGCCGGTGACCCGACCTCGCGGCCCGGAGCTCGACGAGGGGCGTCTGCGCCGATGGAAGCAGCACGAGTACCTGCGCATCGCCGCCCGCGACCTCGTGGGCCTCGACCGGCTGGAGGAGACCACCACGGCCCTTGCCGCCCTCGGTGCGGGTGTGCTCGAGGCGTCGTGCGAGCTGGCCGGCGGGCCGGCGCTCGCGGTGATCGGCATGGGCAAGCTCGGGGCGGGGGAGCTCAACTATGCGAGCGACATCGACGTGATGTTCGTCGCCGATCCGGGCGACGAGCTCGAGGCGGCCGAGCGCGCCGCCCGTGAGGTGATGCGCCTGGCCGCGACCTGCTTCCGCATCGACGCGAACCTGCGGCCCGAGGGCCGCGACGGGCGGCTCGTGCGCTCGGTCGAGTCCTACGAGGCCTACTGGGAGCGCTGGGCCCAGCCGTGGGAGTTCCAGGCCCTGCTGAAGGCCCGGCCGGTCGCGGGCGACGAGCGCCTCGGCCGCGCGTTCGCGGTCGCGTCCGGGCGCCACCTGTGGAACCGGTCCTTCGACGCCGACGACCTCCGGTCGTTGCGGGCGATGAAGGCCCGCACCGAAGCCGAGCTCGAGCGCAAGGGCCTGGCCGAGCGCGACCTGAAGCGGGCCGCCGGCGGGATCCGCGACATCGAGTTCTCGGTCCAGCTGCTCCAGCTGGTACACGGCCGGCACGACCCGGCGCTGCGGGCGCCCGCCACCCTCGACGTCCTCCACGAGCTGGGCGACGCCGGCTACGTCGACGCCGCCGACGCCGACGGCCTGGCCTGCGCGTACCGGTTCCTGCGGACCGCCGAGCACCGCCTCCAGCTCGTGGACGGGCTGCAGGTGCACGCCCTGCCCGCCGACGCCAGCGCCCGAAGCCGCATCGCCCGGGTGCTCGGGTACCGCGACGCCGCCGAGGGCGACGCCCGCGAGCAGCTCGACGCCGCCCTCCGGCGCACCCGCTCGCAGGTCCGCACGATCCACGAGCGCCTGTACTTCCGGCCGCTGCTCGAAGCGTTCGCCGGCGCCGAGGGGCGGCTGACCCCCGAGGCGGCCGCCGCCCGCCTGAGCGCCTTCGGCTTCGCCGACGCCGAGCGCACCCGCCAGGCCGTGGCCGAGCTCACCCGCGGCCTCACTCGGTCGTCGCGCCTGATGCGCCAGCTCCTGCCGCTCGTGCTCGGCTGGCTCGCCGACACCCCCGACCCCGACCTGGGGCTGCTGGGGCTGCGGACGCTCGCCTCGGGCACCCAGCGGTCCCAGGAGCTGGCCCGGGCGTTCCGGGAGTCACCGGAGACCGCCCGGCGCCTCTGCACGGTGCTCGGGACCAGCCGGCTGCTGGGCGAGGTGCTGCACCACAACCCCGACCTCATCGCCGACCTGGGCGACAGCCGGGCCCTCGCCCCCCGCTCCCGGTCCGAGGCGGCCGAGCGCCTCCGGGCCAAGCGCGACACCCGCGCCGACCTGGACACCCGGCGCGCCGTGCTCAAGCGGGGCAAGGAACGGGAGCTCCTCCGGATCGCGGCCCGCGACCTGGTCGACGCTGCCGGTGTCGACGCCACCGCCACCGACCTCACGGCTCTCGCCGAGGCGACCCTCGAGGTGGCGGTGGAGACCCTCGCCCCACCGCTGCCGTTCGCCGTGGTCGCCATGGGCCGGTTCGCCGGGGGCGAGCTGTCGTACGGCAGCGACCTGGACGTGATCTTCGTGTACGACGGCGACGGCGGCGCCGAGTTCGAGGACGCCGAGCGCCTGGCGACCTCGCTCCTGCGGTTCGTCGGCGGCACGCCCGCCAGCCGCATCTACGAGATCGACGCCGACCTGCGGCCCGAGGGCAAGCAGGGCCCGCTGGCCCGCAGCCTCGACGGCTACCGCGCCTACTTCGAGCGGTGGGCCCACGTCTGGGAGCGCCAGGCGATGATCCGGGCCCGCCCCGTCGCCGGGGACGTCGAGCTGGGCGCCGCCTTCCTCGAGCTCGCCGAGCCGTTCGTGTGGTCGGAGCTGTCCGACGCACAGGTCCGCGAGATCCGCCGGATCAAGGCCCGGGTCGAGCGCGAGCGCATCCCCCCCGGGGAGGACCCCGAGTTCCACCTGAAGCTCGGCAAGGGCGCGCTCGTCGACGTCGAGTTCACGGTGCAGCTGCTGCAGCTCCAGCACGGGATCCAGGCGCCCGGCACGATGGCCGCCCTGGCGCGGCTGGCGGCGGCGGGCGTGCTCGACCACCACGACCTCGAGGTGCTGGCGGACGCCTACCGCTACTGCGAGCGGACCCGGAACCGCTGGTTCCTCATCAAGGGCGGGCGCGGCGACTCCCTGCCCCAACGGGCCGACGACCTCGCCCGGCTGGCACGCTCGCTCGGCACCACGCCCGCCGACCTGCGGGAGGGCTACCGGCGGGTGACCCGGCGGGCGAGGAGCGTCGTCGAGCGGCTGTTCTACGGCCAGGGCTGAGCGCTCGCGTGGGGCGTGTGCGCCCTGCCACGATGGTGGGGTGGGACAGGCGCGCCGCAGCCGGCGCCTCCGGGCGCTGGTCGCCCCGCTGGCGGTGGCGGGCGCGCTGACGGCCGCCCTCGTGCTCTCCGGCGCCCCGGGCGCGGCGCAGCTGGTCGAGCCCGGCCAGGAGGACCCGCCGCCCGAGGAGACGACCACGACCGCCCCGGCCGTCCCGCTGCCCACCCAGCCGCCTCCGGAGCCCGAGCCCGAGCCCGAGCCGGAGCCCGAGCCCGACCCCACGACGACGACGACCGTGGCCGGCCCGGAGCCCGAGCCCGCGCCGGCACCCCCGCCCACCCCGGCGCCACCGCCCACGACCGCCCCGGCTGAGCCCGCGCCGCCCGAGACGACCACGACCACGCTCCCGCCTGGGGCCGAGCCCGCGCCCCCGCCTCCCCCCGAGGACGAGCAGCCCGCCGCGCCCCTGCCCGACGACGGCCCCCGCCTGCTCCCGTGGGCGGTGGGGCTGTCGGTCGCCGGCTGGTTGGGGGCGGCGGCCATCATGGCGGGCACGTGGTGGCGCACGCGGGGCGCCGGCCCGGTCGACGGCCCGGAACCGGAGCCGGCCGGGGCGCCCGGCTGAGCCGGCGCGCCCGACGGCCTACGACTGGCCGGCGAGGGCCTCGAGCAGCTCGCCCACGCTGTGCTCCTGCTCGACGGGGTGCCGCAAGGGTCGCTTGGGGTTGATCGTGTAGTGGTTGCGCCGCCCGACGCGGGTGCGCGTGATGTAGCCGGCATCGGCCAGGTCCGACACGATGCTGTGCGCCGCGCGCTCGCCGATGCCGACCAGGTCGGCGATCTCCCGGAGGCGGATCTCGGGGTTGCGGGCGATGCAGATCAGCACGTGGGCGTGGTTCGTGAGGAACGTCCACCCGGGTCGGCGCTCGTCGGGCATCCCCGCGCAGCCTAGGCAGCCGGTCCGCGCCGCACATTGATTGTTATTTAATACATGTTTCTTCGTGCTAGTGTGTACGCCGTGCTCCTCGCCTCGCAGGACGTCGCCACGACGAGCGCCCTGGCGCTCACCGCCACGAACCTCACCCACCCCGCGGTCCTCGCCTTCGTGCTCGGCATCGTGGCGGTCGCCATCGGCAGCGACCTGCGCTTCCCGGCCGCCGCCGGGAAGCTGCTCTCGTCGTACCTGCTGCTCGCCATCGGCCTGAAGGGCGGGGTGGCGCTCGCCGAGACGCCCCTCACCGCCATCGTCCTGCCGGCGGCGGCCACCCTGTTCCTGGGCCTCACGGTGCCCGTCGCCGCTTACGTGGTGCTGCGCCGGCTCGGCCGGTTCTCCATAGCCGATGCCGCTGGCATCGCCGCCCACTACGGGTCGGTCTCGGCGGTGACGTTCGCCGCCGCCGTCGCCTTCGCGGTGGCGGCCGGCTCCGACCCCGAGGCGTTCCTGCCCGCCCTCCTCGCCCTGCTCGAGGTGCCCGGCATCGTGCTCGCCCTCGCCATCGCCCAGAAGGCCCGCCGGGGCACGTCGATGGGACCGGCCGTGCGCGAGGTGCTCACCGGCTCCAGCGCCCTGCTGCTGATCGGCGGCCTGCTCGTCGGAGGCATCTCGGGCCCGGCCGGTCTCGAGAAGGTGGCGCCGGTGTTCGTCGAGCCCTTCGCCGGCGTGCTCGTGCTGTTCCTGCTCTACCTCGGCACGGTGGCCGGCGAGCGCCTCTGGGAGGTGCGCAAGGCCGGGTTGTTCCTCGGCGGCTTCGCCGTGGCCATGCCCCTGGTGTTCGGCACCGTCGGGGTGTTCGCCGGTGCGGCGGCCGGCCTGTCCGCCGGCGGGGCCGCAGTCATGGGCGCCATGGCCGGGAGCGCCTCCTACATCGCCGCCCCCGCGGCGGTGCAGGTCTCGCTGCCCGACGCCAACCTCGGCTACGCCCTCACGGCCGCTCTGGCCATCACCTTCCCGTTCAACCTCGCCCTGGGCATCCCGCTGTTCCACAGCCTCGCCCACATCATCGTCTGATCCGACAGGAGCCCCCACGTGCTGCACGGCAAGACCATCCTCGTCACCGGCATCGCCACACCCGAGAGCATCGCCTTCGCCACCGCGCGCCGAGCGAGCGAGCTGGGGGCGGAGCTGGTCCTCACCGCCTTCCCACGCGACGTCGAGGGTGCGGGGGCCTGTGCCGCCACCCTCCCCGGCGAGCCGCCGGTGCTGGCCCTCGACCTCACCGACTCCGCCCGGCTGACCGAGGTCGCCGGCCTGCTGCGCGACCTCGCCGGCCACCTCGACGGGGCCCTGCACGCGGTGGCCTTCGCCCCCCGACGGGCGCTCGACGCCGTGCTCGACGTGCCCGCCGCCGACACCGAGCTCGCCTTCGCACGAGCGTGCACAGCTACGTGGCCCTGGCCGGTCTCCTCGCCGACCTTGCGCCCGCATCCGGCGCGAGCCTGGTGGGCCTCATCGCCGCCGGGCCCCTCGTCACCCGGGCAGCATCGGCCATCCCGGGCTTCGACGCCCTGCTCGCCTCGTGGGCGCACGCGCCGATCGCGTGGGACCCCACGGACCCCGCGCCCGTCGCCGACGCCGCCTGCTTCCTGCTGTCGGACATGGCCGCCGCCGTCACCGGCGAGATCCTGCACGTCGACGGTGGGCGGCACGCGGTGGAGGCCGGGGTGCCGGTGGGCGCTGAGCTGCGCCTGACCACCTAGCCGTCGCGGGCCGGCCCGACGCCGCGGCCCGGCGCGCAGCAGCCGGCGGCGAGGAGCGCGATGCTCTGCGACCGTGCCCGGTCCGATGCTGCGCGCCGAGCGACTCACGCTCGTCTACCCCGGCGGTGTCCGGGCGCTCGACGACCTGACGGTGGAGGTGCCCCACGGCACCGTCGGGCTCGTGGGAGCCAACGGGGCGGGCAAGACCACGCTGCTGCGGCTGGCGCTCGGCCAGCTCCCGCCCTCGGCGGGCACGATCGAGGTGGCGGGCATCCCGGTGGCCACCGACCCGGTGGGCGTGCGGGCCCGGCTGGGCTACATGCCCGAGCACGAGTGCCTCCCCCTCGACGTCAGCGCCGCCGACCTCGTCGCCACGTTCGGGGAGCTCGCCGGCTTGCCGCCCCGCGCCGCCCGCCAGCGGGCCTCGGAGGTCCTCGACCTGGTCGGGCTCGACGAGGAGCGCTTCCGCCCCGTGGCCGGGTTCTCGACGGGAATGCGCCAGCGCACGAAGCTCGCCCAGGCACTCGTGGCCGACCCCGAGGTCGTCCTGCTGGACGAGCCCACGGCAGGCCTCGACCCGATGGGCCGGGCGGAGATGCTGGCCCTCGTCGGGCGCCTGGCGGGGTTCGGCGTCTCGGTGCTGCTCGCCACGCACCTCCTCGACGACGTCCAGCGCTCGTGCGACCACGTGCTCATGCTCGACGGCGGCCGATTGCGCCACGCCGGCGCCACGGAGGCCTTGCTCGACAGGACCGGGAGCGTCCGGGTCGAGGTCGACCGGGACGCCGCCGAGCTGGCGGCGGCGCTCGCCCGCCGCGGGTGCGAGGCCAGCGCCCTCGACGACGCCGTGCTGGACGTCGTGGTGGCGAGCGACGACGTGCTCGACGCCGTCCGCGACGCCGTCGACGACCTCGGCCTCGCCCTGCACGCGCTCTCCAGCCGGCGGACCTCGCTCGACGAGCTCTTCGTGGACGCGCCGTGACCGCGGCCGGCGCCGTCTACGACCGCGGCTACCGCCCCTACGACGGGCCCCGCGGCGGGCGCGGCGCCGCCCGGATCGCCCTGTGGCGCCTGTCCGTGCGCCGGGCGCTCGGGCTGCGCCGGTCCTGGCGGCAGAAGGTGCTGCCCTGGGGCCTGCTCGTGATCGCCACGATCCCGGCGATCGTCAACGTGGGCGTCGCCTACCTGACGCGCGACACGCCCGCCCGCGACTTCAGCTTCATCACGTACCGGGGATACGTCGGCGTCTCCACGGCGTTGCTGCTCTTCGTCGCCGTGGCCGCGCCCGACGTCGTGTGCCCCGACCGGCGCCACCGGGTCCTCACGCTGGTGTTCGCCCGGCCGCTCGACGGCCGGGACTACGTCCTCGCCAAGGTCGGGGCCATCGCCACCATCGTGTTCGGCTTCGCGTTCCTGCCCCACGTGGTGCTCTTCCTCGGCCAGATGCTCGTCGCCACCGAGGGCGCCCTGGCGTACCTCACCGACCACCTCGACGTGCTCTGGCGGGTTCCGCTCGCCGTGGCGCTGCTGACCATCTACTTCGCCAGCGCCGGCGTGGCCGTGGCCGCCACCACGGCGCGCCGGGTCGTGGGCGGTGTCGCCATCCTCGCCTTGTTCCTCGTGGCGACGATCGTGGCCGGCCCGTTGGTCGCCGTCGCCGGCGGGAGCTCGGCGTGGGCGCTGCTCGACCTGCCCGCCCTTCCGCTGCACCTGCGCGACCTCGTCTTCCTCGGCCAGGTCGACCCCGACGGGCCGCTCGGTGGCGTCCGCGCGGGCGGCGCCGGCGCCATCGCCGCCTACGTCCTCGTCGTCACCGTGAGCCTGGGGTTCCTGCTGCTCCGCTACCGGGGAGCGGGGGGCGAGTGAGGGTGCCGGGCGACGGGGTGGTCCCGGCCCACGACCCCGCCTTCGTCGAGGACGCCACCGTCGCGGTCGACGCCGTGTCGGTGTGGTTCGGGCCCAAGGTCGCCCTGACCGAGGTGTCGTGCTCGTTCGGGCCTGGGGTCACGGGTCTCCTCGGCCCCAACGGGGCGGGCAAGACGACCCTGATGCGGGCGGTGTGCGGGCTGCTCCCGCCGAACCTGGGCTCGGTGCGGGTGCTCGGCCGGGACCCACGCCGTGACCGCGACGCCCATCGCCACGTCGCCCTGGTCCCCGAGGACGACGCCCTGCCACCGGGGCTCACCGCCCGCCAGCTCGTCGCCTACACGGCCGCGCTGCGCGACGTCCGGGACGCGGCGCGCGTCGACGCCGCCCTCGCCACGGTCGGGCTCAGCGACGTCGCTCGCCGGCGGGTCGGCGGGTTCAGCAAGGGGATGCGCCGCCGGGCCCGCATCGCCGCCGCGCTGGTCGGCGACCCTGCCGTGCTCGTGCTCGACGAACCGCTCAACGGCGCCGACCCGGTGCAGCGCACGGCGCTGATCGCCCTGTTCCACCGCCTCGGGGACGAGGGTCGCACGGTGATCGTGAGCTCACACGTGCTCCACGAGGTGCAGCGCCTCGCCCGGCGCCAGGTCGTCCTCGTGCGCGGCCGGCTGGCCGCCGCCGGCGATCACCGCGCCATCCGGGAGGCCATGGCCGACCGGCCCCGCCGGGTCCTCGTCCGCACGCCCGACCCGCGGGCCCTCGCCGCCGAGCTCCTCGCCGTCGAGGCCGTCACCGGGGTGACCGTCGACGGCGACGCCGTCGTCGTGTCCTCCACGCGGGCGCTCGAGCTGGCCCGGCGCCTCCCGGGAGTGGCCCGGCGCGCCGGCGCCCGCCTGCTCGAGGTGCGGCCCCTGGACGACTCGCTCGAGAGCACGTTCCGGGAGCTGCTCCGGTGACCGCCCCCGCGCCGGACGCCGCCACCGCTGGGCGCCTCCCTCCGGCGTCCGTCGCCGCCCTCGCCTACGCCCTGCGGGTGTGCGTCCCGACCCGTCGCTGGGCCCTGCTGGCCGTGCCCGGCGCCGCGGCGGTGCTGCTCGGGCTCCTCGCCCGGGCGGTGGAGGACGCCGGCAGCGCCGCCGCCGCCCTCGCCGCCACCTCCGAGGGGACCTTCGCGCTCGTCATCCCGCTGGCCTGCCTGATCGTGGGCGACGCCGTGCTCGGCGCGGAGATCCGCAGCGGCACGTTCACGCTCACCTGGCTCTCCCCCCTCCGGGTGCGCACCGTGGTGGTGACCCGCTGGCTGGCCGGCTGGCTGCTCGCCAGCCTCGTCCTGGTGCCGGCCGTGGCCCTGGCGGCGCTCGCCGCCGGCGCGCCGGGCGCGGCGGCGCCGCTGGTGCTGGCGACGCTGGCCGGCACCGCCGCCTACATCGCCGTGTTCGTCCTGATCGGCGCCACCGTCCAGCGGGCCGCGCTCTGGTCGCTCGCGTTCGTCCTGCTCGTCGAGCGGCTCCTGGGTGGGGTGCTGGCGGGCATCGCCCAGCTCAGCCCGCAGTGGCTGACCACCACCGCCTACGCCGGATGGGGGCCCGATGCCGGCGAGCTGCTCCGCTCGGGCGTGCCCGCTGCCGGTGCCGCCGCCGGACGCCTGGCGATCATCACCCTCGTCGCTCTGGCGCTCGCTGTCTGGCGCGTGCGCCACCTGCGCCTCGCGGGCTCGACGGACTGAGGTGCGCGACCGGCACCCGGGCGTCGCCGTCCGGCAGCTCGGCGGCATCGCCACGCGCTCGCTCGTCGGGAAGGATTCTCACGAGTTCTCACGCCTGATCCACGGCAGCGAGCCGAAGCCCGCCCGACGCCGACGGTGCGCCGGTGCGACGCCGAGCGAGTCCAACGGTGCCGTGAGAATCACGAGAATCCATCCAGAGGGGCGCCGATGCCAGTTGGGGGCCCGGGGTGCGGGCGGGGCGGGACGCCCAGTCGCTCAACGAGCCAGGATCGGCTCGAGGGTGAGGTCGGGTGGTCGGCGCGGATGCGGTCGAGCCAGCGCTCGCTCTCGAGCAGCACGACGAGGCCGCCGTCGCCGCGCGCCAGCACCCGCACGCCCGGCAGCCGGACCAGGCGCGGCGCGCTCTCGGCGTCGGTGCGACGGGCGACGGTGTGGCTCGTGGCCCGCAGCTCCACCGGCGCACCGAACTCGTGCTCGAGGCGGTGCTGGGCGACTTCGAACTGCATCGGCCCGACGGCGGCCAGCACCGGCTCCTGGTCGCCCAGGTCGGGGTCGCGCAGCACCTGGATGGCACCCTCTTCGTCGAGCTGGGCGACGCCCCGGCGGAACTGCTTGAACCGGGCGGTGTCGGTGGGGCGGGCGGTGCGGAAGTGCTCGGGGGCGAAGCTCGGGATGCCCGGGTAGGCGACGGGGTCGCCCTCGGCGTGCCGGGTGTCGCCGATGCGGAGGTCGGCGGCGTTGACGAGGCCCACGACGTCGCCCGGCCACGCCTCCTCGACCGTGGCGCGGTCGTGGCCGAACACGGTATGGGCGCTCGATCTCGTCCAGCAGCGCGAGGGCGCCCAGGCCTGGGCGGTCGTAGTTGTACGTGTCTTCGGAGAAGTCCCGGTGTCCCGGCGTGTCGAGCAGGTTCAGCACGTGGCCGCGGTAGGGGAACTGCAGGACCGTCGAGGTGATGGAGATGCCGCGCGCCTGCTCCAGTCCGGGTGCGCGATGATCGCGAACGTCCGGCGCCGGGCGGCCTGTGAGTACGCACGCACGACCTGTGAGGCTACGGGTCCCCGGCCTACACGTCGTAGTAGAGGCTGAACTCGTAGGGGTGGGGGCGCAGGCGCAGGGCGTCCACCTCGTTCTCCCGCTTGTAGGCGATCCAGGTCTCGATGATGTCCTCGGTGAAGACGTCGCCGGCCCGCAGGAAGTCGTTGTCGGCCTCGAGGCCGGCGAGCGCCTCCTCCAGCGAGCCCGGCACCTGCGGCACCTGGGCGAGCTCCTCGGGCGGCAGGTCGTAGAGGTCCTTGTCGACCGGGTCGGGCGGCTCGATGCGGTTCTGGATGCCGTCGATGCCAGCCATGAGCATCGCCGAGAACGCAAGGTAGGGGTTCGACGTGGAGTCCGGGCAGCGGAACTCGATGCGCTTGGCCTTGGGGCTCTTCTGGGCGAGCGGGATGCGGCACGCCGCCGAGCGGTTCCGCTGGCTGTACACCAGGTTCACCGGCGCCTCGTAGCCCGGCACGAGCCGCTTGTAGCTGTTCGTGGTCGGGTTCGTGAAAGCGATGACGGCCGGGGCGTGGGCGAGCAGGCCGCCGATGTACCAGCGGGCGATGTCGGACAGGCCGGCGTACCCGGACTCCGAGAAGAACAGCGGCTCGCCGTTCTTCCAGAGCGACTGGTGCGTGTGCATCCCGGACCCGTTGTCACCGAAGATCGGCTTGGGCATGAAGGTGAGCGACTTGCCCGCCTGCCACGCCACGTTCTTGAGCACGTACTTGAACGTCATGAGGTTGTCGGCCATCGCGAGCAGCGTTCCGAAGCGGATGCCGATCTCGCCCTGACCACCGCTGGCCACCTCGTGGTGGTGCAGCTCGGTCTGGATGCCGACCCGGTGCAGGGTGGCCGCCATCTCCGAGCGAAGGTCCTGGAAGTGGTCCATCGGGGGGGCGGGGAAGTAGCCCTGCTTCGTGCGGGGCTTGTGGCCCAGGTTCGGGCCCTCGTCGGCGCCGGTGTTCCACTGCCCCTCCACGGAGTTCACGGCGTAGAACGACGTGTGCCCCTGCGTCTCGAAGCGGACGTCGTCGAACACGAAGAACTCAGGCTCGGGCCCGAAGTAGGCGGTGTCGGCGACGCCGGTCGACCGCAGGTACTCCTCGGCCTTGCTGGCGACGTAGCGGGGGTCGCGGCTGTAGCTCTCGCCCGTGACCGGATCGGCCACGAAGCAGTGCAGCACGAGCGTCTTGCGGGCCCGGAACGGGTCGAGGTAGGCGGTGTTCGGGTCGGGCACCAGGATCATGTCGGACTCCTGGATCTCCTGGAAGCCCCGCACCGACGACCCGTCGAAGCCGTGACCCTCCTCGAAGTACTCCTCGGTCAGGAGCGGGGCCGGGATCGACACGTGCTGCATGATCCCGGGCAGGTCGGAGAACCGGAAGTCCACGAACTCGACGCTCTCGTCCTCCACCAGGCTGAGGACCTCACCGGGGGTGCGCTCCTGCACGATCTCCTCCTTCGTCGGGCGCCTCGCGCCCGGTCGTCGAACGGACGGCGTCACCTTGCCGGGGCGCAGTTTCGCGGCCGTTGCCGGATTGTGAACGGATGATGAACAGGCTCGCACAGGGGCGGTCCCCGCCGTGACGGGGTGCGATCATGTCCCCATGGAGCGCCACCAGGAGTACGTGCTGCGGACCGTCGAGGAACGGGGCATCCGCTTCATCCAGCTGTGGTTCACCGACGTGCTCGGCATCCCCAAGGCGTTGATGATCACCCCGGCCGAGCTCGAGAACGCCCTGGCCGAGGGCCTCACCTTCGACGGGTCGGCCATCGACGGGTTCAGCCGGGTGCAGGAGAGCGACGTGCTCGCCCGACCCGACGCCAAGACGTTCCAGATCCTGCCGTTGAAGGACGGCGGCGCGCCGATGGCGCGGGTGTTCTGCGACGTGAGCAACCTGGACGGCACGCCCTTCGAGGGCGACCCTCGCTACGTGCTGAAGCGGGCGCTCGAGAAGGCCCGGGAGAAGGGCTTCTCGTTCTACGCCGCGCCCGAGATCGAGTACTTCTACTTCGCCGACGCCGACCCGAGCGCGCCGCCCAAGCCCCTCGACCGGGGTAGCTACTTCGAGCTCGCCGTCGCCGACCTGCCCACCGACCTGCGCAAGCAGGCGGTGCTGACCCTCGAGGACATGGGCATCCCCGTCGAGTACACCCAGCACGAGGACGGGCCCAGCCAGCACGAGATCGACCTGCGCCACACCGACGCCCTGTCGATGGCCGACACGATCATGACCGTGCGGCTGATGGTGAAGGAGATCGCGCTCGAGCGGGGGGTGTACGCCACGTTCATGCCCAAGCCCCTGGAGGGGGTGCAGGGCTCGGGCATGCACTCGCACCTGTCGCTGTTCGAGGGCGACGTGAACGCCTTCCACGACCCGGGCGACGAGTACTCGCTGTCGAAGGTGGCCAAGGGCTTCATGGCCGGGCTGCTGCGCCACGCCCGGGAGATCACCGCCGTCACGAACCAGTGGGTGAACTCCTACAAGCGGCTGGTCGTGGGCTTCGAGGCGCCGGTGTACGTGGCGTGGGCCCGGAACAACGCGTCGGTGATCCTCAACGTGCCCGTCACCAAGCGCAACAAGGCCGAGTCCACCCGCGTCGAGTTCCGCTCGCCCGATTCGGCCTGCAACCCCTACCTCGCCTACGCCGTGGTGCTCGCGGCCGGCCTCCGAGGCATCGAGGAGGGCTACGAGCTACCACCCGAGACGCCCGCCAACCTCTACGCCATGACCGCCGAGGAGCGCATGGCCGAGGGCATCGAGCTCCTGCCCGGGAACCTCATCGAGGCGGTCGAGGCCATGGAGGGCTCCGAGCTCGTGGCCGAGACGCTCGGGGAGCACGTGTTCGAGTGGTTCATCCGCAACAAGCGCGCCGAGTGGGCCGGCTACAAGGCCCATGTCAGCCAGTTCGAGCTGGACCGGTACCTGCCGAGCCTGTAGGAGCGCCGTGGAGACCCTGCTCGTGTTCCCCGACCCGCCGCCGCCCGAGCTGGCCCGCACGCTCGACCTGGCGGGCTACGCCTGGAAGGGCGCACCCGACGAGACCGCCGCCGCCCGGCTCGAGCCCGACGAGGGCTGGGCGGGGGCGGTGGTGTGCGCCGACGAGGACCCCGAGGGCGCCTTCGCGCTCTCCCGGGCGCTGCGCAAGCGCGACGAGCCCGTCGAGCCCGTGTTGCTGCTGGTCACCGGCGCGCAGCTGGCCGATCTCGAGCTGCGCGAGGACCTGTTCGACGACTTCTGCCTCTCGCCGTTCCACCCGCGCGAGCTCGAGGCCCGCCTGAAGCACCTGTTGTGGCGGACGGGGCGGGGCACCCGGCCCGAGCTGATCGAGTACGGCGCGCTGTCGCTCAACCTCGAGACCTACCAGGCCCTCATCGCCGGCCGGCCGCTCGACCTCACCTACATGGAGTACGAGCTGCTCAAGTTCCTGGCGGCGCACCCGGGCAAGGTCTTCACGCGCGAGGTGCTGCTGTCGCGGGTGTGGGGCTATGAGTACTACGGCGGCGCCCGCACCGTGGATGTCCACATCCGGCGCCTGCGCGCCAAGCTCGGCGAGGAGCACGCCAGCCTCATCCAGACCGTGCGCTCGGTGGGGTACCGCTTCGGGCAGCCCCGCTGGGGCGGCTGACCCCCGGCGAGCGGCTCAGCGCCCGCCGAGGGCCAGGGCGAGCTGGGACAGCAGCAGCCGGATGGCGTCGGCGCGGGCGGGGTCGATGTCGCCGTCCTCGACGAGGTCGTCGAGCTCCTCCATCGCGTCCTCGAGCTTCTCGAGCGCCTTGCCGGGCTTGCCCGCGCCGTGCTCCTTCACGACGTCGGCCAGCTTGTCGCTGACCGCCTTGGCGTCGCGGGCGTCGACGGCGCCGGCGGCGATGGCCGCGTCGAGCTCGTCGAGCACCGCGCCCACCGCGGCTCCGACGCTCACCGCAGTCGGTGGCTGCTCGGCCGGGGGAACCGGCTCTTCGGGCGCCGCGACCGGCGGCTCATCCGCCGCTTGCTCGGCCACCGCGCCGGCCGCGGCGGCGGCCTCGGGGTCGGCGTCGCCGCCGCCGGTGACAGCCAGCAGCACGAGCAGGCCCAAGACGGCGACGCCGGCGAGCGCCAGCGGCCGGCGGTAGCGCGCGCCGGGGGGGAGCGCAGGGCCCGGGGCGGTCCCTGCCGGCCCGGGGGCGGACCGCACCGCGGCGAGCAGCTCGGCGGCGAGCTCACCCGGTGTCGCCGGTCGGGCCGCGGGGTCCTTCGCCAGCGCCCGGGCCACCACCTCCTCCAGCGCCGGGGGCACGTCCGCGCCGAGCTCGGCGAGCGACGGCGGCACGGCCGACACCTGCTGGTGGGCGACGGCCACCGCCGTGTCCCCGACGAACGGGGGCCGGCCCGTGACCATCTCGACCAGGACGCAGGCGGTGGCGTACACGTCGGCGCGCCCGTCGACCCGCTGGCCTGCGGCCTGCTCGGGCGCCAGGTAGGCGGCGGTGCCGAGCACGCCGCGGGTCTCGGTGAGGTCCGGATCCGTGAGGGAGCGGGCGATGCCGAAGTCGGTGACCCGCACCCGCCCGTCGTCGGCCAGCAGGATGTTGCCAGGCTTCACGTCACGGTGGACGATGCCCTGGCGGTGCGCGGCGTCGAGAGCAGCGCACACCTCGACGATGACCGCGACCGCCTCCCGGACGCCGAAGCGAACGCCGTCGTCGAGGGCCTGGGCCAGGCTGCGGCCCTCCACCAGCTCCATCACGAGGTAGTGCACGCCCCCGTCCTCACCGGAGTCGTACACGGGGACGGTGTTCGGGTGGGCGAGGGCGCCCGCCCGGCGGGCCTCGGCGCGGAAGCGCTCCACGACCCGGCCGGAGGCGGCGCCCCGCCGCAGCAGCTTCACGGCGACGGGACGGTCGAGCACGCGGTCGTGGGCGCGGTGGACCACGGCCATGCCACCGTGGCCGACCACCTCACCGAGCTCGTAGCGGGCCGCGATCGTCCGGCTTGGTTCCACCACCGTCGTGTTGTACCCCAGGGGGCGACTCCGGACCCCCGGGGGGGTGACCACGCCCTTCGTGCGAGCGAAAATGACCCAGTCGGGCCATGGACCGTCACCGTCCGGCGGCGCACGATCGCAGCGTGGAGACAGGGGGAGCACGCGGGCGGCGGCCGCATCGACTGATCATGGCCATCGGGGTGGCACTCGCCGCGGCGCTGCTGCCCCTGCCCTCGGCTGAGGCCGAGGACCCGCTGTTCGTCAACTGGTCCGAGCTGCTGCCGGGGCTGACGAGCGGTTACGACCCGAGCGACGCCAACGACTGCAAGGCCGGGCGCATCCAGTGCGTGGACTCGGTCATCCGGGAGATGGACCGGCGCCTCGGCTTCCTCGCCCGGGACTGCGACCACAACGCCGTGTTCGCGTTGGCGTACCTGCGCACGACCGAGGAGTACCGCCGCGCGGTGCTCGAGCCCGGGTTCTTCGCCGATCCCGGGTTCCTGAACCACTACGACGCCGTGTTCGCCCGCTACTACTTCGACGCCATCGACGACTGGTACAAGCGGAACAAGCGGGACCGGGTCGCGCCGGCGTGGCAGGTGGCGTTCGAGGCCTCCGACGCCCGCCGGGTCACCGGCACCGGGAGCATGCTGTTGGGCATCAGCGCCCACATCAACCGGGACCTGCCGTTCGTGCTCGCCGAGATCGGGCTGATCGCCCCGGACGGCACGTCCCGCAAGGCCGACCACAACAAGGTCAACGAGTTCCTGAACCGGGTGGCCTTCTACGCCGAGGCCCGGGACCGCTTCGATCCCACGATCCAGGGCGAAGGAGCGCCGGGCGGCATCCACCTCGTGATCGGGTGGCGGGAGCAGGCGTGGCGGAACGCCGAGGCGCTGGTGTCGGCGCCAACGCCGGAGGCCCGGGCGCTCGTCGCTCAGGGCATCGAGACGGCGGCCTACCTCGAGGCCCTGAACATTCGCACCGCCACCGCGTACGGGCTGTTCCAGTCGAGCGCCGCCCGCGACGCCCACTGCGCCGCCAACGGGATGGGCTGAGCCCTCGACCTCACCGATTGAGGCTCTGCCCCCTCGACCTCACCGATTGAGGTCCAGCAGCTCGCTGCCCTCGTGGGCTGCGGCGACCGAGCCGCGCAGCGAGCCACCCAGCAGGGCGGCGAGGACGGCCATGCCCATCAAGAACGCGACGGGGAAGACGATGACGAGCCAGATGACCATGAGCGCGGCGCCGATCACGTGCCCCATCCTTCCCCAACGAAGGCCCACGCTTCCACCTCGACCAGGGCGTTGATCGGCAGCTCGGCGACGCCGACGGCCGAGCGCGCCGGCCGGTGGTCGCCGAAGGCCTCGAGGTACTCCTCGTTCATCGCCGCGTAGTCGCTCATGTGGCGCAGGAACACCGTGGTCTTGACGACGTTCGCCATGCCCGCGCCCTCGGCCTCGAGGAGCTCCCGCAGGTTGGCGAGGGCCTGGCGGAGCTGCTCGCGCACGCCGCCGGGCACGAGCCTGCCGTCGCGGATGCCGACCTGCCCCGACACCACGAGCCAGTCACCGGCCCGCACCACGGGTGTGTAGGGACCCACCGGTCTGCTCACCTCACGCGCCTCCTCGCTGTCCAGTCGGCCAGTCCTGCGGGCAACCCTGCCCGATCCACGCCAGTGCCGCCACCGCCACCAGCACGGCGTCGGACCCGTTCACCGCAGGGCCGGCGTCGGGCTCGATGTCGATGCGGACCGGCGGCATGTCGGCGGCCCGGACGATCCCGAACGACCGGATGGTGAGGCCGTGCGGCGACCCGGCCTCGTCGACCGCGATCCCCTCGCTCGTCACCCACCCCAGCGCCATGTGGGCGGCGCCCGTGCAGTACGAGCGCAGCACCACCTCGTCGAGCGGGTCGCCGCACGCCACGCTGACCGCCAGGCCGTCGCCGTCACGCCGAGCGCTGGCCCGGGCGCCGCTCGGGAGCTCGACGGTGACGGGGCCGGTCGGGTCGGCCTGGCGCCCGCCGGCCGCCAGCACGGCGCCGAGGACGGCGGCCTCACCCCACCCCGCGCCCCGGATGGCGGCCGAGGTGGGAGGACCGGCGACGTCGACCTCCTCCACCTCGATCCCCGGCGCGACGCGGCGGATGGCGTGGGCGACGCCCGGCGTGCGGGCGACCACGGCACGGCCCGTGCCGTCGGCCCGGACCCCGGCGGCGAGCGGGGGGCGCTTGGGCCCAACGCGCACCGTGTCCTCGCGCGAGAGCAGGACGAGGACGGGCCGGCCGTGCTCGTCGGCCAGCCGGCGGGCGGCGGCCGGGGCCGGCGAGGCGAGCTTGCCGCCGAAGGCCCCGCCGTTGGCGAGCGGAGAGGCGGGCTCGCCCCCGGGCTCGCACCACGACGCGTCGGTCTCGAGGTAGGCGGGCTCGACCCAGGTGGTTCGCAGCGTGAGGTCCCAGTCCCCGGCGGGCACGGCGAGCGGGTGGCGCAGGTCGATCGTCGAGCGGCGGCCCTGGACCTTGCCGGCGGCGGCCCGCGCCTCGGTGAGCGTCTCCCCCACCGCCCAGCCCCCCCGCCCGTCGGGCACGGCGACGAGGGCCCCGGCCGGCGCGGTGTCGGCGGCGAAGCCGCCCTCGCCGAGGGCGACCTGCGGTCCGACCTGCTGGGGCACCCCGCCCTCGAGGGCAGCCCGCGCCGCGGCCGCCCCCGGGTCCCGACCGCGGACGGCGACGGGTGAGCCCCCGGCCACGGCGTCGTAGGCGGCGAAGATCGAGCGCCACCCCGTGCAGCGGCACAGGTGGGCGCCGAGCGCCCGGCCCACGGCGGCCTCGTCGCCGGCCGGCGTGCCCCGGCGGCGCAGGGACTCCAGGCGCATGATGATGCCGGGGGTGCAGAACCCGCACTGGCTCGCGCCGGTGCCGGAGAAGGCGTCGGCCCACGCCTGCCGGTCCGGCTCGGGGAGGCCGGCGATCGTCGTCACCGCGCGCCCGGCCACCCGGCGCACCGGGGTCACGCACGCCACCCGGGGGGTCCCGTCGACGAGGACCGTGCAGCACCCGCACTGCCCCTGCGGACTGCACCCGTCCTTGGGCCCGCGCACGCCGAGGCGGTCGCGCAGGGCCTCGAGCAGCGAAGCCCCGTCGTCGGGCACCGCCACGGCCCGTCCGTCACAGGTGAAGGCGACCGTCACCGCCGCCGTCCTCCGGCATGCCGATCGTCGCCGGCGCCGCCGGCCCCACCCCGCTTTCCGGACCCTCCGCGTGCACATACGACGTCGAGCGTCCGGAAAGCGCCGGCGCCGCCGGCCCCACCCCGCTTTCCGGACCCTC
>SIRW01000124.1 GCA_004366205.1 Actinomycetota bacterium | reverse complement strand
GAGGTGCAGGCGCTGTTCAGCGCTGAGCCCGACGGATAGGGCCCTTGTGGTGGGCGATGCTGGCTTGTGGTGGGCGATACTGGTTTCGAACCAGTGACCTCTGCCGTGTGAAGGCAGCGCTCTCCCGCTGAGCTAATCGCCCGGGACGGTGGAGGATAGCGCGGCCGCCAGCAGTTCCTGCGGGCGGGAGGCGGGCGTGGCGAGGGGTACGAACAGGGCCGGTTCGGCGGCGCGGCGGGGTGCCCGCAACGTCAGGGCGACGCCCACCGGCCTATCGGACGGCGGGCCGGCAGCACCGAGAAGCGCAGGCTCTGGACGACGGCGCCAACGCGCCGGCCCGCCAGGGCGGCGAGGGCGTCGACGCCGGGGACGGCGATCTCGGCCCGGGCGAGACGGACCCGGCCCCGGAGCCGGCCGGGTACGACGACGGGCCCGTCGCTGCGCCGCTGGAGGGCCCGCAGCGGCACCAGCACCGGGGCCGGTGGCCCGACGGGGCGGACCCGGATGGCGATGTTGCGCTCGAGCCACCGCAGCTCGCGCTCGTCACCGTCGTCATCCCACAGCAGGGTGCCGAGCTGCTTGGGGTACCCCCAGTTGAGCCGGCCGCCGGCGCGGGACTCGGCCGAGTCCACGACCATCGTGGTGATGCACAGCCCCGGCCGGGTGCCGAGGCGGGCGGGCTCGCCCACGGCGAGCTCGTGGTACGGGCCGACGGGTGAGCCGGAGTAGCGGACGCCGGCGACCACGACGGGACCGGGGAGCGGCCGCAGCTCGGGCGGCAACAGACCGCGGGCCCGCCGTCCGGGGACGACGGCCACGAGGGCCTCCCCGGACAGCACCCAGGGTGCGTACGGCGCGTCGGCCACGAGCCGTACGGTAGCGGCCCGGCGGTCAACCGGACGGCCGCCGATGGACGGCGGTCAACCAAACGGCCGCCGATGGACGGCGGTCAACCAAACGGCCGCCGATGGACGGCGGTCAACCAAACGGCCGCCGATGGACGGCGGTCAACCAAACGGCCGCCGATGGAGGGCGGTCAACCAAACGGCCGCCGATGGACGGCGGTCAACCAAACGGCCGCCGATGGACGATGGACCGCGGTCACCCGAACGGCGCGACCCGGTCGCAGCCGAGGTCGGCTTCGAGCACGGCCATCGTGCGCAGCACGACGACGTCGCCGTGCTGGGGGCCCACGACCTGCAGCCCGACGGGCATGCCGTCGCCGGTGTAGCCGGCACACACCGAACCGGCCGGCGACCGGGTGAGGTTGAAGGGGTAGGTGAAGCGCACCCAGTTCACGTCGGGCTGCCCGTCGATGGTGCCGGGCTGGCCCGACAGCGGGGTCTGGCCCGCGACGGTCGGGGTGAGCAGGATGCTGACCTCGCCGAGGGTGCGCATGAGCCGCTGGTTGAGGCGGTGGCAGGCGTCCTCGGCCCGGATGAAGTCGGCGGCGCTCACCGACGCCGCCGCCCACTCGACCGAAGCCCGCAGGCCCGGGTCGATCTGGTCCCACGCCTCGCTGCCCCGGTACACCTCGAGGGTCCGCAGGTTGTACGTCGCCGCGAGCGTCAGCCACGTGGCCACCGGGTCCTCGTCGAAGACCTCGCCGGCCTCGACCACCTCCACGCCGTGGTCTGCAAGCCGGTGCACCGCCCGCTCGCACACGCTGAGGACCTCGCGGTCCACCTGGGCGTAGCCGAGGGTCGGTGACCACCCCACGCGGCGGGGGTGGTGCAGGTCCTCGATCGACCGGTGCCAGGACGGCTCGGGCATCGGTAGCGAGCGGATGTCGCCCGGCTCCGGCCCGATGACGGTGTCGAGGGCGAGGGCGATGTCGCTCGTGCGCAGCGCCATGGGACCGCTGCTCGACAGCAGCGGCCAGCTCGGCGGGATCGGGCCGGCGGCGGGCACCCGCCCGAGCGACGGCTTCATGCCGGACATGCCGCACAGGGCGGCGGGGATGCGGATCGACCCGCCGCCGTCCGAGCCCGTCGCCAGGGGGACCAGCCCCGCCGCCAGGGCTGCGGCCGACCCGCCCGACGACCCGCCCGGCGAGCGCTCGAGGTTCCAGGGGTTGCGGGTGGCGCCGTAGACGGCGTTGTCGGACTCGGCCTTCCAGCCGAGCTCGGGCGTGTTCGTCTTGCCCACGACGACGCAGCCGGCGGCGCGCAGGCGCTCGACGAGCGTGGAGTCCCGGCGTGCGGGCGGGTCGCTGGCCCACAGGGTCGAGCCGAGGGTCGTGACCATGCCGGCGGCGTCCTCGAGGTCCTTCACCGCCAGCGGGATGCCGGCGAGCGGTCCGGGGTCCTCGCCCGCCGCCACGGCGTCGTCGATGGCGTCGGCGGCGGCCCGGGCGCCGTCGGCGTCGACCGCGACGAAGGCGTTCACCTGCGGGTTCAGCGCCTCGATGCGCTCGAGCGTGGCGTCGAGCAGCTCCCGGGCGCCGAGCGCACCGCTGCGTACGCGCTCGGCCAGCCCCTCGACGGTGTCGCGTCGGAAGTCCATCCGCCCGAGCGTAGGCGGCGCCGAGTCGACACGTCCGCGAGGCGGCGGCCATCATCGGTCGCCGTGCCCGCACGACCCGTCGCCGCCGATCTCGACCACGTGGCCGTGGCCACCGAGCGCCACGCGGATGCCTGGCCCCGGTACGCCGGTGACCTCGCCGGCACGTGGCTCGCCGGGGACGACGACGGCGCCACCGGGTTTCGCGCCGCTCAGCTCCGCTACGCCAACGGCATGAAGCTGGAGGTGCTCGAGCCGTGGCGGGTGGAGGTGAACGACTTCCTGCGCCGCTTCCTCGACCGCAACGGCCCCGGCCCCCACCACCTCACCTACAAGGTGCCCGATATCCGCGCCGCGCTCGCCGCCGCCGAGGAGTCCGGCTACACGCCGGTGGGTGTCTCCCTCGACCACCCGTCGTGGAAGGAGGCGTTCCTGCACCCGAAGCAGGCGCGTGGCATCGTCGTGCAGCTCGCCCAGTCCGACGGCGACTGGTCGAGCCCGCCTCCCGACGACCTGACCCCGCCCCGAGCCGAGCCGGCCAACCTCGACCACGTCACCCACGCGGTGGCGAGCCTCGACGACGGCCTCGCCCTGTTCGCCGGCCTGCTCGGCGGCGCCGAGACCGGGCGGGGCGACGGGCCCGACGCCGAGTGGGTGGAGCTGGCCTGGCCCGGTCCCGGCCGCGTGCGGCTCGTGGCGGGCGGCGGGGTGGCCGCCTGGCTCGGTGACGCACCCGGTCGCCTCCACCACCTGGCCTTCACGTGCGACGACCCCACGGCCGTGGACGGCGCCCGACCGGTGGGCGAGGGGCTGTGGGAGGTCGACCCCGCCGCCAACCTCGGCGTGCGCCTCCGCCTCCGCGCCCGCTGAGGCCACGGTCCTATAGCGACGCCGGCGGCTGCTCCCCCGCCGTCAGCGACGGAGGCAGATGACGCGGCCCTCGCCCCGCACCCGCACGCCGAGCGTCCCCGACGGGCACGCCGTCGTGCGGTCGGCGACGGAGACCACCCGACCGTCGTTCGGGCCCGCACAGTCCACGGTGCGCACGTCGAGGCCGGCCTGCACCCGGACACAGGAGCCCACCACCGCCCGCTCTCTCGGCTCGGTGCCGCCGTTGCCGGCGTAGGCGGTGAACACGAAGATCAGCACGAGCACCACGACGAGCACGAGCCATGGCGCGAAGCGCAGCAGGTCGGACCAGAAGCCAGCGGGAGCCTCGGCGTAGGGCCGCGGGTCGAGGTCGACGTCGGGGTCGAGCCGCGGGTCGTCGGGGTCGACGACGACCACGCGCGGCGGCCGGGACCGGCAGCTCTCGTCGTAGCGGCGGCGGCGCTCGGGGTCGCGCAGCACCCACCACGCCTCGTTCAGCTCCTGCATGGCCCGGGCCCGCTGCCGGTCTCCCGCGGGGCCGCGGTCGGGGTGGTGCTCCCGGGCCTGGCGCAGGTACGCCTTGCGGATCTCCTCGGTGGAGGCGCTGGGCGCCACCCCCAGCAGGTCGTAGTGGGAGCGGCTCACGGGGTCACACCCCGTCCCCGCCGGGCGCCTCCCCGCGCCCCCGCCGGCTCCGAGGCCCCGAGCCGTAGTCGCCGAAGGGCTCGTCCCGCTCGCGCACGGCCTGGCGGAACCCCACCTCCCGGGCCCGGGCCACGAAGTCGAGCCCCTCCTGGGTGTGGCGGGCCACACCGTCGAACAGCGTGCCGAGCAACTTGTTGGTCTGCATGCCCATGTGCTCCACCGTCTGGTTGCAGAGCAGCTTGAGCATCACCAGCTGGTTCGTGGGCAGCCGGGCCATGCGGCGCGCCAGGCCCGTGGCGTGCGCCTCGAGCTCGCCGTCGGGCACGGTCTCGAGGACGAGGCCGATGCGGGCCGCCTCGGGCGCGGGGATCTCGTCTCCCGTGAGCAGGTAGCGCTTCGCCCGCTCCGGGCCCATCCGGTACACCCACATCGCCGTGGTCGGCGTTCCCCACACCCGGGCCGGCGGGTAGCCGAACACGGCGCTCTCCCCGGCCACGATCAGGTCCGCGCACAGCACCATGTCGGTGCCACCCGCGATGCACCACCCCTGCACGGCGGCGATCGTGGGCTTCGACGCGTACCAGAGCTTCAGGTACGTGTCGACGAAGCGCGACATCATCCGCAGGTCGGCGACCGAGTCCCACGCCCGCTCGCGGCCTTCCTCCTCCGCCTGGGCGGCGGTTGACCAGTCGAGCCCGTAGCCCGCGCAGAACGCCGGTCCCTCGGCCCGCAGCAGGATCACCCGCACGGCCGGGTCGGCGTCGGCCTCGTCGATCGCCGCGCCGAGCTCGTCGCGCAGCTCGGGGGTGATCGTGTTGTACTCGGCCGGTCGCGTGAGCACGATCGTGCGCACCCCCTCGGCGGTCTCGGTGCGCAGGGTGCGGCGCTCCCCCGTCACGTCACACCGTGCCGAACATGGCCAGCCACTGCTCCTTCGTCTTCGGCCGGTAGACGAAGTTGGTCTCCTTGACGGCTCCGAGCGTCGCCGACGACGGCACCGAGTAGCGGTGGCCGGGGAACACGATGACGTCGTCGGGCAGCGTGGCCAGCTTCTGGAGGCTGTCGTAGAGCGCGTCGGCGTCACCGCCGGGCAGGTCGGTGCGGCCGCAGCCCTCCAGGAACAGCGTGTCGCCCGACACGAGCAGGTTCTCGACCAGGAAGCACTGGCTACCGGGTGTGTGGCCGGGGGTGTGCAGCACCGTGATGGCGATGTCGCCGACCTCGATGGTGTCACCGCTGTCGTGGGCCGCAAGGTCCGAGTCCGACGCCCCGGTCATGCGCTGCACCCACGGCCGTTCGTCGCGGTGGACGTGGACCCGCACCCCCTGGTGCTCGAGGACCTCGCGCACGCCTTCGATCCGGTGCCCCATCATCGACCCGCCCACGTGGTCGGGGTGGTGGTGGGTGGCCAGCACGCCGGTGAGGCGCATGCCGTCGGCCTCGAGCAAATCGAGCACGTCCCGCACCCGGTACGCCGGGTCGACGGCCACCGCCTCGCCGGTCTCCCGGTCGCCGATGAGGTACACGAAGTTGACCATCTGGGCGGCGAGGGGATCCTCGGCCGCCACGTCACGTCCGGCGAGGAGCTGGCGGAAGTAGAGGCGTCCGGAAGGGTCGGGTGGGGCCATGGGACCGATGCTAACGGCGCCGGTCCCCCCGGCCGCTAGGGTCCCGGCCCATGGGGGAACGCCGCCGCTCGTGGTGGGGCTGGGGCTGGGCCGACCAGGCCATGACCGACGAGCAGGTCGCCAACCTGGGGTCGGGCGTGGCCGCCCGGCTGGGCGTCAGCGGCCTGCAGGTACGGCCGGTGCCCGCCCTCGCCGGCCTCGATCTGCCCGAGCCCCGGGTGCACCCGCCCGGCGCGCTGGCCGGCATCTGCTCGACCGACCGGGAGGATCGGGCGGGCCACAGCATGGGCAAGGCGTTCCGGGACGTGGTCCGCGCCCTGCGCGGCGAGCTCGCCCACCCGCCTGACGTGGTGGCCTTCCCGACCTCGGAGGCCGAGGTGACCGCCCTGCTCGACTGGTGCAGCGACGCCGGCGTGGCCGCCATCCCCTACGGGGGCGGGTCGTCGGTGGTGGGTGGCGTCGAGGGCGACGTCGGCGAGGGGTACGCCGGCGTGGTGTCCATCGACCTCACGCGCATGAACCGGGTCCTCGAGATCGACCGCACGGCGCGCGCCGCCCGCATCCAGGCCGGGGCGCTCGGGCCGGTCCTCGAGGACCAGCTGCGCCCGCACGGCTACACGCTGCGCCACTTCCCGCAGAGCTTCGAGTTCTCGACGCTGGGCGGCTGGCTGGCCACCCGCTCGGGCGGCCACTACGCCACGGTGTACACCCACATCGACGACCTGACCGAGTCGATCCGGGCCGTCACCCCGGCGGGTGTCACCGAGTCGCGCCGGCTGCCAGGGTCGGGAGCCGGCCCCTCCCCCGACCGGATGCTGCTCGGCTCGGAAGGGATCCTCGGCGTGATCACCGAGGCGTGGATGCGCATCCAGGACCGTCCCGTGCACCGGGCCTCGGCGGGGGTGCACTTCGCCGACTACCACGACGGGGTGGCCGCGACGCGCGCCATCGCCCAGGCGGCGCTGTTCCCCACGAACTGCCGCCTGCTCGACGCCGGTGAGGCGGCCACCTCGGCCGGGGTCGGCACCGGGGCGGCGGGCGGCGCTGTTCCCCACGAACTGCCGCCTGCTCGACGCCGGTGAGGCGGCCACCTCGGCCGGGGTCGGCACCGGGGCGGCGCTGCTCGTGCTCGGCTTCGAGTCGGCCGACCACCCGGTCGGGCCATGGATCGAGTGGGCCGTGGCCATCGCCCGGGACCACGGCGGCACCGTGCCCGACGGGGTCCGGGTGTCCTCCGACGAGGAGGGCGGCGCCAGCCGCGAAGGGGCGGTGGGCGCGTGGCGCTCCGCGTTCATCCGGGCGCCCTACACCCGCGACGGCCTCGCCCGGCTCGGGGTCATCGCCGACACGTTCGAGACGGCGATCACCTGGGACCGCTTCGCCGACTTCCACGCCGGCGTCACCGTCGCGGTGGAGGCGGCTCTGCGCGAGGTGTGCGGCGGCGGCTGGGTCACGTGCCGGTTCACGCACGTCTACCCCGACGGCCCCGCGCCCTACTTCAGCGTGCTCGCGCCTGGCCGGCCCGGCAGCGAGGACCGGCAGTGGGACGAGATCAAGGCCGCCGCGAGCGAGGCCGTTCTCGCCGGGGGCGGCACGATCACCCATCACCACGCCGTGGGCCGCGACCACCGGCCCTGGTACGACCGCCAGCGCCCCGAGCCGTTCGCCGCCGCCCTCCGGGCCGCCAAGGCGGCGCTCGACCCCGCCGGCATCCTCAACCCCGGCGTGCTCCTCGACCCGCCCCGCTGACCCGGCGGCGCGAGGGGGTCTGAGCCTGGTACCGGCCGCGCTGATCTCCCCGGACCGACCCGGCGGCGCGGTCAGTAGCCGGCGTCGGGGTCGACGGGGCCGAGCAGGGGCTCGCCGGCGGCGTAGCGGCGCACGTTCTCGCGCACCCGGGCGCTCAGCGGCGCCACCGCCATCTCGGGGGTGTTGGCGCAGTGGGGGGTGATGATCACGTTGGGCAGGTCCCACAGCGGGTGCCCGTCGGGGAGCGGCTCGGGGTCGGTGACGTCGAGGGCCGCGCCGCCGATCCAGCCCTCCCGCAGCGCCCTGACCAGGTCGTCGGTGACGACGTGGCCGCCCCGGGCCACGTTCACCAGCCAGGCGTGGCGCTCCATCCTGCGCAGGGCCGCGGCGTCGATGATCCCCGCGGTCTCGGGCGTGAGCGCCAGGGCCAGCACCACGAGGTCGGCGCCCGCGAGCGCGGCGTGCAGGTCGCCGGGCCCGACCACCCGGGCCGCACCCGGCAGCGGCTCGGGCCGGCGGCGGACCACGGTCACCTCGGTCCGCATGGGGGCCAGGAGCGCCAGCAGGGCCTGGGCGATCCCGCCGCCGCCCAGGATCGTGGCCCGACCGTCGACGAGGCTCACGCCGGCGGGGTCCCCCCACGTGCGCGCCCGGACCCGGTCGGGCAGGGCCCGCAGCCCGGCCAGGCCGAGCGCCAGGGCGTGTTCGGCCACGTGCTCGGCGTACACGCCCTTCCCGCAGGTCCACCGCCGCCCGGCATGGGCGCGGATCACCTCGACGTAGGGCTCCACGCCTGCCCAGGGCAGCTGCACCCAGGCGATCCCCGGCGCCCCGGCGAGCAGCTGGGCGAGGCCGTCGGGGTCCTCGTGGGCCGACCACACCAGGGCCTCGGCCTCTGCCGGCTCGACGACCAGGCCGCCACCGTCGGCGACGGCCTGGGCGAGGAACGAGCGCACCCCGCCGGGGGCCACGGCGACGCGGGGGCGGTGTCGATCGTCGGGCGCGGGCACGCCGGGAAGGGTAGTGGCGGCGCGTATCGTGGCCCGCGTGCTCAAGGTCCTCGCCGACGGCGCGGTGTTCGGCAACACGTCCGGTTCGTGGCCGCCGGCGGTCGTGGCGCTCCACGGGTGGGGCCGCACCCGGGCCGACTTCGCCGCGATGCTCGACGGCCTCGACGCCCTGGCGCTGGACCTGCCCGGGTTCGGCGCCTCGCCCGAGCCGCCCGAGGTCTGGGGCGCCCGCGAGTACGCGGGAGCGCTCGTGCCCGCCCTCGAGGAGATCGGCCAGCCGGTCGTGCTCGTGGGCCACTCGCGGGGCGGGTGCATCGCCGTGTGCGTCGCGGCCGAGCGGCCCGACCTGGTCCGGGGCCTCGTCCTGACCGGCGCCCCGCTCCTCCGCCCTCCCGGCGCACCCGGGAGCAAGCCGCCCCTCGGCTTCCGCGTGGCCCGGGCGCTGCACCGGCGGAAGCTGCTGTCCGGCGAGCGGATGGAGGCGCTGCGCCAGAAGCACGGCTCGGCCGACTACCGCGCCGCCCAGGGCCGCATGCGCGACATCCTCGTGCGCATGGTGAACGAGACCTACGAGGACGAGCTCCGCCGCCTGGAGCGCCCCGTCGAGCTCGTCTGGGGGGCGGCCGACACCGCCGCTCCGGTCGCCGTCGCCGAGCGCGCCGCCCAGCTCGCCGGCGACGCCCGGGTGACGGTCCTCGAAGGCATCGACCACCACGTCCCGCTGCGCGCCGCGGTCGCCCTGCGCGGCGCCATCGACCGGATGCTGGAGCGCACGGCGTGAGCCCCACGGTCCCCGTGACGGCCGCCGCGGTCGTCGCGCTCGGCCTGGCGGGCGTGCGCTGGCTCCGGGTGGCCCAGCGCGAGCACTACCTCCCGGGTGCCTGCGTGCGGTTCGCCCGCCGCTGGTGGTTTCTGAGCCCGTCCAACGTCCTGCTCGCGCTCGTGGCCGGGGCCGGCGCCGTCGCCGTGTGGTTCGAGCCGTGGGCCGGCCTGGCGACGGCCGTGGCGGTGGCCGCGGGACCGCTCGGGCTGGGCCTGCGGGGCCGGACCTCGAAGCTGGCGTGGACCCGGCGCCTGCGCACGCTCGCCGCCGTCACGGTCGTGCCGGTCGCCGTGGTGCTGCTGGTCGCCGCGTGGCTGGGCGCGGCCGCCCCGATGGCGGTGGCGCTCGCCCTGCTGGCCCCGGCAGTGGTGGATGGTGGGCTGGCGCTGGCCGCGCCGATCGAGCGCCGCTTGGCGCAGCGCTTCGTCGACCAGGCCAGCCGCACGCTGCGCTCGGTCAACCCGACGATCGTCGCCATCACCGGCTCGTACGGGAAGACGACGGTGAAGGGCTACGTCCGCCACCTCGTCTCGCCCGCCCGGTCGGTCGTCGCCAGCCCCGCCAGCTTCAACAACACCGCCGGGCTGTCGCGCGCCGTCAACGAGCACCTCGCACCCGGCACCGAGGTGTTCGTGGCCGAGATGGGCACCTACGGACCCGGCGAGATCCGCGACCTCTGCCGCTGGGTGCAGCCCCGCATCCGACGTGCACGTCACCGAGCAGGACGGCGAGCTGGTGGTGTCGGCCCGCGGCGAGCGGATCGGGTCGCTCCCCTCAGGGTCGGCCCGCCCGAGCAACGTGGCCGTCGCCGTCGCCATCGCCCTCGCCCTCGACGTCGGCGCCGAGGTGATCGCCCGTCAGCTCCCCGGGTTGAGCGCGCCCGACCACCGCCAGCAGGTCAACCGCACGTCGACCGGCGTCACCGTCATCGACGACACGTTCAACTCGAACCCCGACGGGGCCGCCGCTGCCCTGGAGCTGCTGCGGCGCCACGGCGACCCGCGCAAGCGGCGCGTCGTGGTCACGCCGGGGATGGTCGAGCTCGGACCCCGCCAGCACGAGGACAACGTGGCGTTCGCGACCGCGGCGGGAAGGGTCGCCACCGACATCCTCATCGTCGGTCGCACCAACCGCAGAGCCCTGCTCGAGGGCGCCCGCCGCGGCGCCGCCACCGTCCACGTCATGGACACCCGCGACGAGGCCGTGGCGTG
>SIRW01000123.1 GCA_004366205.1 Actinomycetota bacterium | reverse complement strand
CGTAGGCGACGGCCAGGGCGTGGTCGCGCTGGGAGCACTCGAGCTCGACGTGCAGCAGGTCGACGGGACTGCCCCAGCGCAGCGCCATCCACGTGGCGACCGCGGAGTCGAAGCCACCGGAGAGCAGCGCCAGCACGGGCGACTGCGAGCCGACCGGCAGCCCGCCGGGCCCGTCGAGGGTGCGCTCGATGAGGTGGGCCTCCTCGCCCCAGACGTGCGCCCGCACGGTGACCTCCGGCCGATCGAGGTCGACGCCGGCGGCTGCGGGCAGCAGGCGAGCGCCGATGGAGCGCTCGGCGTCCATCGTCGACCAGGCGTGGGTCCCGCGGCGTCGCACCCGGACGGCGAACCGCCGCCCCGCCACCTGCGGGGCGGCGCGGGCGGCGACGGCCTCGACGAGCTCATCGAGCGACCTCACCCGGACGCGGCTGGTCAGGTCGGCACGGTGCACGCCGAAGACGCGGGAGGCCGCCTCCATGGCCGCGGCGAGGCCGTCGGGCTCGGGATGGTGGACCGCCACCCGGCCTCTCGGTCCCCCGGAGAGGGTCGCGCCCGGCGCGTGCCGCCCCAACGCCTCGCGCAGGTTGGCGTCGAGCAGGCGCCCCAGCCGGCGCCGGGTGCGAGCCGACTTCAGGTGCAGCTCGTCGCTGGTCGTCAGGAGCACGGCGCGCGGCACGGCGCCGGCGGGCGCGTCCGCCATGGTCCCAGTGTGCCCCTTCCCGCTTCCGGATGCCCACGGTGATGGTCCCGGGTCGCCCGGGGTATGGGTGTGTCATGGCGGACAGCGTCGCGGTCCTCGTGTGTGACACCGACCCCGACGCCCGCCTCCTCTTCCGCACCGTCTGCGAGCTGCGCGGCGCCCGGGTCATCGAGGTCGACAGCATCGACGAGGCCGTCGCCCGGGCCGGAGCCGAGCGGCCGAGCGTGGTGCTGGCCGATCTCGCCGCCCTGGACGGCGACACCGGGGATGCCCTCCGCCGGCTGACGAGCGGGGGCGGGCGCGTCTATGTGGTCGGGGCCCGCATGCCGCCGTTGCTCGCCCAGGACCTCCTCGCCGCCGGGGCGACGGCCTGCTTCGAGAAGCGCAGGTTCGCCCAGGCGCTGCCCCACGTCCTCGACGCCGCCGCGGCCAACGGCGCCCCCCGGGAGCGTCCCGGAACCGGCTGAGCCGGCCCACCGGTAGGCTCCGCACGGGGGTGTAGCTCAGTGGCAGAGCAGCGGCCTTTTAAGCCGACGCGCGAGGGTTCGACCCCCTCCGCCCCCACCGCGCTCGCCCGGGCCGCGCTCCGGCGCTGCCCGGTGTGCGGTCACGGTGGGCTGTTCCGCCTGTGGTTCCAGATGGTCGAGCGTTGCCCCGGCTGCGGTCTGCGCTTCGAGCGCATCGAGGGTCACTGGCTCGGCTCGCTGGGGCTCAACACGATCGTGTCGTTCGTGCTGCTCTTCGCCGTCATCGCCGGGGGACTGATCCTGACCGCCCCCGACTTCCCGGTGCCCCTCCTGACCGGGCTGGCCGTGGCCACGGCCGTGCTCGTCCCGCTGCTGTTCTTCCCGTTCTCCCGCACGCTCTGGACGGCGATCGACCTGCTCATGCGACCCCTGGAGTCCGGCGAGACCCAGCAGAACCCTCCCGGCCGGGCGTAACGGAGTGACAACTCGAGCGTCTGGTTGGTGATGCTGCCCGGTCTCCAGGCAAGGCACCAGCACCCGGTGCTCGACCCCACCCCCTTCGTGCTGCTCACCGGTTCGCTGGCCGTCGGCGTGCTCGGCTTGCTCGTACTCTCCGGCCGGCCGGCTGAGGCGGCGCCCAGCCGCGCCGTCGTGGCGCTGGTGCTCGCCGCGACCATGGCGGCGGCCGACCGGCTGCTGCTCGCCCTCCTGCGGGACGGTGAAGGGCCCGGCTTCGACTTCGATGAGCTCTTCCTCGTCACCATGGCCCTCCTCCTCGACCCGGCCACGGGCGCCGCCGCCTTCGCGGTCGGCGTCGCCGGCAACCACCTGACCCGCCGGATGCCGCTGACCAAGCGCCTCTTCAACGCCAGCCAGCTGGTGGTGGCGGGCTCGGCGGCCTTCGCGGTGATGGCCTGGCTGGACCCGACCGTGCGGGAGGGGCCCGCCCACGTGCTCGCCGTGGTGATGGGCGCCGGCGTGTTCTTCGTCGTGAACCAGGGCCTGGTGGCGCGGGTGGTCGAGCTGGTGACGGGTAGCCCGTACTGGGCGTGCCTGGTCAGCGACCTGGCACCCGCAATCCTCTTGTGGGGCGCCAACGTCTCGATCGGCGTGCTCGTCGGCCTGGTCGCGCTGAACACGCCGTGGATCGCACCGCTGGCCGCCGTGCCGGTCGCCTTGCTGCACGTGACGTCCCGGGCGCACGAGCGCGCCCGCGCCGACCGCGAGCAGCTCCGCGGCCTCCTGCGGGCGGCGGTGCACACCGCCGCGGCCGACACGGCCGAGACCGCGGAGGCTGCCCTCACCGCCTCGGCGCGAGACCTGCTCGGATGCGCCCGGTCGCAGGTGCGCAGCGAACCCCCCCAGGCGGGCGAGCTCGGGGTGGCCTTCCCGGGCTCGCCGCCACGCTGGCTCGTCGCCGGCGGGCGCGATTCGTTCACCGCCGGCAGCCGCGAGGTGCTCGGCGCCCTCGTCGCCATCGGGTCGGGGACGCTTGCCCGGGTCGCGGTGGTCGACCAGCTCCGGCGCCAGGCCGCGACCGACGCGCTGACCGGGCTCCCCAACGAGGAGTGCCTGCTCGAGCGCCTGGAGGCGGCGGCGGCGACGGCCCGGGTGGCGCGCCGGGCCGCCGCGCTGGTGCGCGTCGACCTCGACGACTTCCGCAAGGTGAACGAGAGCAAGGGCCGGTCCGCCGGGAACCAGCTGCTGCGCCTGGTCGGGGAGCGGCTCGCGGGGGTGACACCACGGGGAGCGCTGCTCGCCCGCCTCGGCGGGGACTCGTTCGCCATCGTGGTGCCCCCGGCGGTCCACCCTGCGGCCGAGACGGTGGCGCCGGAGGCGCTCGCTGCCGCCGCGCTCGAGGCGCTCGGACGGCCGTTCGTGCTCGACGACACCGAGGTCGTGCTCACCGCGAGCGCCGGCATCGCCGTGCTCCCGGAGCACGCCACCGATGCCGCCGGGCTCATGCAGGACGCCGAGGTCGCCCTGCATCGCGCCAAGGCGGCCGGGGGCGGGGGGTCCGTGGCCTTCCTGCCGTGGATGCGCGCCGACGCCCGGACCCGGCTCACCCGCGAGGCCGAGCTGCGCCGGGCGATCGACGACGGTCAGCTCCGCGTGGTGTACCAGCCCGTGGTGTCGCTCACCACCGGCGAGGTCGACGGCGCCGAGGCCCTGGTGCGGTGGGACCACCCCCGGCTGGGCACGCTCGGACCGGGCGAGTTCATCGCCGTGGCCGAGCGGTCCGGCATGGTCCTGGAGCTCGACGGCCTCGTGCTCCGGCAGGCGTGCCGTCAGGCGCGGGCGTGGGCCGACGTCGGGAACCCGCTGCGGGTGGCCGTGAACCTGTCGGGACGGCACTTCCGCGAACCCGGCCTGGCCGCCGGCGTGCTGGCGGTCATCGACGAGGTGGGCGTCGACCCCGGGCTCATCGAGCTCGAGGTGACCGAGAGCGTGGCCGTGGACGACAGCGGCATCGCCGTGCACGAGCTGGGCCGGCTTCGGGCCCGGGGCCTGTCCGTGGCCATCGACGACTTCGGCACGGGCTACTCGATGCTGGCCCGGCTGCAGGACTTCCCCGTCGACCGCCTCAAGCTCGACCGCAGCTTCGTCGCGGCCATCGACGGCACCGGTCGGGCTCCCCTCGTCGAGGCCGTCGTCGCCATGGGTCGCTCGCTCGGGCTCGCCGTGGTGGCCGAGGGGGTGGAGACGGCCGTGCAGCGCGCCGTGCTGACGGCGATGGGGTGCGAGCACGCCCAGGGGTGGCTCTTCGGCCGGCCCGCACCCCCCGGCGACGCGGGTCCGGGGACGGCCGCCTGACCCGGCAGTAGGCTCGGCGGCCGTGGAGCCCGACGCCGCTCGCCGCCACCTCGAGGACGAGCGCGCCCGCCTGCGCCACGTGCGGGAGGTCATCGCCGTCGGCGTCCACGACGGCCACGACGACGACGACGGCGACGCCGAGCCCGCGCACCTCGAGCAGCACCCAGCCGACGTGGCCAGCGACGTGTTCGAGCGGGAGAAGGACTTCTCGATCCTCGAGCGGGTGGAGGCCGAGCTGCGCGACGTCGAGTACGCCCTCCGGCGCCTGGACGACGGCACCTACGGACGGTGCGACGCCTGCGGCACCGACATCGCCGACGAGCGGTTGGAGGCGATGCCGGCGACCCGCTTCTGCGTGGAGCACCAACACCTGGCCGAGACCGGCGCGAGCCCCGACTGACGTGGGGCGCCTCAGTCGCGGGATCCCCCTGGCGGGCGCCGTCGCCGGGCTGGCGGCCGGCGCCGCCGCCCTGGCCGACGAGCAGCGCCGCGAGCGCCTGCGCCGCAGCAGCCGCGTCTGGTTCCTGACGGCCCGCCGCACGCTGCACTACGGCCTCGTGCGGCTGCGGGGCCGGCGGGCCAGCGAGGAGGAACGGGCCCGGCTCGAGGCCCAGTTCGCCATCCGCACCGCCGAGGACGTCGCCCGCGAGCTCGGCAACATGAAGGGCGCCATCATGAAGGCCGGCCAGATGGTCAGCTTCGTCGCCGAGGGCCTCCCAGCCGAGGCCCAGGCCGCCCTGGCCACGCTCCAGGCCGACGTCCCGCCGATGGCGCCGAGCCTGGCCGAGGGCGTCGTGCGCGCCGAGCTCGGCGACGAGCCCGACCGGCTCTTCCTCGACTGGAGCCCTGAACCGGTGGCGGCGGCGTCGATCGGCCAGGTGCACCGCGCCGTGCTGCCTGACGGCCGCCTGGTCGCTGTCAAGGTCCAGTACCCGGGCGTTGACCGGGCGATCCGCTCCGACCTCGACAACGCCGAGCTCCTCTACGGCCTGTTCAGCTCGCTCGCCCTCAAGAACCTCGACGTGCAGGGCATCGTCGACGAGCTGCGCGAGCGCATGGCCGACGAGCTCGACTACCGCATCGAGGCGCGCTGCCAGCAGGAGTTCGCCGACCGCTACCGCGGGCACCCGTTCATCCGCATCCCCGACGTCGTGCCCGAGCGCAGCGCCCGGCGGGTGCTCACCAGCGAGTGGGTGGAGGGGATGAGCTGGGCCGAGTTCAGCGAGACGGCCACGTGGGAGGCGCGCCAGAAGGCGGCCGAGGTGCTGTTCCGCTTCGCCCAGGGCTCGGTCCACCGCCACGGTGTATTCAACGGCGACCCCCACCCCGGGAACTACCGCTTCCACCCGGACGGGTCGATCACGTTCCTCGACTTCGGGCTGGTGAAGCGCTGGACGCCGGGCGAGCTCGAGACGCTCTCCCCGATCCTCGACGCCATCCTCGACCGCGACCCGAAGCGCACCGTCGTCGCCCTCGTCGACGCCGGCTTCCTCGCTCCCGACCACGGGCTCGACCCCGACCTGGTGTGGGAGTACGTGAGCGGTCCCTACGTGCCCTACATCGAGACCGAGTTCACCTTCACCCGCGAGTGGGTGGGCGAGACGCTCGGCCGGACCGTCAACATCAACGGGCCCTACGCCGAGGTCATCCGGGCGCTCAACCTGCCCGCCTCCTACGTCCTGCTCGACCGGGTGGTCTGGGGCGTCTCCGCGCTGCTCGGCCGCCTGGAGGCCAGCGGGCGCTGGGGGGACCTGCTCGCCGAGTACCGCAAGGGCGCCCCGCCCACCACCGAACTCGGGCGCGTCGAGGCGGCCTGGCGGGCTCGGCAGCCCGCCGGCGTGTAGGGCCTCGGCCGCTCAGAACCGGCCGACGTGCTCGCTGTGGCGGCGCAGGCGGGGCAGGGCCTCGTCGGCCGGAACCGGCGGCAGCCACAGCACCGCCCGGTCCACACCGGCCGCCACCAGCTCCTCCAGCGCCTCGGGCTTGGGCGGGGCGCCGAACACGGTGACGGGCACGTGGTCCCGGCCGGCGTCGGCCGCCCGCGCCCGGAGCTCCTCGATGCGCCGGGTCATGCCCTCGGTGTCGCGCCAGCCGGTCGGGATCCAGCCGTCGCCGTAGTCGAGCACCCGGTCGAGCACGCCCGGCCCCGTGCCCCCCACGAGCACCGGCGGGTGCGGGTCCTGCACCGGCTTGGGCCACTGCCAGGTCCGCTCGACCCGCACGTACTCGCCTTCGAAGGCGGCCTCGTCCTCGGTCCACAGCGCCTTCATGGCCAGCACCCGCTCCCGCATGAGGGCGAAGCGGGTGGCGGGGTCGGTGCCGTGCTGGCGCATCTCCTCGTGGTTCCAGCCCGCCCCGATCCCGAACAGGAAGCGCCCGCCCGACAGCAGGTCGACGGTGGCGACCTCCTTGGCGGTCACGATGGGGTCCCGCTGGGGCACCAGGCAGATCCCGGTGCCGAGGCCGATCCGCTCGGTCACGGCGGCCACCGCGGCGAGGGCGGTGAACGGGTCGAGGATCTGGCGGTACTCCTCGGGCAGCTCGCCCCCGGCGGGGTACGGCGTGGCGCGGCTGACGGGGATGTTGGTGTGCTCGGGGAACCACAGCGACTCGAAGCCCAGGTCCTCGGCGGCCCGGCCGAGCTCCACGACGCCGATCGACGTGTGCGTCGGGAACATCGTCACCCCGATCTCCATGCTCGTCGAGCCTACGGTGCTGCCGCCCGGCGGACCGCCCGTCAGCCGTCGTCGACGTCCCAGCCCTTGGCGATGAGGAACCCCTTGGCCCGCTCGGCGAGCGGGTAGCGGTCCGCCAGGGCGTGGAAGGCCGGGGAGTGGTTGGGCTCCACCAGGTGGGCGAGCTCGTGGACGATCACGGCGTCGATCACCCAGCTGGGCCACCCGGCCATCCGGCTCGAGATGCGGATCGTGCCGGTGGCCGGCGTGCACGAGCCCCAGCGGTGCGCCTGGTTGTCGACCCAGCGGATCGACGCCGGCCGGGGCAGGTCGAGCTCCGCGGCCAGCTTGGCGGCGCGGGCGGCGAGGTCGACCGCCGCGGTCGAGCGGCGGCGCTCGAACCGGGCGGTCATCTTCGCCACCCACTCGGCCTCCTCGCCGGCCGTCATCCACGCCGGGATCGAGAGGCGCAACCGGTCGGGCCCCACCTGGCGGGCGTGGACGGTCTTGGTGCGGCGCGTGCTGCGCACCACCTCGACCTGGAAGGGCAGGTCGCTGCTCATGTCTCGGGAGGCGCGGTGACCTCGACGGCATCGGGGTCGACCAGGAGCAGGCGGTCGCCCAGCACGAGGCGGCCGTCGACCACGTCGAAGGCGCGGGCGCCGAGGTTGGGGATGCGCTCGTGGTCGGCGCCGCAGGCGCGCTCGACGGCGCCGATCAACCCGCCGTGGGTCACGACCACCACGGCCGGCCCGTGCGCCGCGGCGCGCAGGACCGCCGGGATCCCGCGGGCCGCGAGCTCGTCGTCGGTCTCGAACCCCGCCGGCTGCTCGCGGCGCCCGAGGGCCCCCGGCCAGCGCTGCTCGATCTCGGCGCGGGTGAGGCCGGTCCACTCGCCGGCATCCCGCTCGCGCAAGCCGGCGTCGAGGACCACCGGGCCGACCCCGAGCCCCACCGCGAGGATCTCGGCGGTCTCGGCCGCCCGCCGCAGGTCCGAGGCGACCACGGCGTCGACGTCACCCAGCGCCTCGACTGCGGCCCGGGCCTGGGCCCGGCCGCGCGGGGTGAGCCCCGGGTCCTCGGGCGCCTGGCCCTGCCAGCGGCCGGTGGCGTTCCACTCGGACTCGCCGTGGCGGACGAGCAGCACGTGGGGCATGGCCGGGCACCGTAGCCGGGGGGTGTGTCACCGACGCGGCGCCTTGGCTCGTTGACCGGGCGGTCAAGTAGCCTCGCGCACGACCGCGGAGGACCAGGAGGACTGACACATGGCGCTGCCCATCGAGAAGCTCGGTACCGTCTACGACGAGCGGGTCACGACGATCGACGCCGATCGGGCCAAGCAGTACGCGGCGGCGACCAACGACGACAACGAGGCCTACACATCGGGCAAGTACGCCCCCCCGGTGTTCGCCGTGGTCCCGACCTGGGAGGCCATGGGCCTGGCGGTCGCCGACGTCGTCCCGCCCGAGGCGGTGATGATGATCGTGCACGGCGAGCAGGACATGCACTTCCACCAGCCGCTCGTGCCGGGAACGACGCTCAAGACGCGGGCCGAGGCCTACTCGGTGCGCGTGGGCGGCTCCGGTACCCGCTACACGGTGCGGGTGCTCTCCGAGGACGAGGGTGGCCAGCCCGTCGTCGAGCAGTACGTGACCATGTTCATCCGGGGCATGAGCGACGGCGAGTCCGGCGGGCCCGACAAGCCGGCCCATGACTTCCCCGAGGAGGCCCGCTCGAACAAGGTGGGCGAGTACACCGTCCACGTCGACGAGGACCAGACCTTCCGCTACCGCGACGCCTCCGGCGACAACATGCCGATCCACATCGATGACGACTTTGCCAAGAGCGTGGGCCTGCCTGGCATCATCGCCCACGGCCTGTGCACGATGGCCATGAACAGCCAGGCCGTGATCAAGACCGTCGCCGACGGCGACCCCGCCCGGCTGAAGCGCCTGGCCGTGCGGTTCGCGGCCAACGTCTTCCCCGGCAACGACGTCGTCACCGAGATCTACGACGCCGGCGAGGGCCCCGGTGGCCGCAAGATCTACGCCTTCGAGGCGACCAGCGACGGCGCCACCGTCATCAAGAACGGGAGGGCCGAGATCGAGGCCTGAGGCTTCGATCTCGCGGCGCTGTCCGGCGACCGATGGCCGTGCTCCGACTCTTCGCCGCGGCCCGCGAGGCGGCCGGGACGGGCCGCGCCACGGTGCAGGGCGCCACCGTCGCTGACGTGCTCGAGGCGGCCCGGTCCCGCTTCGGCGACCGCTTCGGCGAGGTGCTCGACGGCAGCCGCGTCTGGCTGAACGGCGAGCCCGCCGCCATGACCGACCCCGCCGGCGAGGACGACGAGGTCGCCGTGCTGCCCCCGGTCTCGGGTGGGTCCGAGGCCGAGCCTCCGGGCGACCGTGGTGGCGATGGCAAGGCGGGGCGCGGTCGTGCGGCGGGAGCGCCGCGGCCCCAGCCCCGTTGGGCAGCGCCGGCACGTCCGACGGTGGACCGCCGCCTGGGCGCCGGTCCGGCCGCCGTGGGCACACGGACCGCGCCGGCAGGGGGGTCGGCCGCCGCGGCGGCGCCCGCGGAGATCCGCGCCGAGCTGCCGCTGGACCCGGCGGTCGCACCCGTGGCCCGACCCCGGCTGACGGTCGTGCACGACGTCGCCGGACCCCGAGTGCGCCTCGGCATGCTGTGGTTCACAGCCGCCATGGCGGCGCTCGCCCTCGGGCACGTCGCGCTCGGCCTGTTCCTGGCCGGCGCCGCCGCCCTGGCTGCCGACCAGCTGCTCCGGCTGCGTGCCGGCGACGGCGTGCTCACCGGGCCCGTCGCCTTCCGGGACTGGCAGACCCTGCCGATGCGGCTCCCCGTCGCGCTGGCCGCCGGGTCGCTGCCGCTGGCGGCGGTCGCCGGCGTCCGCACGGTCGGCGCTGCCCTCCCCGCGGTGGTCCTGGTCGTGCTTGCCTACCGGCTGCTCACGCCAGGCCCCACCTCCGCGGTGCTCGACATCGCCCACACGGTCACGTTCGCCATGGCGGCCGGGTTGGCGGCCGCCGCCCCCGTGCTCGCCTACGGCTTCGGACCAGGCGCCGCCTTCGTGCTCATCCTCCTGGTCAGCGCCTACGACGCCGGCGACTTCATCGTGGGCTCGGGTGCCGGCAACGTCTGGGAGGGCCCGGCCGCCGGGATCGCCGCCGTGCTCGTCGCCGCCTTCGCCGTCGCCGTCCTGGCGCTCGAGCCGATCGGCGGCGACCTCGTCCTTCCCGCCCTGGCCGTTTGCCTGCTCGCTCCGCTGGGCCCGCCGGCGGCGTCGGTGCTCATCGGTGACGGCCGCACCCGCGCCGGCTTCGTGCGCCGCCTCGACTCGCTGCTGATCGTCGGCCCCGTGTGGATCTGGGTCGTCGCCGCCATGCTGGGCTGACGCACCGGCCAGGCCCAGCGATCCATCGGCTCGCGACCCGTCGGCAGGCCGCGGCCGCCACGCCGGGTGCTCCCGGCTGGCCCGTCGGGCAGCGTGACAGGCGGCGCCACCTTCTCGCGCACGCAGCCGTTCGGCTACTGGGCCGAGGACGTGAAGGCGCTGGGCTTCCTGCGCTCACCGTGGGGTTCGCCCACGACACGCTGCACATGCTCGCTTGGGCCTGAGCCGGGACGCGATCAGGCCCCGGCTCGAGCGAGCCGGGGCCCACACCGCGACAGCAGGTTCCCGCGTGGCCAACCGCTCAGGGCGAAGGGCCACGTCCTCGACCGTAGAGGTCGGACGACCCAGACGCCATGGGCCGCTGGGACCATTCGACCCTCGAACTCGGACTAGTCAGCCCCAATCGCGCCACACGGCGTACAGGGTGCAGTACGCCCAGTGCGGAGTCGCCGGAGATGACCGCGTTCGGCGGTCGATGGTCGGTGGTCGACCGTCCTCAGCCGGGCACTCAGGCGGGCAGCGGCGGGGCGATCGCCCAGATCTCCGCGGCGCGTCCCTGGTCGTCGAAGCGGACCACCTGGACGGCACTCGTGGGCTGGTCCCGCAGGTCGGACTCCACGCGCAGCGTGCAGGTCACGAACTCCCCCTCGGCAAGGAGGTCGACGAGCTCGGACCGCATGTGCACCTGCTCGGCCAGGTCGTCGAGGACGGCGTCGAGGTGCTCGGTGATGGCGACGTGCCCGGCGCCGGGGACGAGCCGGAGATGAGCAGGTCCGGGATCGGCGCCCGGTGGTGGCCCCGGCGTGCCAGCTCGTGTTGCAGCTCGACGGCCAGGTCCGTCACCTCCGGCGTGATCGGCGCTGTTACTCATCGGCGGCGGTCTGGTCGCAAGCTTGCCCGGTGGGAGCACCCCGAGCTCGACGTCGTGGGCCAGGCGCTCGTCGGCCAGTGGCGCGCCGCGAGATCGCCGTGGCGGATCAGGCGGCGACGGGCTCGGGCTGGTGCTCGGGTTGTCGCTCCGGTGGGTCGTGGAGGCGACGGTCGGCCTGGAGCAGGACGTGGATGGCGAGGTCCAGGTCGAGGTGGTCGCCGGCCCAGTCGCAGGCGGCGGTGGTGTGGTCGATGTCGGTCCGGAGCTCGAGCTGGTCGGGGGCGACCGGTGGTGGGTGTCGGTCGGTTGGCATGAGGGTGCCGTCGGGCCGGTGGAAGCTGAACCGGCCGGGGAGGCGGGTGTAGCGGACCTGGAACTTCTCGACGTGGACCAGCCGGTGGTGCCAGGGACAGAGCAGCACCAGGTTCTCGAGGGCCGTTCGGCCGCCGTTTGCCCAGAAGATCACGTGGTGGGCGTGCAGCCGGCGCCGCGCGGTGCACTCGGGCCACTGACATCGGTGCCGGTCGCGGGTCTCGAGGGCCCGGCGCAGGTGTGGCGGGATCGACTGGGTGGCCCGGCCGATGTCGAGCGGGAGCCCGTCGTGCTCGAGGAGGAGCCGGCGGGGACTGTCGCAGGTGAGCATGCGGGCCAGGTCGGCGCTGATGGCGGTGCCGTCCCGGGACCAGAAGGCGTCGTCGACCGCCGTGCCGTCGACGAGGTCACGGAGCCGGACGTGGATGACGCTCTGGAACCGGTCGGGGAGGTGCCCGCCGGCGTTCCGCTCCAGGTCGAGCCGCCGCCGGGCGAGCGACACGAGGGCATCGCCCAGGTTCGGTCGGGGCAGCTCGGGAGTGGTGGTGCGCACCGGGCGAGCCGGCCGCCCGGGCCCGCCGCCGCTGGTGTCGGCCTCGGCGCTGTCATCTACGGCGTCGCCGTCTTCGTGGTGGTCGCGGTCGTGTTCGTGGTGGGAGGCGTCGGGGTCGAACCCCGCACCCCACTCGTCGGCCACCGCACCGTCTCGGTCGTCGTCCCCGTCGCCGGTCCCGGTCCCGCTGGGGCGAGCACCGTTGGTGGCCGCCTCGGAGCCATCGGTCCCGGTCGCCGCTGCGCTGCTCGCCGCAGCCCCGCCAGCCTCGGCCTCGGCTTCGGCCGTTGCTTCGGCTTCAGCGGCGGCCTGGTCGGCCCGGCGCTGCTCGAAGAGCTTCTCGAGCTCGGCCTCGAGGGCGATCTGGATGGCCTGGCCGTCCTCGAAGTCGAAGCGGCCCGACATGCCCATGGATTCGTCGAGCTCGTCGGGGAAGAAGCCGATGTAGCGACGCTTGGGACCCCGGTTCTCGAGCCGCTGACGCTCCTCCTCCGTGAGCACCTTCTGGTAGGTGCCGCAGACCTTCTCGAGCTGGGTGATGGTGCCGTTGCGGGCGTAGTCGAGCAGCGTCGACTCGTTCTCGGGAGTGCCGACCCGGGTGATGGCGATGACGGCGGCCTCGGAGAGCCGGCCCGCCATGAACGCCTCCCGGGTGCGGGGGAGCTCCTCGAGCCGCCGGGCGACCCGGACCAGCGCCCGGGCCCGGTACGGCGTGATGCCGCACTTCCAGGACAGCCAGTGCGCGGCCGAACGCACGCCCCAGCCCTCCCAGGCCCCGGTCGCGAGCACCTGCTCGAGGCGCTGGACCAGCGCTGCGACCGCCGCGTTGGCCTGGCCGGCAGCGGCGACGAGGTCGTCTTCGAGCTCCCAGCACTCCTCCTCGCTGGGTCGAGGCGTCCAGACCTCCTCCATGACCCATATCGTACAAGGAGGGTGTATCGGTCACAACTACGTACGATGGAAAACGAACAGACGCTCGTCATCCGTCGCCGGTCGTCGGGAGAGCCGCACCCGCACCGCCAGCACCGCCGTCCTCCTCCTCGTTCGCCCAGCGGACGCGCCAGAGCGGCGCAGCACCCAGGCCCTTGAGCCGGCGGATCCCCAGCGGCCGCCACTCCAGGCCGGGCTCCTCGGCCAGCCGTTCGTGCACGGCGTCGGTCGTGAGCGCGCTGCCGGGCCGGGCCCGGTCGACGATGCGCGACGCCGCGTTCACCACCGGACCGAACACATCGCCGTCCCGTGTGAGGACGTGGCCGCAGTCGACACCCGCGCGGGCGCCGGGCAGGTCGTCGTCCTCCTCCACGGCGGCGAGGATCGTGAGCGCGATGCGCACCGCCGTCCCGGCGTCGGGCGCCGAGTAGAGAATCTCGTCGCCGATGGTCTTCACCACCCGGCCACCGTGCTCGGCCACGGTGTCGTACGCCAGCGCCTCGAACCGCCCGACCATGGCGGCGAGCTCGGTGGTCTCGAGCTGGGCCGTCGCCGCCGTGTACCCCACGAGGTCGACGAACCCGATGGCCATCACGACACCCCGCTCCGGGTGGTCCTCCAGCGCCAGGCGCCGCCAGAGCGCGGCCCGCAGCTGGCGACGGAACATGTAGACGAGGAGATGGTCGAGGACCTCGAAGCCGTATTCGGGCGAGCGCAGCATCTCGACGAAGTCGAGGTCGGACCGGCCTTCTGCCCGGGCCTCCGACAGTCCCTGGCTGATGTCGTCCGCGATGCCCTCGGCGATGCGAGCGAGCGACGAGCTCATCACCCGCGTCGACTGCACGATCATGTCCTGGATCGCCGGCTCGTCGACGCCGGGGATCCGGTTCGGGTCCACGCCGACGCGCAGCGCCTCGAGGTCCGCGTCGCTGAACGCCTTCACGCCGGGAGGGACCTCCGGGAACCCCATGGCCCGCCACAGCCGCTTCAGGAAGTCGCGGTCGACGCCAGCGGCTTCGACCAGCTGGTCCTCGTCGTAGCGTGGCCGGGCCTTCGTCAGGATGCGGTCGAGCGCCAGCAGGGGGAGTATCCCCGCCTCATCGGCCGCTTCGAGCTGACTCTGCGTCAGGCCGTGGTGCTCGGCGATGGCCTCGAGCTCCGCCGACCGCTCGTCCCCCTGGCCGCTCATGGCGATGATGATGCCGCGTCCCGCGGCGAGGCGCTGCCCACGCGTCAGGAGGGACCGGGGCGTCACTTCGCAGCCGTCCCGTGTCCTCCGTATCCCGTGCGGCGCCGGAGGATCGACCGACGCTGAGCCGCCCGGCGCCCCGTTCCTCTCGGAGGAGACGCCGGGATGGGCCCAGCCGGAGTTGTGTCGCGCTCAGCCGTTGGCGGCGCGGAAGCGGCTCTCGACCTCGTCCCAGTTCACGACGTTCCACCAGGCGTCGAGGTAGTCGGGCCGGCGGTTCTGGTACTTCAGGTAGTAGGCGTGCTCCCAGACGTCGACGCCGAGCAGCGGCGTCTGGCCGGCGGAGATCGGCGTGTCCTGGTTCGCAGTCGACGTCACGACGAGCCCGGAGCCGTCGTGGACGAGCCACGCCCACCCGGAGCCGAACTGGCCCACGCCGGCGGCCGTGAGCTTGTCCTTAAAGGCGTTGAACGAGCCGAACGCATCGGAGATGGCCTCGGCCAGGTCGCCACCCGGCTCGCCGCCACCGTCGGGGCTCATGATCTGCCAGAAGAACGTGTGGTTGGCGTGGCCGCCGCCGTTGTTGCGGACCGCCGTGCGGATGTCGTCGGGAAGCCGGTCGAGGCTGCGCAGGACCGCCTCGATGTCCTGGCCCTCCCACTCGGTGCCCTTGAGGGCGGCGTTGGCCTTGTCCACGTACGCCTGGTGGTGCTTGTCGTGGTGGAGGCGCATGGTCGCCTCGTCGATGTGGGGCTCGAGTGCGGCGTAGTCGTAGGGAAGGTCCGGTACCTCGTACGCCATCGGTGGGTCTCCTTCGTCGGGGTCTCTTGGCGGGCGCCCCGAACCTAGCGGAGCACGCCACCCGCGATGCACGGGCCCTCGTGGCTGCGCTCCGCCGCCTGGGCGGAGCGGGGGTGCTCGGGCTCACCGTGCCGGTCGAGAGCGACGGCGCTGGACTCGGTGTCACCGCCGCCCTCGCCCGGGGCGAGGCGCTGGCCGCCACGGGTGTGTCCGTCGTCGCCCGGGCGGTCGAGGTGCACGCCGGCTTCGTCATCCCCCTCCTCGTGAAGACCGGGAACCAGGGAGCAGATCGCCCAGCGTCTGCTCGACACCGCGGTCATGCACGCCCAGTCCCGGGAGCTGCTCGGCCGGCCGATCGCAAGCTTCACCGCCACCAAGCACAAGGTCGCCGAGCTCCAGACCATGGTCGACGCCGCCCGGGCGCTGTTGCACACCACCGCCGTCCGCATCGAGGCGGGTGAGCGCCCGACCCGCGAGCTCGCCGGCGTCACCGTGCTCGCCACCCGGGTGGGGTCAGCGAGGCGCTGCGCCAGGTGCAGAACGGGCCTCGGCTACCTCGCCGACCCCACCGACACCCGCCTCGCCGACGCCCCCCTCGCCCGCATCGGCATCGCCCCTGACGCCCTCCTCCTGGAGTACATCGCCAAGACCATGGGCGTGTAGGGCCCGGCGCGCCCTCCGACGCTCACGCCAGCTCGAACCAGCCGGAGGGGCGGATCGCTTCACACTTCGCCGACGGGTCGGCGTCGTCGCCGCCAGCGCCCATTCCGCGCCAGATACTCACCAAGTAGCGGCCGGGCTCGGCCCGGTCACCCCGCGGCTCCTGGCTCGCCTCCGGGTGGAACGGGCCCCGGTGAAACATGAGCGAAGACCGAGGCCCGTGGGCCCCGGTCTTCTTCGCTCCGGGCCTCAGCGCTACGGGGTCACGCTCCTCCGCCCCTGTGAACGGGGTTTCCCGATCGGTCGTGGACGGTGATCTCGCCGGTGTCGATTTCATTGTCGGCGTTGTAGGTCGTGTTGCAGTCGCCGCTTGGGTGAGCATGGTTGAACCGGATCTTGTCGAGGCCGTCGGGGCCACCGTCTTCAACCGCCCAGCGGAAGTAGCGATCGGGGTCGTCTGGATCTGCCTTGTCGAAGACTCCTGCGAAGATCGCCTTGTTGTCCCGCCGGTTGAAGCACGTCACGGTGCCGCTGGTGCCGGCACCCTCGGCCTTCTCGTGCAGGGAGCTCCCGGCGAATGCCGAGCAGGCTGACTGACAGCGCCACTGCTGCCAGCAGCGCGAGCTTCTTCTTCATGGATTTCCCTCCGTAGGAGTCGGTTGTATGGAGGGCGCCGGTTTCGCCATTAGCTCCTTGCCGGTCCCGCCTGGCGACCAAGTACCGACCGGCAGATCACTGCTTCGCCCTTTGAGCGGCGTTCCGCTCTGTTCGCACCATCGGCGGCGGCGCTGGGGGCACCATGGCCCCAGGGGGCCAGTTCCCGTGGTACCGGATGGGGATGAACGACCGTTTTCGGTCCGGTGCGTACCGGGCGCGGCACGGACGGTCATGGCCGGCCCGGGCCCGTGCGAACCGCGAGCGGTGGTGTGGCTTGCGTCATGCCGTAACCTTTGGTCGGTGGACACCGCACGGATCGAGCGCGTCCTGGACGCCGCGTACCTGGCCGACCTGGAGTCACGGCCGATGGACGAGCTGCGGTCGATGCGGGCCGAGTGCCAGGAGCTGGAGGTGGGGCTTTCGTACCTGCGCCGGCTGGTGCAGGGCCGGCTCGACATCGTGAACGCCGAGGTGGGCCGGCGGCGCAGCGGCGGCGAGGCCGTCGACACCGCGGCGCTGGTGCAGCAGCTGCCGGAGATCCTGGCCGACCGGGGCCGCAGCCCCGGCGTCGGACGGTTGCCGCAGCTCCTCGCGCCCGACCTGGCCGACACCGAGCCCGACACCGCGGAGCTCGACGCCATCGTCGACGCCGGCGTGCTCACCAGGCTCGGCGACCGCAGTGACGACGAGCTCGAGGCGCTGTGCGAGCGGCTCGGTGACTACGAGCGGTCGGTGTCGGAGCGGCGGCGGGCGCTGCACGAGCGCATCGACACCGTGCAGGCCGAGATGACCCGTCGGTACCGCACCGGCGAGGCGTCGGTGGAGTCGCTCCTGCGATGAGCGCCGCCGCCGGGGGGTCGGCCGACGCGATGACCGCCACACGCCGGGCGGTGCTGGTCGTGGACGACGACGAGAAGATCCGGGCGGTCGTGCGGGCCGTGCTCGAGGCCGACGACTTCGAGGTCGTCGAGGCCCCCGACGGCCAGACGGCCCTCGACCTGCTCGACCGCAACGGCAGCTCGCCGCAGATCGTCGTGCTCGACGTCATGATGCCCGGCCTCGACGGCATCGAGGTCTGCCGCCGCGTCGACCACGAGACCACCCGGGTGCTGATGCTCACCGCCCGCGACGACGACGAGACCCAGACCGCCAGCAAACAGGCCGGCGCCGACGCCTTCCTGGCCAAGCCGTTCTCGGCCATCGACCTGCTCGACACCGTCGAGTCGATGCTGCGCCGGTGACCGTGGTGGCCGGCGCCGAGGGGACCTTCCCCCAGACGGACCCCGATGCGCTCCAGCGCCAGCTCGAGTTCTTCGCCCGCGACATCGGCGAGCTCTATCGCCGCCAGAAGGAGCGGGCCGAGCAGCTCGAGGAGGCCCTCGACACGATGAAGCGGGCGTACCTCGAGACCGTGCGCTCCATGGCGTTCGTCGTCGAGGCCAAGGACGCCTACACCGGCCAGCACCTCGAGCGCTGCCGGGTGTACGGCATGGCGCTGATGGAGGCGCTCGGCATCGCCGGCGACCACCCCGACGCCGAGTACGGCTTCCTGCTCCACGACGCCGGCAAGGTCGGCATCCCCGAGCGCATCCTCGGCAAGCCCGGTCCCCTCACCGCGGCGGAGTGGCGCGTGATGCGCACCCACCCGATCATCGGCTACCAGATGCTCCAGGGCATCCCGTTCATGCGCACCGCGGCCGAGATCGTGCGCTGCCACCACGAGATGTTCGACGGCACGGGCTACCCCGAGGGGCTCAAGGGCGAGAAGATCCCGCTGCCGGCCCGGGTGTTCAGCATCGTCGACGCCTTCGACGCCATGACCACCGACCGGCCGTACCGGGCCGCGCTGTCGATCGACCACGCCGCGGGGGAGATCGCCAAGATGGCCGGCACCCAGTTCGACCCCGAGGTGGTCGGGGTGTTCGTGCCCATGTGCGAGCGCCTGCCCATGCCGGTCAGCCCCCTCGGTCCCCGAGCCTGAGCCGGCGCTCGACCCGCGAGCGCCCGTCCTCCCGCACCGGCTGACCGTGGTGGCAGCCCGGGCTCACGCGCCGCTGCCGGCCTCCGGGGTGCTGTGGCGCTCGATGAGGTCGATGACGTCGCTCAGGCCGTGCACGTCGATCACGTGGGTCTCGCCGTCGAGGTGGAGGCGCGCCGCGCCGGCGCTGCCCTCGTCGTCGGGAAGCTCGATGACCAGGCGGGCGTCGACGGGGCTGGCCGCACCGGTGCCGGGGCTGCTCACGACCACGTCGAACCCGGCGCCGTCGCGCAGGTCGATGACGGCGTCGCCGTGGTCGAGCTCGACCACGTCCGCGCCGGTCGCCCGCAGGAACTGGGCGAGCGCCCCCTGCAGGAGCGCCGGCCGCACCGCCAGGTAGTACCGCCTCTGACCGTCCGCCATGGTTGACCATTCGGGGCCGGCGGCGCGGACTCCTGCTCGCGGGTGGCTGTGGCGCGCTCGCGATCGTCGCGTACGCTGGGGTGGCATGAAGGAGCTCGAGGATCGGTGGCGGGACCTCGGCGAGTTCATCCGCGAGCAGCGCCAGATGGGCCGCATCTCGCTGCGGAAGCTCTCGGAGATGGCGGGCATCTCCAACCCCTACCTCAGCCAGATCGAGCGGGGCCTGCGCAAGCCGTCGGCCGACATCCTCCAGCAGATCGCCCGGGCGCTGCGCATCTCCGCCGAGACCCTCTACGTGCGGGCCGGGATCCTCGAGGAGCGCGAGGGCGAGCACGACCTCGTGGGTGAGATCCTGCGCTCCACCGACCTGACCGAGGACCAGAAGCAGGCCCTCGTGCGGATCTACCAGTCGTTCCGGCACGAGAACCTCGAGCGCCTGGCCGAGCTCGCCGCCGAGAACGGCGACGGCGCAGCCGAAGGGGAGGAATCCCGAGCCACCGGGTAGCGTTTCCCCCGTCGTGCGCAGGCTGGCCGTCATCTCGCTTCACACCTCCCCGCTCGCCCAGCCCGGCGTGGGCGACAGCGGGGGGATGAACGTCTACGTGCGCGAGCTCGTCTCGGCCATCGCCCAGGCGGGCGTGGCCTGCGACGTGTACACCCGGACGTGGGCCCCCGACCTGCCCGCCGAGGTCGCCGTCGAGCCCGGCGTGCGGGTGGTGCACGTCCCCGCCGGCCCGCCCGGGCCCGTCGCCAAGGA
>SIRW01000122.1 GCA_004366205.1 Actinomycetota bacterium | reverse complement strand
TGACGCCGTACTTGACGGCCCGCATGCCGCCGGCGTTGGTGGCGATGTTGCCGCCGATGCTGGCCGAGCACTCGCCCGGGTAGACCGGGTACACCAGGCCCTCGGCGGCGGTGGCCCCGTCGAGGCGGTCCAGGGTGACGCCGGGCTGCACCACGGCGACGTGGTTGGCGGTGTCGATCTCGAGGATGCGGTCCATCCGCTCGAACGACACGACCACCCCGCCGTCGACGGGGATGGCGCCGCCCGACAGGCCCGTGCCGCTGCCCCGGGCGGTGACGGGGACGCGGTGCTCGTGGCACACCCGCAGCAGCGCGGCGACCTCGGCGGTGGACTCGGGCAGCGCCACGGCGGCCGGCAACCGAGGCGCCGCCGTCAGGGCCTCGTCGTGACCGTAGTCCTCCTTGATGCGGTCACCGGTGAGCACCCGGGCCTCGCCCAGCGCGCCGCGCAGGAGGGCGACGACGCCGGCCGCGCCGGTGGCCGCGCCCTCGCTCACGTCACGATCCTCCCGTACCGGCGGCGAGCCCCGAGGTGGTGGTTCACGGGGCGAGCACCGCGTCGATCAGGTGGGGGCCAGGCTCGGCGAAGGCACGGCCCAACTGCTCGACGAGCTCATCGGCGGTGGTGGCCCGGGTGGCGGGGACGCCCATGCCCGCGGCAAGGGCCACGAAGTCGAGGTCGGGGCGGGAGATGTCGAGCATGTCGAGCGCCTTCGGTCCACCGGCTTCGGCCCCGACCCGGCCCAGCTCCATGTTGAGGATGGCGTAGGACCGGTTGTTGAACACGACGGTGGTGACGTCGAGCCCTTCTCGGGCCTGGGTCCACAGCGCCTGCAGGGTGTACATGGCGCTACCGTCGGCCTCCAGCGCCAGGACGGGCCGGTCGGGGCAGGCCACGGCCGCGCCGGTCGCCAGCGGGAGGCCCTGGCCGATGGCGCCGCCGGTGAGGGTGAGCCAGTCGTGGCGGGGGCAACCGGCGGTGGCGGCTGGTGCCCACAGGCCCGACGTGTTGGCCTCGTCCGAGACGATGGCGCCTTCGGGCAGCAGCGCCCCCACGGCCTGGGCCACCGCCTCGGCGGTGAGCGCGCCTGTGGGCGGCTCGGGCCGGGACGCCTCCTGGCGGAGCGGCTCCTCGCCGCCGGCGACCAGGTCGGCGAGGTGCTCGAGGGCGGCCACGGCGTCGTCGCCGCCGGTTGCCAGCACGTGCACCTCGCACCCTTCGGGGACGAGGTGGCTGGGCTTGCCGGGGTAGGCGAAGAACGACACCGGCTCGCGGGCATCCACGAGGATCAGGTGGCGGGCGCCCGCCAGCTGGGCCTGCATGAACTCGGCGAGGTAGCCGAGGCGCTCGAGCGGCGGCAGTCCCGCGCCGCGCTCGAGGCGCGTCAGGAACGTCTCGCCGAACAGCCGGGCGCCGGTGGCCTGGGCCACCCGGCTGGCGGCGACCAGCCCCCGCTCCAGCGTCGCCGTCCCGCCCACGAGGAGTGCGGCGTGCTCGCCCGAGCGCAGGGCCTTGGCGGCGGCTTCCACGACGGCGTCGGGCACGATCCGGCGCACGGCCGGCGGGACCGGGGGTGCGGGGGCGGCGGGCTCGGACCAGGACACGTCGGCCGGCAGCACGAGCGTGGCGACCTGTCCGGGCGGGCCGAGGGCGGCGGCCACGGCCTGGGCGGCGTCGCCGGCGACGTCTGCGGACCGGGCCGAGCTGCGGTACCAGCCCGACACGTTGCGCGCCACCGTCTCGATGTCGGACTCGAGGGGGGCGTCGTAGCGCTTGTGGTAGGTGGCGTGGTCGCCGACCACGTTCACCACGGGGGTCCGGGCCCGGCGGGCGTTGTGGAGGTTCGCCAGCCCGTTGCCCAGCCCCGACCCGAGGTGCAGCAGCGTGGCGGCGGGTGCGCCCGCCATGCGGCCGTAGCCGTCGGCCGCGCCCGTCACCACACCCTCGAACAGGCCCAGCACGGCCCGCATCTCGGGCACGGTGTCGAGCGCGGCCACGAAGTGCATCTCGGAGGTGCCGGGGTTGGCGAAGCACACCTCCACCCCGCTGTCGACGAGCGTGCGGATGAGGGACTGGGCGCCGTTCACGGTGCGGCCTCCTTCGGTCGGCGACGGGCGGCGGTGGGTGGCATCAGTCGAGCAGGGTGCCGGGGTTGAGGATGCCGTGGGGGTCGAAGGCGGCCTTGATGCGGCGCATGAGGTCGATCTTCACGGGATCCTCGAGCTCGAGGAAGTACTTCTTCTTGGACCGGCCGATGCCGTGCTCGCCCGAGATCGTGCCGCCCAGGTCCATCCCCGCCCGGAAGAGCCCCCGCATGACGGCGTCGCGCGCCACGGGGTCCTTCTGGAACACCGACAGGTGCACGTTGCCGTCGCCGGCGTGGCCGCAGCCGACGACCAGGCTGGCGTGCTCCTGGGCCAGCGCCGCGACGCGGCTCATCAGCTCGGCGATGGCGGCGCGGGGCACGACCACGTCGACGATGTCGTCGGCGTCGGCCGCCTTGGCCACCCAGAACGCCTTCTCGCGGGCGTCGATCAGCTGCGCCGCCGAGCCCGACGGGAGCACGTACACGTCGAGGGCGCCGAGGTCGGCGAGCAGCGTCGCCAGCGCCTCCACGTCGGCCTCCAGCCGGTCGGCGTGGCCGCTCTCCATCATCACGACCAGGTGGGCTGCCGCCGCGGCCTTCACCTCTTCGGGGATGCCCAGGTCGAGCCCCACGTGGGCCGTGGTGGCCGCCAGCGTCATGGCATCGATGTACTCGACGATGAGCGGGCCGAGCCCGCTGGCCACCACCGCGGGCACCGCGGCGGTGATGGCCTCGAGCGTGCGGAACGGGGCGACGACCGTGCTGGTGTGGGCGGGCCGGGGGTAGAGGCGCAGCGTGGCCTCGGTGACGAGGGCGAGGGTGCCTTC
>SIRW01000121.1 GCA_004366205.1 Actinomycetota bacterium | reverse complement strand
AAGATCACGTGGTCATCCGGGTCCAGCCCCGGCGCCACCGTGTTCTGCGCCTCAGCGATCGCCTCCGTGGACAGCATGTGGATGCACTTCCACGGGCAGATGTCCACACAGCCCTCGCACATGATGCACTCGGCCTGGTCGATGTGCAGGAACTGCTTGGGCTTCACCGACCCCGCCAGCACGTCGGGCTCCACCTCGGCCAGCGTGTACTCGCCACCCGGGAACTCCGGCATCGGGGGGTTGGCATCGGTACGGGCCACGTCAGACCTTCTTCACCAGGGGCCGGCCGTAGGGAGAGGTCGGCAGCTCCTTGGGCTTCTCGCGCCCGCGGTTCTGCCAGTAGATCCAGAGCCACACGTGGATGACCAGGAACACCCCGTAGAGCAGCACGGCGAGGATGTCGCGCAGCGCCTCGTAGCTGAAGTCGAACGGCAGCGCGCCGACGATGCCGCCCGGCCCTTCGATCATGCGGTCGGGCCGCCAGTTGAGCTCGGCCTCGGCCCACCGGAGCCACTGGTGGGGAACGATGCCGTAGGCCAGGAACAGCAGGCTGAACACGAAGGTCGACGACAGCATCGCCTCACCCCAGCTCGTGGGCGTGCCCACGGGGCGCCGCCGGGCGTACCAGACGACCGCCGCGCAGCAGAGCAGGGTGACGATGGTTGAGAAGACGAACGCGACCACTTCGGCTCCGGTGCCTCCTTGTCGGGTCTGTCTAGCACGGCGGTTCGCGCCCGGGCACATCGGCCCCCGGGTCGTCCGCGAGGGACTTGGCCCCGCCCGGCGCCGGGCACCTATGCTCGCCCGCGTGCCCGCCGGGCCGGCGCCCGGCACCCGCACCAGACCCGCACGGAGGGCCCGTTGACCGAAGTTCCCGAGCACCTGCTGCAGCGTTCCCGAGAGCGACGGGCCGCCCTGGGTCTGAGCACCGGCGACGAAGGCGGCGAGGCCAAGCCGGCCGCCCCGGCCAAGGCGGAGGCGGCCGAGGAGCAGCCGGCGGCGGCCACCCCCGCCCCGGCGGCGCCCGCCGCCCCGCCCGCGCCCGCCCCCGAGCCCGAGCCCGTCCCCGCTGTGGTGGTCGCCGCGCAGAGCCGGCCCCGGATCCCCGTGTGGGCCCTCTCGGTGCTCGCCGTGCTCCCGCTGTGGGCGATCGTCTACGTGGGTGTGCTCACCGAGCACGAGGAGACCGTCGGGGTGCTGGCGCTGGGCGAGGAGCTCTTCGTGGCCAACTGCGCAGCGTGCCACGGCGCCACCGGTGGCGGCGGCGTGGCGCCCGCGCTCGCCGACCCGCAGCTGCTCGAGACGTTCCCCGACTTCGACGAGCAGCTCACCTTCGTGGCCGAGGGCTCCGTCGCCGGCGAGCCCTACGGGGCAGCGGGCGACGTGGGCACGGGCGCCATGCCCGGCTTCGGCGGCCAGCTCAGCGAGGAGGAGCTGCGGGCGGTCGTGATCTACGAGCGGTTCCTCGCCGGTGAGGAACCGCCCGAGGAGGACGAGCTCGACGAGACGGCCGAGGGCGCCGGCGGCGAGGGCGCCGGCGGCGAGGGCGGGCAGTAGCGGCCGGCATGCACCGCCACGACGTGCTCGTCGTCGGCGGGGGCCCGGCGGGATCGTCCTGCGCGCTGTGGCTGGCCGAGGCCGGCCACGACGTGCTCGTCGTGGAGCGCAAGCGCTTCCCCCGCGACAAGACGTGCGGCGACGGCCTCACCCCCCGGGCCGTCAAGCAGCTGGCCGACATGGGCCTGGCGGAGGCGCTCGAGGCCCACCACCGGTTCGACGGGCTGCGGGCGGTGGCGCATGGCATCACGCTGGAGCTGCGCTGGCCCGAGCACCCTGTGTTCCCGGCCCATGGCTACGTGGTGCGCCGGCGCGACCTCGACGCCCTGGTGGCCGAGCGGGCGGTCAAGGCGGGAGCGGTGATGTGGCAGGGCGCCGAGGCCACGGCACCCGTCTACGACCGGGGCCTCGTGGCGGGGGCGGCGATCCGCCGCACCGAGACCGGCGCCGTCGAGGAGGTCCGGGCCCGCTACGTCGTGGTGGCCGACGGGGCGAACTCCCGGTTCGGCCGGGCGCTCGGCACGACCCGCAACCGGGACTACCCGCAGGGGATGGCCATCCGCTGCTACTACGAGAGCCCGCGCCACGACGACCCCTGGATCGAGAGCGCCCTCGACCTGCGCGACCGCGCGGGCAACGCGCTTCCCGGCTACGGCTGGGTGTTCCCGGTGGGCGACGGCACCGTCAATGTGGGGGTGGGGCTGCTGTCGACGTTCCGGGACTGGAAGAAGGTGAACACCTCCGTGCTCATGGAGGAGTTCGCCGCCACCGCCCCGTCCTACTGGGGGTTCTCACCCGAGGCTCGGGTCTCTGAGCCCACCGGCGGGCGCCTGCCCATGGCCGGCTCGGTCGGCCCGAAGGCCGGTCCCACCTGGCTCGCCGTCGGCGACGCCGCCGGCTCGGTCAACCCGTTCAACGGCGAGGGCATCGACTACGCGTACGAGACGGGCCGCAAGGCCGCCGAGGTCCTCAGCGAGGCCCTGGCCACGGGGAACGGGCTCGCGCTGCGGCGCTACCCCGAGTGGCTGGAGGCCGAGTACGGCCTGTACTTCAAGGTCGCCCGGCACTTCGCCCAGATCATCGGCCGGCCCGCCCTCATGCGGGAGCTCACGCGCATCGGCATGCGCTCGGAGACGCTCATGGACTGGGTGCTGCGCATCATGGCGAACCTCCTGCGGCCCGACGAGATCGGCCCGGCCGAGGCCGTCTACCGCACGGTCGCCCAGCTGGCCCGGGTGATCCCCGAGTAGGGGTGGCGCCGGCTACCCGGCGCCGGCCGCGGGGTCGACCAGCCACAGCACCCGCCCGGCTCGCACCCGCGCCGCGGGCACGTCGTCGCCCGCCCGGACCCGGGCGAGGGCCTCGGCCTTCGGTGCCCCCTCGACCGTGACCACCGCGAGGCGGGCCCGGGCGATGGCCGGGAACGTGAAGGTGACGCGGGGGTGCGGGTGATCGGGGTGCTCGGCGGCGACGACCAGCCGTGTGGTCTCGTCGAGCTCGGCGGCCCCGGGGAACAGCGACGCCGTGTGGGCGTCCTCGCCGAGGCCGAGGTGCACCACGTCGAGAGCGTCGAAGCGGGCGACGACCTCCTGGTAGGCGGCCGCCGCCTCCTCCGGCGTCGACCCCGCGGCGGTCATCGAGTGCACGGCGGCCACCGGGACGCGGTCGAGCAGGGCGGCCCGGGCCATGCCCTCGTTGGAGTCCTCGTGGTCGACCGGCACGAAGCGCTCGTCGCCGACGAGCACCTCCACCCGCTCCCAGGGCACGCCGTCGGTGCCGGCGAGCCGCTCGTAGCACCGCCGGGCGGTCGCACCACCGGAGACCGCCAGCGTGGCCCGCCCGCCGGCGGCGGCGAGCGCGTCGCGCACCACCTCGGCGAAGGCGCCGGGCACGTCGTCCACGATCCGGACCTCACCCTGCATGGTCGATCCCCTACCCCGTCCCGACTCGAGGCTCACCGCGCCGGAACCCGAGGTGCCAGGACCTCGAGATCGCCGGCGGCGGGCGCCAGCGGGCTGCCAGCCGGCGATCAGGCCCGCTCGTCGTAGGCGTGGCCGCCGAAGCGGTGGCGGAGCGCGGCGATCACCCGCATGGCGGGTGAGTCGTCCTGCTGCGATGCGAAGCGGGCGAACAGGGCGGCGCTGATGGCCGGTACGGGCACGCCGGCCTCGACGGCGGCCTGCACGGTCCCCCGCCCGTGGCCGGAGTCGGCGGCCCGCCCCCGGACGCCGCCCAGGCCGGGGTCGTCCTCCAAGGCGAGCTCGAGGAGGTCGAGCAGCCACGAGCGCACCACGCTGCCGTGCCGCCAGGCCCGCACGCACGCGTCCGCGTCGGCGACCAGGTCCGCCGCCGCGAGCAGCTCGTAGCCCTCGGCGTAGGCCTCCATCAGGGCGTACTCCACGCCGTTGTGGACCATCTTGACGAAGTGGCCGGCGCCGAGCGGTCCGGCGTGGACGAACCCGCCTTCGGGCGCCAGGGCGTCGAAGGCCGGCTGGGCGACGGCCACGTGGTCGGGGTCGCCACCGACCATGAGGCAGTAGCCCTCGTCCAGACCCCAGACGCCGCCGCTGACCCCGGCATCGACGAACCCGACGCCCCGCTCGGCGAGGGCCCGGCCCCGGCGGATCGAGTCATGGTACGACGAGTTGCCGCCCTCGACCACGACGTCGCCCGCGTCGAGCAGCGGTCCGAGCTCGCCTAGGACGTCGTCGACCGGCGCCCCGGCGGGCACCATCAGCCACACCAGGCGGGGCCGCTCGCCGAGGGCGGCGACGAGCTCGGGCGCGCTGGCGACGTCGCCGGCGCCGGGGTCGTGGTCGAGCCCCACGACCTCGTGGCCGTGGCGGCGCAGCCGCTCGGCCATGTTGGCGCCCATCCGCCCGAGCCCGACCATGCCCAGCCTCACGTCGCCGCCACCGCCAAGAGGTCGTCGAGCGCCACCCGCGCCGCCCGCAGGCCCCGGGCTCGCAGGGCCTCGAGGTCGCCCGCGGCCTGGGCCTACTT
>SIRW01000120.1 GCA_004366205.1 Actinomycetota bacterium | reverse complement strand
TGTCGAACGCCAGCCGCAGGGCGTAGTCGATGCGCAGCAGAGTGAGCAGCCCGATGGACCCGGTGCCGACGGCGACCGCCACGGGCAGGAGCGCGAAGCACGCCACGCCCACGCCGAGGTGGTAGGCCCAGCGCTTCTCGTTGGCGATCCCGAAGCCCGACGCCGCCATGGCCACCACGATGAGCAGGCCGATCAGGCCGAACGCCAGCCCGAACAGCAGGCCCATCACCGCCCGGAAGTACAGCAGGAACACGGCGATCTGCAGTGTCTGAGGCAGCGAGGGGTTCGTCCACCGGCGGGTCTCCATGCCTGACAGTCTGGCAGCGGTCGTGCTCGCCGCCGGTGCCGGGACCCGGATGCAGCCCCTCACCCGGCACCGGCCCAAGGCGCTGTGCCCTGTCGACGACGTCCCGCTCGTCGACATCGCCCTGGCGCACGTGGCCGCCGTCACCCCCCGTGTCGCCGTCAACGTCCACCACGGCCGCGCCCTCATGGAGGCGCACCTGGCCGGGCGCGTGCACCTGTCGATCGAGCCCGACGAGGCGCTCGGCACCGCCGGCGCGCTCGGGCACCTGCGGGACTGGCTGGCCGGCGAGGCGGCCCTGGTCGTCAACGCCGACACGTGGCACCAGGCCGACCTGGGCGCGTTCGTGGCGGGGTGGGACGGCGAGCGCGTGCGGGTCCTGGTCCACGGCGACGGTGCGGGCGGGCTCGGGCCGGACGTGGGGGTCGTCGCCAGCCTCATGCCCTGGTCGGAGATCCGGGGGCTGGCGGCCGAACCGACCGGGCTGTACGAGGTGTCGTGGCGGGCCGCGGCCGGCGCGGGCCGCCTCGAGACGGTCGGCTACAGCGGCCCGTTCATCCCCTGCGACCGGCCGCACGACTACCTCGCCGCCAACCTGGCGGCGTCCGGCGGGCGGTCGGTCGTGGGGCGGGGCGCCGAGGTGCGGGGCACCCTCGTGCGGTCGGTCGTGTGGCCCGGCGGCGTCGTGCGCGATCCTGAGGTGCTCGTCGACGCCATCCGGGTGGGCGACCGCCTCACGGTCCTCTGCCGGTGACCACCGGCGGCGTCAGCGGTCGGGCGAGCACCGCCGGGCGCCGGCTCACCCGGGACGCCTGACGACCTCCACGGCGGCCGGCCGGGAGCCGGCGGCGAGCTGCCCGCACGCCGCGTCGATGTCGGTGCCGCGGTTGCGGCGGATCGTGGCGTTCACCCCGTGGGCGCGCAGCCGGTCCCGGAACGCCCGCACCCGCGCCGGCGGCGTGCCCGGCGTGGCGTACCCCGGCGTGGGGTTCAGCGGGATGAGGTTCACGTGCGCCCGCAGCGGCAGGGCGACCGCGGCGAGCTCGGCGGCGTCGGAGAAGCGGTCGTTCACGCCGGCGATCAGCGCCCACTCGAACGACAGGCGCCGGCCCGTTGCGGCGATCCACTCCCGGCACGCCTCGCTGACGGCGGCGATGGGGTAGCGCCGGTTGAGCGGCACGAGCTCGTCGCGCAGAGCGTCGTTGGCGGCGTGCAGCGACACCGCCAGGTTCACCGGCAGCGACTCGGTCGCCAGCCGGCGGATGCCGGGGACGACGCCGACGGTCGACACGGTGATGCTCCGGGCCGACAGGCCGAGGTCGTCGTGGATGCGCTCGACGGCGGCCCACGTGGCGTCGTAGTTCGCCAGCGGCTCGCCCATGCCCATGAACACGACGTTCGACAGCCGGCGGGGCCGGGCCCGGCGCACGGCGCGCACCACCTGCTCGACGATCTCGCCCGTGGTGAGGTGCCGGCTGAACCCGGCCTGGCCGGTGGCGCAGAACCCGCACGCCATGGCGCAGCCGGCCTGGCTGGACACGCACACCGTCGCCCGGTCGGGATACAGCATGAGCACGGTCTCGACCCGGTCGCCGCCGGCCAGCCGCCACAGCCACTTGACGGTGTCGCCCCCGTCGCTCGTCGACTCGGCCACGAGCGTGAGCGCCGGGGGCAGGGCCTCGTCCAGCCGGGTCCGAAGCGCAGCCGGCAGGTCGGTCATCTCGGCCGGCTCGGCGGCCCGCCGGTGCAGCCCGTCCCAGACCTGGCGGGCGCGGTACGCGGGCTCGCCCGCCAGCAGGGCGGCGAGGGCGGCGCGATCGAGGTCGTAGCGGCTGGCGGCCACGCACCGAGCGTACGGTCAGGCGCCACCGCCGCCCACGTCCGGGGGCACGTCGCCGACGTAGGCGCGGTCGACGTGGTGGGTGGCGAAGCCCATCGAGCGGTAGAGCGCGACGGCTGGGGTGTTGCCGGCGTCGACGTAGAGCATGCCGATCGGCGTGCCCCGCCGGCGGTGCAGGTGGTCGAGGCCGGCGAGGACGAGCTGGCGGCCCAGACCCAGGCCCTGGAAGTCGGGGTCGACGGCGATGACGTAGATCTCGCCCAGCGGGGGGTCGTGGTCGGCGTGGACCTTCGTCCAGCAGAAGCCGGCGAGCCGGCCGTCGCGCTCGTGCAGCAGGAAGCCCTCGGGGTCGAACCAGGGCTCGGCCTCCCGCTCGCGCAGCGTGGTGCGGTCCCAGCCGCCCTGCTCGGGGTGCCAGTGGAAGGCCCGGTTGTTGACAGCCAGCCACGCCTCCTCGTCGCCTGCGTCGCCGGGGCGGAACGGCCGGGTGCTGATCGCGGGTCGGTCGTCGAGGGGCAGCGGCACCCGGAGCTGCAGCAGCTGGCGGCCGGGCGCGAGGCCCGCGGCCGCGGCGATGCGGTCGTGCACCGCCGTGGGCCGGCTCACCCAGAAGTGGACGTGGCCGCCGCCGGCGGCCCGCACCTCGTCGAGGGCGGCGCCCAGCAGGTCCGCGCCCACGCCCTCGAGGTCGTGGCGGTGGTGGGGGTCCACCACCAGGTCCACCGCCCAGCTCGACCGGCCCCGGCTCACCTGGGCGTAGCCCACCGGGTGGTCGTGGCCGGGCTTCCACGCCACCAGGCCCCGGTGGGCGAGGCGGCCTCCCTCGGCCATGTCGAGCCAGCGGTGCTCGTCGAGCGGCGGGTGCCCGTCGGCCGCCTGGGCCACCGTCAGCAGGTCCTCGACGGCCGCCCGGTCCTCGGGCGTGAGGTCGTGCTTGATCTCCAGACGGGGCACGGCCGGCACCGTACCCGGCCGTACCCTGTGGCCCCATGGCCCGCCCCCGCAGCCCCGCCGGCCGCGCCCGGGAGACCCACCGGCGGCTCGCCGAGGAGTACCCCGACGCGGCCTGCGCGCTGGACCACCGCAACCCCTACGAGCTGCTCGTGGCGACGATCCTGTCCGCCCAGTGCACCGACGAGCGGGTGAACATGGTCACACCCGAGCTGTTCCGGCGCTGGCCCACACCCGAGGACCTGGCCGGCGCCGACCCCGCCGAGCTGGAGGAGGTCATCCGCACGACCGGGTTCTTCCGCAGCAAGGCCCGAAACCTGCTGGGCATGGCCGCGGCCCTCATCGACCGGCACGACGGGGTGGTGCCCGCCGCCATGCGCGACCTGGTCGCGCTCCCCGGCGTCGGGCGCAAGACCGCCAACGTGGTGCGCAGCGTCGCCCTGGGCGAGCCGGGGCTGCCGGTGGACACCCACGTGGGGCGGCTCAGCCGCCGCCTCGGGCTCACCACCGAGACCGACCCGGTGAAGGTCGAGCTCGAGCTCAACCGCATGATCCCCGCGGCCGAGCGGGGCGCGTTCAGCCTGCGGATGATCCAGCACGGGCGCCGGGTGTGCCTCGCCCGGCGGCCACGGTGCGGGTCGTGCGTGCTGTCCGATTTCTGCCCCTCGGCGGACGTTCCCGTTCGGAGGAAAAGGGTGTAGCGTCGAAGGTGCCAACCAGGTTCCCGCCACCTGGTTCGGAAGGGGCGATCCGGTTTCCGCCGACCGGTCGTTCCCGCCGACGGCGCCCGGTCCTCCGGGCGCCGTCCGGCGTTTTCGGGCCCATTGCTCAGGCCCCGGTGGCTCCGCCGTCGGCGCCGTCGGGCTCGTCGGTGGCCGCCACCACCCACTCGTCGCCCGCACGGACGGCCTCGTAGGTCGCCTCGTGCGCCCGGTCCCGGGTGCGGTACAAAGCGACGTGGACCCGGGCGCGGTCGTCGCCCACCCAGTCGATGTGCCCGAGGCGCAGCAGCACCCCGTGGTGCCGGAGCTCGCCGGTCTCGGCGTCGTCGTCCTCGATCACCTCCTCGGGGTTGTCGACGAAGTCCAGCGGGGCGACGTCGGCGAGCCGGTCGACCAGCTCGACCTGCATGCCGAGCGGGATCGTCACCGCCTCCTCGTCGCCCCGCTCGCCGCCGACGCGGGAGCGCACGAAGATGCGCGCCGCGTCGCCGGCCTCCTGCTCGTGGACGTGGCGGATCACGGCGGCGTACACCGCGGCGGCCTCCTCGTGGAAGGCCGGGACGGTGTCCACTGGTGAGGGCGGGCCGGCGGCGCCGTCGTCGCCACACGCCCCGGCGAGCAGCAGCGCCGTCAGCGCCACCAGCGCTCCGCGGGCCCGTCGCCCTCGGGTCAGCCCCGCCCGTCGGCTCACCCGTCCATGCTCCCACGTCAGGAGCCCAACGCGGCGACCACCTTCTCCAGGCGCCGGGTGGCGTGCTGCAGGCCCCGTTCGACCTCGTAGAGCTCATGGGCGACGTCGTCGCGGTCGGTGCCCGAGAGCTGATCGGCCAGGGCGGTGATCCGGCGGGTGACGTCGTCGAGGCTGCTCGCCAGCGAGGAGAGCTCCGATCCCGTGCTCATGGGCCCGGTCTACCCGAAACGGATGGGGGTCACCGCCGGGGCCGCCGGTACGATCGCCGGTCGCATGCTCCGACGTCTCGACCTCCGCGGCGTGCCCGGCGACCACCACGACCTCGTCCGGGTGCTGCCCCGCCCGCCCGCCGGGGGCGACGAGGCCGCGGTGGTCGAGGCCGTCCGCACGATCATCGCCGACGTGCGGCAGCGGGGCGACGAGGCCCTGCGGGACCTGACCGAGCGGTTCGACCGGGTGCGCATCGACGACGTCCGGGTCCCGCCCGAGGACGTGAAGGGCGCGCCCGAGCGGGTGGCGCCGGCGCTGCGCGCCGCGCTGGAGGCGGCGCACGACGCCATCGCGGCCTACCACCGGGCGCAGGTGCACGATCCCGCGACCCACGAGCGGGCCGGCGTGACCGTGCGGGAGCTGCGCCGGCCCGTCGACCGGGCGGGCCTCTACGTGCCCGGGGGGCGGGCGCGGTACCCCTCGACCGTGCTGATGACCGCGGTGCCCGCGCGGGTGGCGGGTGTGCGGGAGGTCGCCCTGTGCGTGCCGCCGGGGCCCGACGGTGGCGTGCCCGCCGAGGTCCTGGCGGCGGCCGCCGTCGCCGGTGTCGACGAGGTGTACCGGGTCGGCGGCGCCCAGGCCGTGGCCGCCATGGCGTTCGGCACGGCGTCGGTCCGGCCCGTCGACGTGATCGTCGGCCCGGGGAACGTCTACGTGGCGGTCGCCAAGCGCGAGGTCGCGGGCGTGGTGGGCGTGCCGTCGTCGTTCGCGGGGCCCTCCGAGGTGGTCGTCGTGGCCGACGACTCCGTCCCGGTCGACTGGGCGGCCATCGACGTGGTCGTGCAGGCCGAGCACGGGCCCGACGGGCTGGCCTGGCTCGTCACCTGGGACGAGTCGGTGGCCGACGCCGTCACCGACCGGGTCGCCGCGCTCGTGGCCGCCTCGCCCCGGCGCACCGACATCGAGGCGACCCTCGGTCAGGGCGGCTACGCCGTGCTCTGCGACGGGCCCGACCAGGCCATCGCCGTGGCCAACGCCATCGCCCCCGAGCACCTCGAGCTGCTGGTCGCCGACCCCGAGGCGCTGCTGGCGGGGGTACGCCACGCCGGCGCCGTGTTCTGCGGGCCGTGGGCGCCCGCGTCCGTCGGTGACTACATCGCCGGCCCCAACCACGTTCTGCCCACCCACGGCACCGCCCGCTTCGCCGAGGCCCTGCGGGTCGACGACTTCGTGAAGCACATCCACGTGGTGGGCCTGGGCGCCGAGGCGCTCGCCGGCCTCGGCGAGCACGTCGAGGCGCTCGCCGACGCCGAGGGCCTGCCCGCCCACGCCGAGTCGATCCGCCTGCGCCGCCAGGGCGGGCATGGCTGAGCGGGCCCGCCCGGGGGTCCGCGACGACCTGCGCGCCCTCGAGGGCTACCACTCCCCGCAGGTCGACGTCGCCGTGCGGCTGAACACCAACGAGGCGCCCGAGGGCCCGCCCACCGCGTGGCGCGCCGAGCTGCTGGCCGAGCTCGCCGAGGTCGACTTCCACCGCTACCCCGACCGGGCGGCCACGGCGCTGCGGGCGGCCATCGCCGAGCACGAAGGGGTCGAGCCTGACCAGGTGCTGGCCGCCAACGGCTCCAACGAGGTCATCCAGTCCGTGTGCCTGGCCTACGGCGGCGCCGGCCGGACCGCCGCGCTGTTCGAGCCGACGTACCGGATGCACGCCCACATCGCCGCCGTGGCCGGCACGGCCGTGGTCCAGGGCGGCCGCACCGGGGACCTCCTGCTCGACCTCGACGAGGTGCGGCGCGTGCTCGGCAGGCACGAGCCGGCCATCACGTTCGTGTGCTCGCCCAACAACCCCACCGGCCTGCTCGAGGCGCCCGACACCATCCGCGCCGTCGTCGACCTGGCGCCCGGCGTCGTCGTGGTCGACGAGGCCTACGGGCAGTTCGCGCCCTGGAGCGCGCGCACGCTCGTCGACGAGGACCGGCCGCTGGTCGTCACCCGCACCTACTCCAAGACGTGGTCGATGGCGGCCCTGCGCCTGGGCTACCTGATCGGCCCGTCGTGGCTCGTCGCCGAGCTCGAGAAGGTCGTGCTGCCGTACCACCTCGACGTCGCCCAGCAGATCGCCGGCCGGCTGGCGCTCCGCCACGGCGCCGAGATGCAGGCCCGGGTCGCGGCCCTCGTCGAGCAGCGCGAGCGGCTGGCCGCCGCCCTCGCCGGGCTGCCCGTCGACACGTGGCCGTCGGCCGCCAACTTCATCCTGTTCCGGCCCCGGGACCGCTCGGGCGACGACGTGTGGCAGGGCCTGCTCGACCGCTCGGTCCTCGTGCGCAACTGCGCGTCCTGGCCTGGCCTCGAGGGCTGCCTACGTGTCACCGTGGGCACCCCGGCCGAGAACGACGCCTTCCTCGCTGCCCTGTCGGAGGTGCTCACGTGAGTCCCGCACCCGCCGCCCGGACCGCCCGGCGCACCCGCACGACCAAGGAGACCACCATCGAGGTGGCCATCGACCTCGACGGCTCGGGGGTCACCGAGGTCGCGACCGGCGTGCCGTTCTTCGACCACATGGTCGACCAGCTCGGCCGCCACGGCGGGTTCGACCTGACCGTGAAGGCCGACGGCGACGTCGAGATCGACGCCCACCACACGGTCGAGGACACCGCCATCACGCTCGGCGAGGCGTTCCGGGAGGCCCTCGGCGACAAGGCGGGCGTGCGCCGCTTCGCCAGCGGCCTGTTCCCGCTCGACGAGGCGCTCGTCGAGGTCGCCCTCGACCTGTCGGGCCGGCCGTTCATCGCCTACGACGTGCCCTTCGGGGAGGTCCTGCCCCTGGGCACGCCGCCGTTCGACCCCCAGCTGGCCGAGCACTTCTTCGGCTCGTTCGCCACGGCCGCCGCCATCACCCTGCACGTGCGCCTCAAGGCGGGCCGCAACACCCACCACGTGATCGAGGCCGCCTTCAAGGGCGTGGCCCGCTGCCTGCGCGACGCCGTGCGGGTCGAGGGCGGCGGCGTCCCGTCGACCAAGGGCGTCCTGGCGTGAGCGACGGACGGCGGCCGCTGGTCGCGGTGCTCGACTACGGCATCGGGAACCTGCGGTCGGCCCAGAAGGCTCTGGAGCGGGTGGGCGCGGACGCCCGGCTCACGGCCGACGCCACCGTGATCGCCGCCGCCGACGGCGTCGTGCTCCCGGGCGTGGGCGCGTTCGGGCGGTGCATGCAGGCGCTGCGCGACGCCGAGCTCGACCGGGCGGCCCTCGAGGCCATCGAGGCGGGCCGGCCGTTCCTCGGGATCTGCGTGGGCATGCAGATGCTGTACGAGTCGAGCGACGAGGACCCCTACGTGCCCGGCCTCGGTGTGCTGCATGGCGCGGTCCGCCGCCTGCCCGACGAGGTGAAGGTGCCGCAGATGCAGTGGAACACGCTCGATCGCACCGCCGCCGAGAGCCGCATGCTCGCCGAGGTCGAGGACCCGGTGTGGGTCTACTTCGTGCACTCCTACGCGGCCGAGCCCGGCGGGGAGGGCGTGGTGGCCACGTGCGACTACGGCGGCCCTGTCGCGGCCGCCGTCGAGCGGGGCGCGCTGTGGGCCACGCAGTTCCACCCCGAGAAGTCCGGCGCCGCCGGGCTCCGGATCCTCGGGACGTTCGTGACCTCCCTGGCGGTGGGGCGCGCCGGCCGGGCCGGTTGAGCCGCTGGCGGG
>SIRW01000119.1 GCA_004366205.1 Actinomycetota bacterium | reverse complement strand
CCGGACCCACCCCGCCACCGGTCCCGGGTCCGGCGACCTCTCCCCGTCGGATCCGGGCTCGGCGGCCCAGCCGCCTCGGCAACGACGGTGGGCGCTGTTGACAGGACGGGGCCGGGGCGTCGCCGAAGGAGAGCCCGTGGACCCGGAGCTTGGCCGTGGCGGTCAGGAGAGCGTCGCTGACGGGAACAACCGTGGTCGCCTTGATCGCTTCCTCCAAGCGCCCTCGCCGGGAGTCACCCCAACCGGCAACGAGCGCCCCGTAGCGGAGCTCGCTCACCGTCACGGCCGCCAGAAAGACCTGGTTGCCGGCCATCGCCCCGACAGCCTGTTCGAGGCGGGAGCGTCGACGACGGCTCAGCGAGGCACTGAAGACACCGGTGTCGACGAGGACCCTCACCGATCGAGAGCAGCAGCGAACGCGTCGTCCTCGTCCTCGGACAGCTCTTCGATCACCAGCGTGTCGATCGAGGCAAGCACCGGCGCGGCTGCGAGCTGATCCTCGGTCAGGTCAAACGGCAACAGCGATGTCCCGTGTGGCGTGTCCTCGTGGCGGGCGGCGTCGCTCACACCTTCCAGCGTACGCCTCCCTCGTTCGCACGAGCCACGGGGCACCTCGGGTCCTGCCGGCGCCATCGCTGGCGCCCTTGCCGGTACCAGCCCTCTCCGTCCCGATGGAGCCCGATTGCGCCGCTTCAGCGGCTCGGCGGGCTGCACGATTGGATCGGACGAACGGCACATGGGTCCGGCCTACCCGGGCGGCGCGGCAGCTTCTGGGATGCAGCCGGTCAGCCGTTGACCCGGCGCGAGGAGAACATCGGTGGCGTCCCATCGACGGTGTAAAAGCGGCCAGGGCGTAGGTTCCTTCTAGAGCTTCCCAACTCAGGAAGGAGACCTACACCCGTGCCAGCACGAGTATCGCCCACTGACGCCATCCGCGCCGAGATCCATGAGCTGTTCGGTTCGGGCCGGGACATCGCCGAGGTTGGGCGCGGCGGGTGAGGCCGGAGGGGCTGGTGCTGGTTGTCAGCGTCTGGGTGGTGCGGCTGCGGGGACGCCTGCCCGCGGGGTCGGTGTTCAGCAGAGGGCGGGTAGGGCCCGGAGCCGTTGGAGGCGCAGGGTGAACTGGTGGGCCCATGGCCAGCGGGCGGGGCCGCGCAGGGTGAGGACACCGGAGCGGTTCACCAGTCGGGCGGGGATGGTGATGAGCCGCTGGCGGACGGTGCGGGCGACGGTGAGCTGATCGGGCGGGGCGGCCTGGCCGAGGGTGGCGGTCCAGCGGATGAGGTTGTGGGCCAGCACCGCGCATTGCAGCCAGGCGCTGTTGGCCCAGAACCGCCCCGAGGGGAGGTGCTCGAGCCCGGAGCCTTCCTTGAGGTCACGGATGGCGAGCTCGACCACGGCGTGGTGGCGGTGGAACGCGTCGACCTCCACGACGTCGCCATCGAGGTCGGTGAGGAAGGCGTGATGGCGCCAGTCGGGGAACAGGCGGGCCTGGGCGGCGTCGGTGAAACGGGTGCGGCGCACCACGAGGCGCCGGCCCCGGTAGTCGCACTCCGCGACCTGGGCCACCCCGCCGGGGGTGTAGTCGATGTCGACCCAGGCGTCCTCGTCGATCCCGGCGATCGCTCGGGCGACAGCGGCGTGCCCCGGGAGGCGGCGAAAGGAAGAAGGGCGGGGGCGTCACGGGGCGGCGTGGTGGTGCGGGAGGTTCCCCGGAGGGGAACCTCCCAAGGTGTGTCCGAAGAATCGGGCCGGTTCCCGGACGCGTGAGCGGCCGGTTCCCGGGTTCCCTCACCCGCAGCGGCCTCGCGTTCCCCACACCCCACGGCGACCCCATGCGCCGCTCCAACTTCCGGCGCCGCGTCTGGAGCCCGGCCACCGCCGCCACCGGCCTCGAGGGCCTCCGGTTCCACGACCTGCGCCACACCGCCGTCGCCCTCGCCATCCGCCAAGGCGCCCACCCCAAGGCCATCCAAGAGCGCATGGGCCACAGCTCCGTCATCGTCACCCTCGACCGCTACGGCCACCTCTACGACGGCCTCGACAGCAACATCGCCGCGGGCCTCGACGAGATCCTGCGCGAATCCCGCGGCCTCCACGCGGCCCCGCCGCCTTCCGACCGAGCGCATGGGCCACAGCTCCGAGGGAAGACCGCAGGTCAACGATCGTGGGCGCTGAGGGACTCGAACCCCCGACCCCCTCCTTGTAAGGGAGGTGCTCTCGCCAGCTGAGCTAAGCGCCCCGGCGGGGAGGCTCCATCTTGGCCCAGGCGTCGTCGAAGCCGGGCACCCGGGCGGACTCGGTGTCCGGGGCCACCCCCGCGGGCTCGGCCGGCACGTACACCAGGGTCGGGGTGGTACGGCCCCGGAGCTCGACCTCGCCGACCGGCACCCACCCGGTGGCGTCGGCCGCGGCGCCGATCGTCCGTCCGGACGCCACGACCCGCTCAGCACGGGTCTTGGCAAGCTCGGTCAGCCGAGCCGCCTCGTTCACCGGATCGCCGATGACGGTGTACTCGTGGCGTTCCTCGGAGCCGATGTTGCCGGCGACGACGGTGCCCGACGAGACCCCGATGCCGACGTCGAGTGCGGGCTCGTGCCGGGCGAGGGCGTCGATGCGCCGTCGCAGGCCGCACGCCGCCCGCAGCGCCCGGTCGGCGTGGTCGGCGAGCGCGGTGGGGGCGCCGAAGACGCACAGCGCGCCGTCACCCTCGAACTTGTCGACCCAGCCCTGCTCGGCGCTCACCGCCGCGACGACGGCCCCGAACAGGGCGTTGACGATCTCGACGACCTCCTCGGGCGGCCGCGTGGCGGCCAGCTCGGTCGAGCGGGCCAGGTCGACGAACAGCACGCTCGCCTCCCGCCGTTCCCCGCCCAGCCGCACACCCTGCTCGACGGCCTGGCGGGCCACCTCAACTCCGACGTGGCGGCCGAAGAGGTCCTCGAGGCGCCGCCGCTCGCGCAGGCCCTCCACCATGCGGTTCACCCCGGCCTGCAGCATGCCGATCTCGCCGCCCTCGTCGACCTCGACGTGGACGTCGATGTCGCCCTGCTCCACCCGGTGCAGGGCCCGGCGGACCACCCGCAGGCGCTCGCTCAGCCCGTCGGCCGCGAGCAGCATGATCAGCCCGCCCGACACCAGGCCGATGACGGCCAGCGTCGACACCTGCACGAGGCTGAACCCGGTGTCGTGGGCCCGCTCGCCGAACGGGACCAGGGCGATGATCGCCAGCGGGATCGCCGATCCCACCGCCCACGAGACGAGCAGGTGCGCCCGCACGCGCAGCGCCGCCGGAAGCGGGGCGGTGCCACCAGCGAGCGCCCGGGCGAACACCGGGCGCAGGTTCCGCTCGATCAGCAGGAACCCGAGCGCTCCGGAGGTGAGCCCGCCGACGAGCGCCCCGAAGCCCACGCGGACACCCTCGAGGACCGGTTGCCCGACGAGCAGCACCTCCGCCACCCCGAACACGACGGCCCCGACGATCCAGAACCCGAAGACCCGGATGGTGAGCAGCCAGGGCTGCAGCAGGACGGTGAGCTGCTCGTCATGGCTGGGCTCCCGGCCTTCGCCGAGCCAGCGGCGGACCGGTGCGAAGGTCTGGCGGATCGCTCGGTAGCCGACCAGAGCGACGACCACCACGAAGACGGCGAACAGAACCACCACCCGCAACCGCTCGGCGCGGGTTGGCGCCCCGGTGTCGCCCAGCAGGGGGCTCGACAGGAACGTGAAGTACGTGAAGACCACCGTGGCGCCGGCCAGGTTGGCGGCACCCAGCCGCAGCACCAGGTTGCGCTCGGTCCGCCGGCTCAGCGCCTCACCCGATCGGGTGGGGTCGTCGGACATGGCGTCAACCTACCGGTCGCACCCTGCCCGGCACGGGTTCGGCCTAGGGTGCGGCCGCGGATCGCGGGCCGAGGGAGGCAGCCGATGGACGTCCTCGAGATCGCCGACAAGCTGTGGCGTGGAGAGCTCGCCGTCGAGGAGCACCATCCCGTGACCGCCGGCGACGGTGCGCTCGTCGAGGTGCAGCCGGGCGTCGCCTTCGTGCGCTCCCTCGCCAACGTGACCGCCTTCTCCACGGGCGGGGGGCTCGTCCTCGTCGACACCGGCAGCCCCTTCCTGGCCCGGCACGTGCACGGGCAGGTGCGGGCCTGGACCGGCGAGCACCTCGACACCGCCATCTACTCCCACGGCCACATCGACCACGTCTTCGGCGTGCCCGTGTTCGAGGAGGAGGCGGGTGAGCGGGGCTGGCCGCCCCCCCGCGTGCTCGCCCACGAGGCCCTGCCGGCCCGCTTCGACCGCTACGTGCTCACCGCCGGCTACAACGGCGTCATCAACCAGCGCCAGTTCGGCGTGCCCGGGCTGCAGTGGCCGACGGAGTACCGCTACCCCGATGCGACCTACCGGGACCGGGCCGACGTCGAGGTGGGCGGCACCACCTTCGAGCTGCACCACGCCCGGGGCGAGACCGACGACCACACGTGGACGTGGGTGCCCGAGCACCGGGTGCTCTGCTGCGGCGACCTGTTCATCTGGGCGACACCCAACGCCGGCAACCCGCAGAAGGTGCAGCGCTACGCCGCCGAGTGGGCCGTCGCCCTGCGCCGCATGGTCGAGCTCGGACCCGAGGTGCTGCTGCCGGGGCACGGGGTGCCGGTCGTGGGCGCCGACCGGGTGCGCCAGGCCCTGTCGGACACCGCCGAGCTGCTCGAGTCGCTCCACGACCAGACCGTCGAGCTCATGAACCAGGGCGTCCGGCTGAACGACATCATCCACACGGTCCGCAGCCCCGAGCACCTCATGGACCGGCCCTACCTGCGACCCGTGTACGACGAGCCGGAGTTCATCGTTCGCAACGTGTGGCGCCTCTACGGCGGCTGGTACGACGGCAACCCGGCATCGCTCAAGCCCGCGCCCGAGGCGGCGCTCGCCGCCGAGCTCGCCGAGCTGGCCGGCGGGCCGGGCCGGCTCGCCGAGCGGGCGCGGTCGCTGGCGGAGGCGGGGGACGACGCCTCGCTGCGCCTCGCCGGGCACCTCGCCGAGCTCGCCGTGCTGGCCGCGCCCGGCGACGCGGGCGTGCACGCCGTGCGCGCCGACGTGTTCCGGCGGCGCACCGAGGCCGCCACCTCCACCATGGCCAAGGGGGTGTTCGGCTGGGCCGCCCGCGAGTCCGCCGAGGCCGCCGCCCGGCCCGAGCGCTGACCTGTGCTGATGGCGTAGCTGGTCAGCCGCCGGGGTCGGGCGGGAGGTCGCCGGCCTCGACGTCCTCCTCGGTGCGCACGTCGACGCCCGCGCGGCGCAACGCCGCGGCGGTGACGCCCTCGCCGGGCACGCGGGTCCGGCTGAACGTGCCGTCGTAGACCTCGTGGCACCCGCACGACGGCGAGCGGGCCTTGAGCACCGCGGCCCGGGCGCCCGTCTCCGCAGCGAGCCGCAGCGCGACCCGGGCGCCCCGCTCGTAGGCGTCGGTGACGTCGTCGCCAGCCTGGGTGCGCACCCGCCCGTCGGCCTGGATCTCAGCGGGGGGCCGGGGGGTCGGCAGCCCGCCTGCGGACTCGGGGCACACGGGCACCAGCCGGAACCGGTCCCCCAGCGCCTGGACCGCGGCCGACGGGCTGGCCTGGCCCTCGTGGTTGCAGCGCACCCCGAGCAGGCAGGCCGACACCACCAGGGCGGGGCGGGAGGAGCCGGGCCCGGCCACGGCGTCAGCCCGCGATGCGGGTGATCTGCAGGCCGAGGCCCGCGAAGGACTCGAAGGGCCGGCTGTAGCCCCGCTCGAGGTGGTGCACGTCGTGGAGCAGGGAGCTGCCCTCGGCGGCCGCGGCGGCGATGACGTAGGCGAAGCCCGCCCGGATGTCGGGGATCGTCGCCTCGACGCCGTGGAGCGGGCGGCCACCCCGGATGACGACGGAGTGGCGCGCGTCGGCCTCGTGGAAGCGGCAGCCGGGCCCACCGAGGCAGGCGTCGAACAGCTCGATCTCCGCGCCCATGGCCTGGAGGGCGTCGATGTAGGCGAAGCGGTCCTCGAACACCGTCTCGTGCACCACCGACATGCCGTCGGCCTGCGTGCACAGGACCACCAGCGGTGACTGCCAGTCGGTCATGAACCCGGGGTGCGGGTGGGTCTGGACGACGGCGGGCTCGAGCTTGTCGGCCCGGGCCTCGATCCAGTCGTCGGTGATCTCGAAGCGCGCGCCCATGCGGTGCAGCGTGGAGATGGCCGTGACCAGCCGGTCCTGGGCGCAGCCGTACACCCGCACGCGCCCACCGGTGGCGAGCCCGGCGATGAGGTAGCTGAAGGCCTCGATCCGGTCGCCGCCGATCCTGTGGCTCGCGCCGGACAGACGCTCGACGCCCTCGATCACGAACCGGCGGTCAGGACGCAGCTCGATGCGGGCACCCATGCGTTGCAGGAACAGCGCCAGCTCGATGACCTCGGGCTCGATGGCCGAGTTCTCCAGCACCGTCCGGCCCTCGGCGAGCGCGGCGCTGAGCAGCACGGTCTCGGTACCACCGACGCTGGGGTAGGGCAGGCGGATCCGGGCGCCGCGCAGCCGAGCGGCCTTGGCCTCGACCCCTTCGGCGGTCGTCTCCACCTCGGCACCGAGGGCCCGCAAGGCGCTGACGTGGAAGTCGACGGGGCGGGCACCGATGCGGTCGCCGCCGACGAGGGGAACCGTGACGTGACCGACCCGGTGCAGCAACGGCCCCAGCATGAGGATGGGGATGCGGTTCAGGCCGGTGAACGACACGGGCACCTCGCCCACGAGGTCGGCCTGGGGGTCGACGACGACGGCGTCCTCGGCGATGGCCACCTCGGCGCCGAGCGCCCGCAGCATGCCGGCGGTGATCTCCACGTCGCCGATCTGGGGGGCGTTGGTCACCTGGCTCGGGGTGTCCCCGAGGAGGGCGGCGACCATGTGCTTGGTGACGGCGTTCTTCGAGCCTCGCACGGAGACGTCGCCGAACAGCGGCCCGACCGGCTCGATCCGCCAGGCGGCGCTCGAGGTCATGGGTGCGAGTGTAGGCAGGACCGACCCGTCACCGGGCGGGTGGTGGGGTCGGCCGCCGCTCCTGCTCGTGGTGGGTGGCGCGGGCGAGCGCGACGAGGGCGTTGGCCGCCTCCTGCTGCAGCTCCGGGAGGGCGTCGGCGGCGAACCAGCGGGCCTCGACGATCTCGGGGGAGGTCGGCCGGATGTCGTCGAGGGCGGCGCCCGCCGCCGGCCGTGCCCGGAACACCACGTCGACCCGGCGGGGCCCGGGATCGACCACGACGGCCGGTTCGCCGACGAGGTCGATCTCGAAGCGGACCTCCTCGAAGGCCTCGCGCCGAGCCGTGTCCCGGATGTCCTCGCCCCGCTTGGTGAGCCCACCGGGGAAGCCCCAGTGGGTGCGGTAGGTCTGGCGCACCAGCAGCAGCTCGCCACCCGGGCGCTCGATCACGCAGATGGCCCCGACGGTGAACGACGGGGCCAGGCTCCGAACCACCAGCCGCCGGGTCGGGCGGGGCAGCAGCCGGAAGATCCTGAGGAGCCCGAGGTGGGTGCGCTTCAGCACCCCGAGAGCCTACGGGTCGTCGTCACCCACCCGGCGAAGGATGGGCGCCGGTCCGTGACGAGACCGCTGCGCTCGCGGCGGCCGGCCCCGGGGCTGCCGCCGAGCGAGCGGGGCGCGGCCCGTCAGGCAGGGGCCGTGCAGGCAGCGCGCCCGTCAGCACGCAGCGGCGCGGGCGTCCCGGAGCTCGGCGAGCAGCTCGGGGGTCGCCGCCGCGAGCGGGGCGCGGCGCTCGGCGTGGCTCGTGACAACGAGGTCGCGCCCGGCGGCGTCGGCCGTGATGGCGCCGGCCTCGTGGCAGATCAGCATGCCGGCGAGGTAGTCCCAGGGCCCGTGGGCGCCACGGCTGCAGTCGGCGTAGGCGTCGAGCGCGCCGGACGCCACCAGGCACAGGTCGAGGGCGGCGGCGCCCAGCGCCCGGAACTGTCGCCACCCCAGGGCTGCGGCGGGCAGGCCGGCGAGGCCGACGACGGCGTCGCCCAGGGCGGTGCAGTCGCTGGGACGGATCGCCGTGCCGTCGCGCCTGGCCCCCCCGCCGCGGGTCGCCTCGTAGACCGTGCCGCGGGCCTGGTCGACGACGAGCGCCACCCGGGGCCCCTCCCGGTCGAGGGCGCACAAGCTGGTGGCGTACCAGGGGATGCCGTGGGCGGCGTTGGTCGACCCGTCGAGGGGGTCGACCACGACGAGCAGCCCGGCCGCGGCGCCCTCCCCCTCGTGGCGGCCTGTCTCCTCGCTCAGCACCGAGACGCCGGCGGGGACCAGGACCTCGAGGGCGGCGGCGTCGGCGGCGAGGTCGCTGCGGTACTGCCCCGCCGTGTCCGACGGCCCCCAGTCCTCGACCCCCTCGAGCGCCCGGCGCACCGCCGCTGCCGTGTCGTGCAGGAGCCCGAGCACCTCGCCGTCGTCCATCGCCCGCGGACCGTAGCCGCCGATGGCCGGCGGACAGCAGCCCAGCCGCCGATGGCCGGCGGACAGCAGCCCAGCCGCCGATGGCCGGCGGACAGCAGCCCAGCCGCCGATGGCCGGCGGACAGCAGCC
>SIRW01000118.1 GCA_004366205.1 Actinomycetota bacterium | reverse complement strand
TACGCCGAGGTGGGGGAGGGGATCCGCGTCCACTACGTTGACGACGGCCCGCCCGACGCCGCACCCGTGCTGCTGCTGCACGGCGAGCCGACCTGGTCGTACCTGTACCGGAAGATGATCCCGGTGCTGGTCGCCGCCGGTCACCGCTGCGTCGCTCCGGACCTCGTCGGCTTCGGCCGCTCGGACAAGCCCGCGGCGCTCGCCGACCACACCTACCAGCGCCACGTCGACTGGACGGCCGAGCTCGTCTTCGACCGCCTGGACCTGCGGGACGCCACCTTCTTCGGGCAGGACTGGGGCGGCCTCATCGGCCTGCGGCTGGTCGCCGCCGACCCGGACCGCTTCGCACGCGTCGTGGTGGCCAACACCGGGCTCCCCACCGGTGACCGCCCGCCCACCGACGCCTTCCTCGCCTGGCAGACGTTCGCCCGCGAGGCCGAGTCGTTCCCGGTCGGCCGCATCGTGGCCGGCGGCTGCGCGCAGGGCCTCGACGACGACGCCGTCGCGGCCTACGACGCTCCCTTCCCCGACGACACGTACAAGGCGGGCGCCCGGGCCATGCCGGCGCTGGTGCCGACCTCGGTCGACGACCCCGCCCACGCCGCCAACGAGCGGGCCTGGGAGGTGCTGGAGCGCTTCGAGCGGCCGTTCCTCTGCGCCTTCGGCGACAGCGACCCGATCACCAAGGGCGGCGAGCGGGTGTTCCTGCGGCGGGTGGCGGGCGCCGAGGGCCAGCCCCACACGACGATCGAGGGCGGCGGCCACTTCATCCAGGAGGACCGCGGCGAGGAGCTCGCCCGGGTGATCGCCGACTTCATCGCCGCCACGTGAGCGTCTCGGTCACCTTGCTGGGCACCGGCAGCCCCCTGCCCAGCCCCGACCGGGCCGGTCCGGCGACGCTGGTGCGGGCGGGCGAGGCCACCGTGCTCGTCGACTGCGGCCGGGGTGTCGTCATGCGGCTGGCCGCTGCGGGCGTGGTGCCCATCGGGCTCTCGGCCGTGCTGCTGACCCACCTGCACAGCGACCACATCACCGACCTCAACGACGTCGTCACGACGCACTGGGTCATGACCGCCGAGCCCGTGCCGTTGCGGATCGTGGGGCCGCCCGGGACCCGGCAGGTCGTCGAGGCCGTGCTGGCCATGCTCACGTTCGACCAGCGCTACCGGATCGCCCACCACGACGACCTTGGATACCCGCCGGCGGTCGAGGTCGTGGAGGTCGGCCCGGGCGACGCCTTCGACGTGGCCGGCGCTTCGGTGACGGTGCACGAGACGGACCACCGGCCGGTGACGCCGACCGTGGGCTACCGCATCGAGCGCGATGGTCTCGTGGCGGCGGTCGCCGGGGACACGGTGCCCTGCGCCGGGCTCGACGACCTGTGCGCCGGGGCCGACCTCTACGTGCAGACGGTCATCCGCGCCGACCTCGTCCGGCAGCTGCCCAACCGGCGGATCCAGGACATCTGCGACTACCACTCGACCGTCGAGCAGGCGGCCGAGACGGCCGAGCGGGCCGGGGTGCGCACGCTGGTGCTCACCCACTACGTGCCGCCCATCGCCCCCGGTGCCGAGGAGGAGTGGCGAGCGCTCGCCGCCAGTCGCTTCGGGGGCGAGGTGGTGGTCGGTCCCGACCTCACGACGGCGACGGCCGGGTAGCCGCGGCTCCGGGTACCCTCGTCCGGGTGATCGGTCACCGGCGGAGGCCGTTGTCGGGGGTCCTGCTCGTCGTGCTCCTCGTCACCGTGGCGGCAGGGTGCGGGCAGGCCGCGGGCCAGGACACCGAGACGGTGGTCGGCGCGCCCGCGCTCGACCGGTCGGCGGGGACGACGCCGACGACGACGGCCCCGGACCCGACGACGACGTCGGTGGATCCGCCGGAGGTCGAGCCGGAGTCGACCGCCACGACCGAGGTGCCCGCGCTCGATGCCGCCCAGGCGCCTCCGCCACCCCCGCCGACCCCACCCCGAACGGTGCACGAGCAGGCGTGGACGCCGTTCGCGTCCGTGGAGGGCGTGGTGCTGCTGCATCCTTCCGCCCGGGTCGAGCTGATCGGGTTCCATGAGTCGAACCACGATGGGGCCCGTCATCTCGACGTGCTACCGACCGCGGCGGCGCCCGTCGTGCTCGAGACCCGCAACCGGGGGACCGGCGAGCGCAGCGCCGCCGATGTCGTCGTCGACCCCGAGGTGGAGGTCCGTGCGCCGGTCACCGGCCGGGTGCTGCGGGCCGGCACCTACGTGCTCTACTGCGACTACCGCGACGACTTCGCCGTCATCGAGCCCGACGCCCGGCCCGGGTGGGAGGTCAAGGTGCTCCACATCGACGGCGTGATGGTGCGGGCGGGTGAGCGGGTCGAGGCCGGCGTGACGGTCCTGGCGCCGCGGCCGACGCCCCTGCCGTTCGAGTCCCAGGTCGACGAGCTCACGGCCGAGCCGTCATGGCCCCACGTGCACATCGAGGTCGTCGACCCGTCGATCCCGAACACCCCCAAGGGCGGCCGCCGCTGCTGATCGCGGCCGGCGGGGCGGTCCCTTCACCCGCCGCAGTCGAGCGGTTCGGGTAGGCCGCATCGGCTGCGTACCGAACCGCCCCGGCGGGTTCGTGCCGCCCACCGGTGCCGCACGGAGATGCGTGTCACGGGGCGAGCTGACCTTGGCTCACCTGGCGTCGGGGCCCGGTGGGCGGTCAGGCGGCGGTGGGGTCGCCGGTGTCGAACAGGCTCGGCGGTGGGGCCCGGCCAGCGACGGTCGAGGGCGGTGCTGCGCGGGCCGGTCGGTCGGTGGGTCGGCCGTCGTCGGCGGGCGAGGGCGGTGGGGCGGGTGGGTCGCCGGGCGGGTCGGTGCCGGGGTGGTCGGGGTGGTCTGGTGGGACCATCGGCCGCTTGCCGACGCCGGGGACGAGCGCCCAGCGCTTGTGGGTCTTGAGGTCGTGATGGTGGGCGCAGAGCATGTCGGACCAGGCGACGAGGGTGACCTTGGTGTCGGCCCAGTCGTGGCGGTGGTCGTGTTCGAGACGGACGGTGGTGGCGCAGCCTTCGACGACGCACATGGGGTCGCGCCAGGCGAGGGCGGTGCGTTGGTGGGCGGTGTGGCGCCGGCCGAGGTGGGCGACGTTGACGACGTCGGTGCCCTTGGTGACGACAGCGGCGAGGAAGGGGTTGCCGCTGGCGAGCATGGCTTCGACCACGGAGACGGGGACGGGGCCGACGCCGGCGATCTCGCAGGTCTCGCCGTGGGTGGGCCAGCCCCGGATGAAGGTGTCCCAGTCGATCCGGAAGATGAGCGTGGCCGGCACCGGCAGCCGTTCCTTGGAGGGCTTTGCCGGTGCGGGTGGGTCGGCGGCGGGTGGGGGTCGCAGCCCGGCCTCGCCGGGGGTTGTCTCGCAGGTTGAGGCTGTGTCCTCGTCGGCGGCGGCACCGATGGGGGCGGGTGGCTCGTCGGCGAGACGTTCCTGGTCGGGTGCTTCGTGCTGGCTGGCTGCGTCTGTGCGGGTGGGGGCCGGTTCGCTCCGGGGGGTGGGCTGCTGGTCGGGTCCCGCTGCGGTGGCGGCGGGGCGTTGGTGGGTGTTGGCGGTGGCGGCGGTGTGGGCCATGTCGAGGAGGGCGTCGGCGGCGTAGGCGTCGGGATCTTCGTGGCGGCCTTCGGCCCGGGCTCGGCGAAAGGCGCGGTCGGTGAAGCCTTGGACGACGGCCCAGATCTGGGCGAGCTCGTCGAGGGTGGAGCGGTAGTAGAGCTCGCCGGCGCCGTCGGGGGTGGTGCGCCGGCGTAGGTAGCGGCCGGCGTGGATGCGCCGGCGGGCTTCGTCGGGGTCGGTGCGGGCGGCTTTGGTGCGGGCGCACTCGTCGCGCAGCTCCCCGAGCGAGGACCGCTTCGCTGTGCGGATCAACCGGCGTTCCGTGTCGGGGTCGCCGTCGGCGACGTCGGCGATCGCCGCGGTCTGCTGGGGGGACAGCTCGCCGGACTTCGCGGCGTCGGCGAGCTCGGGGAGCTGGCGCAGCTTCTTGCCGGTCTCGAGGGCGTCGCGGGCGGCGCCGAGGCCGATCCCGGACTTGCGGGCGAGCTGGTGGGCGGCGCTCTTGTGGCCGTCGCGGCGCCACAGCTCGGTCTCGGCGACTCGCGCCGCGGCGGCGGCTTTGACGGCGGCTGCGCTCTTTTCGATCGCAGCGGCGTGGTCCACGATGGTCAGGGCGTCGGCGGCGCTGATGAGGGCGGGGTCGAAGCCCTGGGCGTAGGTGCGCACCTGGGTTCGGAGTGCTCGGATCGCAGCCACCATCGACATCAGGTACGTAGCATGCCGAACGGGTGTATCACTCTCACAAGGGGTCGATCGGGAGGATCGCGCAGGACAAGGTGGGTTGGGCTTGCTCGGCTGACGCCATTCCTCCGACGCCTTCAGGCTCGGAGGAGACCGACGCCGAGCACCAAGGTGCCGAGTCGGTACGGCTGGTGATCCAGTGCCAGAGCAGGCTGGCGGCGCCCAACACGACGGTCGGGTACACGACGAGGATGATCCCGGCCGTGGGGATGTCTTCTGCTGACACGGCTCGACCGCTGTTTCGGGGGCGAACACCCCGCGTGTCGTCGAGGGTCGCCGAGACCGGACGCGCTAGGAGCCGGGGCTCTCGACCGCGCCGGTGTCGATGAGCTCGGGCAGCAGGGTGTGGTCGGTGAACAGGCCCGACGCCGGGCTGGTCCCCGCCAGGGCGTCGGCGGCCAGCACCACGGCCGCCGCGGTGTAGGTCGAGCGCTCGCCGCCCGGGAAGTGGAGCTGCTCGGGGTACACGATGCCGGTCCAGTAGGCGCCGCTCTCGTGACGCAGCGACTGGGCCCAACGGAACAGGTCGAGGGCGGTCTCGGCGTCGCCGGCGGCGAGGTGGGCGAGGGCGCACTCGCACGTCTCGGCCGCCGTGATCCACGGCCGGTCGGAGACGCAGCGCACGCCCCGGCCCTCCATCACGAACGTGGGCCGCCGCTCGGCGAGGCGCTCGCGCGCCGCCCGTCCCCGCAGCACGCCCGCGAGCACGGGGTAGTACCAGTCCATCGCCCACCGGTGCTTGGGCTCGAAGGCATCGGGCTCGTGGGCGACCACGTGGGCCAGCCGGGCCGCCGACAGCTCCCAGTCGGGCCGTTCGCACCCCAGCTCCTCGGCGCAGGCGATGGCGCAGCGCAGGCTGTGGCAGATGCTCGACGAGCCCGTCAAGAGCGCGAAGGACCAGGGGGTGCCGTCGGCGTGGCGGGCCCAGATGATCTCGCCGCGGGGCTTCTGCAGGCCCAGCACGAAGTCGATCGCACGGGTCACGACCGGCCACATGGCTTCGAGGAACCCCCGGTCCCGGGTGAGGAGGTAGCGGTGCCAGACGCCGGTCGCCACGTAGGCGCACACGTTGGCGTCGAGCTTGGCCTCCTCGATCTCGTCGCCGATGTAGTACTGGTGCCACGCGCCGTCGGGGCGCTGGGTGGCCACCAGCCACTCGTAGGCCCGGTCGGCCTCGGCGCGGCGGCCGCCCAGGTCGAGCGCCATGGCGGCCTCGACGTGGTTCCAGGGGTCGGCGTGACCACCCGGGAACCACGGGACCTGGCCCGACGGCAGCTGCACCTCGGCGATGGAGTCGACCGTGGCCGCCACCTCGGCGGCGGTGAGCACGCCGGTGAGCGCCGGGACGGTCTCGGGCTGCCGGCGGTCGGTCACGAGCGGGGCTCCGGCTTGCGGGCGTACACGACCAGGCTCTTGCCCAGCACGGGGTTGAGGATGCGCTCGGTGAGCCGGGTGGCGACGGGTCGGTCCACGATGTCCCACACGAGGATGCGGTGGTACGCCCGCACGAGCGGGTGCTCGTCGTTGGCGGGACCGACGGCGCAGCGGATCCACCAGTAGGGCGTGTGCAGGGCGTGGGCCCGGTGGGCGCCGCGGGGGGACAGGCCGGCGGCGCGCAGCAGCCGCCGCAGCGTCACCTCGGAGTAGATGCGCACGTGGCCGCCCTCGACGAACGGCGCGTGGTACTCATCCGACAGCGCCCAGCACACCTGCTCGGGCAGACGGGCGGGCACGGTGACGGCGATGGTCCCGCCGGGGCGGAGCACGCGGGTGAGCTCGGCGGCGGCTCCCGCGTCGTCGGGGATGTGCTCGAAGACCTCCGAGGCGATGATCCGGTCGAAGCTGCCGTCGGGGAACGGCAGCGCCAGGGCGTCGCCGTTCACCGGTCCACCCAGGGCGCCGGCGGGCGCCTCGCCCTCCGCTCGCATCCCCGCCAGCAACGAGCCCACGTCCTTCAGCTCGGTGTCGTCGCGGTCGAGGGCGACGACGTCCGCGCCCAGGCGGTGCGCTTCGAAGGCGTGGCGGCCGGCGCCGCAGCCCAGGTCCAGCAGGCGCTCGCCGGGACGCAGCCCGAGGCGCCGGAAGTCGACGGTCAGCACGGCGCGGGCTCTCCCGGGTCGGGTGCCGGGGCGGTGACGGCCGCGGCGGGCGCGGGGCCGGTCGTGGCGGCGCCGGCGGCGGGCAGCCGGCCCTGCTCGGCGAGCAGCGCCCGGTACTGATCGGCGGTGGCGCGGGCCGTCTCCCGCCAGCTGTAGCGCTCCGCGGCGCGGGCCCGGCCGGCGGCGCCGATGCGGTCGCGCCGGGCGCGGTCGTCGAGCAGCCCGGCGATGGCGGTGGCCAGCGCCCCGGGGTCGGCGGGCGGGACCAGCACCCCCGTCTCGTCGTGGCGGCCCACCACCTCGGGCAGGGCCCCCCCGGTGGTGGCCACGAGCGGCACGCCGCAGGCCATAGCCTCGATGGCCGGCAGCGAGAACCCCTCGTACAGCGACGGGACGACCGCGACCTCGGCCTCGGCGTAGAGCTCGACGATGCGCTCGTCGGAGACGCCGCTCACGAACCGGATGGCGCCGGCCAGGTCGAGCCGGTCGATCGTGCGGGCGACGGGCCCGTCCGCCGTCGGCTTGCCGATGACGACGAGCTCGACCTCGGGGCGCTCGGTGCGCAACTTGGCGACGGCTTCGAGCAGGTGCACGAGCCCCTTCATGGCCACGTCGGCGCTGGCGGTGGTCATCAACCGCCCGGGCACCCGGGGGACCTCGGGCATCGGCCGGAACAGGTCGGGGTCGACGCCGACGGGCACGATGTGGATGCGGTCGCGGTCGACGCCGTGGTCCCGCACGATGTCCTCGGCCGACGACGACGAGACGGTGAGCACCCGCGGGAGCCGCCGGGCGACCCGGCTCTGCATGGCGGTGAAGCCGTACCAGCGGCGCAGGGTGAGGCGCCGGATCGGGCCCGAGGCGTGGTCGATCTCGAGCCGCCGGTCGACGGTGATGGGGTGGTGGATCGTGGCCAGCACCGGCAGCCCCAACCGCTGGATGCCGAGCAGGCCCGGGCCCAGGCACTGGTTGTCGTGCACGATGTCGAACTCGCCGGCGCGCCGGGCGAGCTCGGCCCGGGCCCGCCAGCTGAACGTGCGGGGCTCGGGGAAGCCGGCGGTGCACATGATGGCGAGCTCGGCCAGGTCGGCCCGGCTGCGGAGCTCCGAGGGCCGGGGGATCCGGAACGGGTCGGGTTCGCGGTACAGGTCGAGGCTCGGCAGGCGGGTGAGCGCCACCCGCGGGTCGAGCTCGGGGTAGGGCGGTCCCGACAGGACCTCGACCCGGTGGCCCAGCTCGACGAGCTCGCGGCTGAGGTGCTTCACGTACACGCCCTGGCCCCCGCAGTGGGGCTTGCCCCGGTAGGCGAGGAGCGCGACGCGCAGCGAGGACGGGTCCAGGGTGGGCATAGGGACCGCCAAGGTTCGCCGGATTTGACCGGTCGGTCAAGCCGGCTCGAAGCGGAGGAGAACCTCGGCGAGCACGGGCGCCCCGGGCTCGGCCACGTCCGGCCCGAGCCGCAGCCCGTCGGGCGGGCCGGTCTGGGGTTCGACGCAGAGGGCGTGGGCCGGCTGGTCGTAGACGACGAGGTGGTCGCAGTCGCTCTCGAGGGTCACGGCCAGCGCGCCGGGCCAGCGCACCGACGGCGGCGCCACGACCCCCGTGAAGCAGTCGTCCCACCCCTCGCCGGGCCGGGGCGGGACCGGGCGGTGGTCGCCGGTCGGCAGGCCGTCGGGTCCCTTCGGCAGCCAGCGGCGGACGTGGAGCTCGAGCTCGGCCGGGCCGCCCCGGGCCAGCCGGCGGCGGAACCAGGGGTGCCAGCCGCAGGTGACGGGCATGGCGCTGCGGGCGGCGTGCACCTCGAGCCGCAGGCGCAGGCCCTCGGCGCCCAGCTCGACGTCGTGGACCACGTGGCCCGGCCACGGCCAGGGGGGGCCAAGCTCGTGGCGCAGCCTGACCCGCCGGTCGCCGACCACCCCACCGGGCGGGTCGACCTCCCACCGGGCGCCCCAGGCCGTGCCGTGGATGGCGTGCGGGGGCATGGCCCGAGGGAGGTGGTGCTCGACGCCACCGAACCGGAACCGGCCCCACCCCACCCGGCCGGCGAACGGGGCCATCGGGTAGCAGCCCCAGTGGAACGGGCCGATCGCCGGCCCGGCGCCCACGAGCAGCTCGAGGTCGTCCACCCGGATCGACGCCAGCCGGCCGCCGGCCGCGGGCGCGACCTCGACCGCCACCTCGTGCCCGCTCGCCACGCTGCCCTGCAGCCGCACGGTGTCCATCGCGAAGGCATACCGTACGGCCCGTGTCGACGCGACGAGTGAGCCGGCCGACGACCCCGGAGGGCTGAGGGCGTGCGGGGGCTGGTGCAGCGGGTGGCGTGGGCCCGGGTCCGGGTCGAGGGCGAGGTCGCCGGCGAGATCGGTCCCGGCCTGTGCGTGCTCGTCGGCGTGACCCACGACGACGACGCCGCCCGGGCGGCGAGGCTGGCCGACAAGGTCGTGCACCTGCGGGTGTTCGAGGACGGCGAGGGCCTGATGAACCACTCGGTGCTCGACACCGGCGGCGGCGTCCTGGTCGTGCCGCAGTTCACCCTCTACGGGGACACGAGCCGGGGCCGGCGGCCGTCGTGGGTCGGGGCAGCGCCACCCGAGCAGGCCGAACCGTTGGTGGCGGCCGTGGCCGACCGCGTCCGGTCGTCGGGGGCGCCCGTCGCCACGGGGCGCTTCCGCGCCCACATGGCCGTGGAGCTGTGCAACGACGGGCCCGTCACGCTGCTGCTCGAGACCTGACGGTCACGTGCTGGCGGCACCGGCGCCGCTCCGACCCTCGCCGGGGCGCGCCGGCGGGCGGTCCGGCGCCGCCGGGCCCCGGGCGCCACGGGTCCGGACGAGGGGGACGGCGGCGGCGCCGAGCAGCAGGGCGGCGACCGCCAGGACCGGCAGGTCGCCGGTGGCGCCGTAGGGCGTGTGGCCCGTGCGCCGCTCGACGGTGGCGTGCAGCACCTGCTGGGCCCGCAGGTCGGAGTGCTGCTGCACCCGGCCGGCGGGGTCGATCACCCCGCTGAACCCGGTCGGGGCCGCCTGGAGCGTCCAGCGTCCGGTCTCGAGCGCCCGGAGCCGGGCCACCTGCAGCTCGATGGCGGGCATCTGCACGGTCGAGAACGACGACGCGTTCGTCGGCACGAGCAGCACCTCGCCGCCGGCGTCCACCGCGGCGCGCGCCCGCCGGGGGAAGAACACCTCCCAGGAGATCACCATGCCGAGGTCGCCCGCGGGGGTCGACACGAACCCGGGGCCCTGCCCGACGGTGGCGTCGCGGGGGACGGCCGAGAGGTCGGCGAGGTTGTCGAGCAGGCTCCGGAACGGGATCCACTCGCCGAAGGGCACCCGCACGTTCTTCTCGTACTCGCCGAGGATCCGACCGGCGGGGTCCCACGTGACCGCCAGGTTCCGGAACCGGTCGCCCGCCCCTTCGATGGCGCCGGCGACGACGGTGGTGTCGAGCTCGGCGGCCAGGCGGGCGACCTCGGCGGCCCGCGCCGACTCGGCGATCGCCACCCCCCCGACGTCGACGACGTCCTCGGGCCACAGCACCAGATCGACCCCCGGCCGGATCCGCTCGCTGGCCGCCAGGTGCGCCTCGTACACGCCGGCCTTGCCGGTCTCCACGGCCCGGGTGCCCTTCTCGCCGCCGCCCTGGACGAGGGCGACGTCGATCACCGCACCGGTCGCGGCGCCGTGGGGGGCGAGGAGGCCCAGGGCGGTACCGGCGACCACCACGGCGGCGGCGACACCGGCGGGGCGCCACGCCCGCTCCCAGGCGGCGCTGAGAGCGATGCCGGCCGCGACGGTGAGCAGGGCGAGGAGGAGCGGCCCGCCCAGGCGCACCGAGTAGGCCAGGGGCCCGCCGATCTGGGTCTGGGCGACGGTCGCGATGGGGACGCCCTCGAAGGGCCAGGCGCCCCGCACGGCCTCGACGAGCACGACGGCGCCGGGCAGCCCGAGCCATCGCCAGCGGCTGCCGCCGGCCAGCAGCGGGCCGGCGGTGAACATGCCGGCGAAGAACAGCATGGCGATCACGGTGCCGGGCAGGGTGAACTCGCCCATCCACCACAGTCCGGGCACGAGCAGGCCGAGGCCGCACGCGTACCCCGCGAGGGCCCGGTTGCGGGGAGCCTGGCCGGCGATGGCCCGGTCGAGCACGGCGATGCCCGCGAAGGCCAGCGGCCACCACCCGAACGGGGGTAGCGCGGCGGTCAGGAGGAGGCCGGCTCCCAACCCCGTGACGGCGCGGCGCAGCGCGTCCCGGCCTCCCTGCATGTCCCGATGCTGGCGCATCTCGCCGTGGTCCGTGGGTCAGGCCGCGGTGCGCCGCGGCGTCTTGGCGTCGTTGATCCCGGGATCCGGGACCAAGTCCGCCAGGACAGCCGGGCCCGGGGAGGCGCTGGTCACCGACGGGTGTCGAGGTGGGCGAGCACGCGCTGGGCGGCCTGCTGGCCCTGGCGGATGCAGGCGGGGATGCCGACGCCCCGGTAGGCGGCACCGGCCAGGGCGACGCCAGGCAGGGCCTCGGCCACGGCGGCTTCGACGGCGGCGACCCGGTCGAGGTGGCCGGGGGTGTACTGCGGGAAGGAGCGCTCCCAGCGGTGCACCCGCCAGCCCGCCGGGGCGTCGCGGATGCCCATGATGCGCTCCAGCTCGGGCAGCAGCGCCGAGACGAGGTCGCCGTCGTCGAGCTCGAGCGCCCGCCGGTCGCCGTGACGTCCCGCCGAGACCCGCAGCAGGACCCGGTCGGGGCGGGCTAGGTGGGGCCACTTGCTCGACGCCCAGGTCACCGCGGTGGTGAGGGTGCGCTCGGGGCGGGGGACGAGCAGGCCGGTCCCCTCGAGCGGCCCGGGCACGGCGGCGCTCGGGAACGCCATGAGGGTGAGGGCGACCGACGCGTGCTCGATCGCGCCGAGGTGGGCGGCGGCCGCGGGCACGTGGCCGGCGAGCAACGGCGCGGTGACGAAGGCGGGCGTAGCGAGCACGACGGCGCCGACCGGCAGGTCGGCGGGCCCGTCGGGCCCCTCGGTGTCGAGGCGGAAGCCGCCCGGTGCGGGCGTGAGCGCCGTCACCCGCGTCCTCATGCGCACGTCGACGGCCCCGAGCGCGGCGGCGAGCGCGTCGACGAGCACGCCCAGCCCACCGGGCAGCGAGTAGAACACCGGCGCCGCCGGGTCGGGCGGGTTGGCGCGCCGCTGCGCCCGCAGGCCCAGCACCAGGCTGCGGTGCCGGCGGGCCACGTCGGCCAGCTGGGGCACGGCCGCGGCGGTGCTCAGGTGGTCGGCGTCGCCCGCGTTGATCCCCCCGACGAGCGGGTCGACGAGGCGCTCGGCCACCTCGTGGCCCAGCCGGGCCCGGACGAGCCGGCCCACGGCGACGTCGCCGTCGCCGGCCCGCCCCGTGCGCCGGGGCAGCACGACGTCGAGCCCGGCCCGGGCCCGGCCGAGGGGCGAGAGGATGCCGGACCGGGCCAGCGGCCGCAGCCGGGCGGGCACGCCCAGCACCAGCCCGTCGGGCAGGGCGTGGAGCCGGCCCCGCGACCAGATCCACGCCCCGGACGAGGGTGAGACGAGCTGGTCGCCGAGGCCCAGCTCCCGGCACAGCGCCGTCGCCCACGGGACCCGGGCGAGGAAGGCGTCGGGGCCGGTGTCGACGGGGAGGCCGTCGAAGTCCTCGGTGTGGATCTTGCCGCCGAGCCGGTCGCCGGCCTCGAGCAGCACGACCTCAGCGCCCGCCGCCTGCAGGGCGTGGGCCGCGGCCAGGCCGGTGATCCCGCCGCCCACGACGGCGACGCGCCGCGCCATCGCCTCAGGCCGCGGCCTCGGCGACCCGCCGGGCGAGGGCGCCGAGCACGGTCGGGTCGTCGTTCAGCACCCGGGTGCGGGCGAACGCCAGGCCCAGCTCGGCGGCCACGGCCCGGGCCTCGATGTCGAGGTCGTAGAGGACCTCGAGGTGATCGGACACGAACCCGCAGGGGCACACGAGCACCCCCCGCGCACCGGGCGTGCCGTCCCAGCCCGCCTGCCGGTAGTGGCCGGCGAGGTCGCGCAGCACGTCGAGGATGTCGGGGCCGATCCACGGCTCGGGTGTGCGCCCGGCGCTCTGCCAGGCCACCGACCAGCCCGTCCACCGGGCGAGCCCGCACCGCTCGGCCACGGCCTCGGCCGTCGCCCGCAGCTCGTCGGGGTAGGGGTCGCCCTCGGCGAGGATCCGCTCGGGGAGGCTGTGGGCGGTGAACAGCACCTTGGTCTGCTCGGGCAGCGCTTCCCGGGCGTCGGTCAGCGCCTTGGCCAGGAACTCCACGTAGGCGGGCTCGGCGTGCCAGCTGTCGATGCCGGCGGCGGGGACGGCGCGCTCGGCGGCCCGCGCCCGCAGGCGCCCGAGGTACTGGCCCACGCTCATCGAGCTGTAGTGGGGCGCCAGCACCAGGCCGACCAGGCGCCCGACCCCGGCATCCGCGAGCTCGTCGACCGCGTCCTCGATGAACGGCGCCGCGTGCTTGAGGCCGAGCGTGACGCGGAACCGCCCCGCCTCGATGCCGTCGAGCGCCTCCTGCAAGCGGGCGGCCTGGGCCTCGGTGCGCTCGGCGAGGGGGGAGACGCCGCCGATGGCCTGGTAGCGGGCGGTGAGGTCGGCCAGCAGCTCGGGCGTCGGGGGCCGGCCCCGCCGGATGTGGGTGTAGTACGACTCGATCTCCTCGGGCGAACGAGGCGTGCCGTACGCCATGAGGACGACGCCGACCGGCGCGCTCACGACGCCACCCCGGTGCCAGCACGGCCCTCGGCGTGGACGAGCTCGACCAGGCGCTCGAGGTTGGCGGGGTCGGTCTGGGGGAGCACGCCGTGACCGAGGTTGAAGATGTGGCCGGGGCGGCCACCGACCCGGGCGAGCACGTCGCGCGCCTTGGCGGCGGTGACCTCGAAGGGCGCCAGGCAGGCGACCGGGTCGAGGTTGCCCTGCACGGCGACGCCGGGACCGACGCGCGCCCAGGCCACGTCGATCGGCACCCGGAAGTCGACGCCGACCACGTCGGCGCCGGCCTCGGCGAGCAGAGGCAGCAGCTCGCCGGTGGTCACCCCGAAGTGGATGCGGGGCACGTCCAGGTCGGCCAGCCCCGCGAAGATGCGGGCGCTGTGCGCCAGGACGTGCTCCCGGTAGTCGTCGGGGGCGAGCGCGCCCGCCCAGCTGTCGAACAGCTGCACTGCCCGCGCCCCCGCCTCGACCTGGGCACGCAGCGACGCGAGCGACAGCTCGGCGATGGCCGCCATCAGGCGGTGGAAGGTGGCGGGCTCGCTCCACATGAGGGCCTTGGTGTGGGCGTAGTCGCGGGAGGGACGCCCCTCGATCAGGTAGCTGGCGACCGTGAACGGGGCGCCGGCGAAGCCGATCAGCGGCACCTCCGGCGGCAGCTCCCGCGCCAGGATGCGGACGGTCTCCTGGACGTAGGGGACGTCCTCGTCGGGCTCGAGGGCGCGGATGCGCTCGAGGTCGGCCGCCCGGCGGATGGGCTCGTCGACCACCGGCCCGACGCCGGGCGCGATGTCCACGCCGAGGCCGATGGCGTGCACGGGTACGACGATGTCGGAGTAGAGGATGGCGGCGTCGACGCCGTACCGGCGGACGGGCTGCAGCGTGATCTCGGCGGCCAGCTCGGGCTGCTTGATGGCCTGCAGGATGCTGCCCTCGCCTCGGATCCGGTGGTACTCCGGCAGCGAGCGGCCCGCCTGGCGCATGAACCAGACCGGCACGCGGGTGGCGGGCTGCCGGCGGCAGGCGGCGAGGAACGGGGCCTCGGTGGAGGCGGCGGAGGCGGCGACCACGACCGCCGACGTTATCCGGGGGGCCGTTGGCCGCGGGATTCGGCGGCGGTGAGGATCGCCCGCACCTCGGCGTCGCTCACCTGGTCGAAGCGGTCGTACCAGGCGCCCACGGCGGCGAACCCGGGAGGCTGCAAGGGGCACACCAGCTCGTCGGCCTCACGGGCGACGAGCTCGCAGGTCTGCGGGGCGCCCACGGGCACGGCGACGGTGACCCGCGCCGGATCGTTGTGGCGGACGGCGGCCACCGCTGCCCGCATGGTGGCGCCGGTGGCCAGCCCGTCGTCGACCAGCACGACCCACCGTCGGGTGAGCGCCGGCATGGGGCGGTCGCCCCGCAGCGTGTGGAGCTGCTCGCGGATGCGGGCCTGCTCGCGCTGCACGGCCCGGGCGAGGTCGCCGTCGGTCAGGCCCAACCGCGCCATGACGTCGGCGTTGCGGACGATGGTGCCGTCGCCGGCGAGCGCGCCCATCGCCAGCTCCTCGTGGCCGGGCACGCCGAGCTTGCGGACCAGGTACGGCTCGAGGGGTGCACCGAGCGCGGCGGCGACGGGGGCGGCCACCGGCACGCCGCCGCGCACGAGGGCGCACACGACGGGGTGGGGTCCCGGCTCGAGAGCGAGGAGCTCCTCGGCGAGGATGGCGCCCGCGTGCGCACGGTCGCGGTAGCGCCGGCTCACGGTGGGCCCGTCCCGTCGATGAGGAGTGGAGCCAGGACCTCGGCGAGGCCCCCGGCCAGCCGCCGCCGGGTGGTCGCCGCGGCCTGTTCGGCGACGGCACCGCGCCGGGAGGCGTCCATGGCGTTGGTGCCCAGCGCGTCGACGTCCTCGGCGGAGGGTTGGAGCGTGACGACCGTCGTGCCCGTCCGGCGCAGCGCCCGGACCTCGCGCTCGAGCGTCATCCGGTGGGCCAGGCGTATGACGCCGGCGCGGCCGGGGCGGATCGCGCCGCGGCTGGCCGACATCGGCGCCACGACGACGACCGCGTCGAGGCAGCAACCGGCGAGGACGTCGGCGTTGGTGGGGGAGTGGGCCCCGCCGTCCACGTGGTGCTCGCCGCCGACCTCGACCGGTGCGAACAGCGCGGGCACCGCGGTCGAGGCCTGCACCGCCGTGCCCACGTCGACGGCCGGGGCGCCCTTCCGGCCGAACACGACGCGGGCGCCGTCCCGGAGCCGCACGGCGGTCACCCACAGCGCCCGATCGGGCCAGGTGCGGTCGTGCATCGCCCGCACCCGCTCGGCGATGCCGTCCGCCCCGGTCTGTCCGCGGGGGAGCACGCCGGCCAGGACCAGCCCGTAGCGGGCCTCCCACGGCCGCAGCAGGGCCCGCAGCGCCATGCCGGGCGATGCCGGCCGCACGCCGGCGAGCCGGCGGGCGCCCGGGCCCAGCTCCACCGGCTGGCCGGCCGGGCCCATCGCCCGGCCCACGGCGTCGCCGGGTGCGATCGTGACCCGTTCCAGCAGCGATCGCGGCTCGAGGCCCGCGCGCAGGCCGGCGGCCACGACCGCCCCGGCCGAGGTGCCGACGACGACGTCGGCGTGGCGGGCGTCCCAGCCGAGGCCTTGCTGGAGGCCGGCGAGGGCGCCGGCGTGGTACGCGTGGCCGACCACGCCGCCCGCGCCCAGGACGAGCCCCACGCGAGGCCGGGATCGGGCCATGCCCCTCAGCGTAGGGGCCCCTCAGCGTAGGGGCCCGTCAGCGCAGGGGGGCGACGATCGGGCCCGCCTCGGCCCGGACGTGGTCGCGCACGCGCCGGAGCAGGGCGGTGAGCTGCTCGAGCTCGGCGGGGTCGAGCGCGCCGGCGAGGTGCCGCTCGAGCCCCCGCTCGTGCACGGGCAGGGCCTCGGCCAGTCGGCGGGCGCCCTCGGCGGTGAGCACGGCGTAGGCGCCCCGGCGGTCGGTCTCGCAGGCCTCCCGCGCCACGAGCCCGGCCGCGGCGACGCGATCGACCAGCCGGGACAGGCCGCTGGGGCTGAGGTGCATCTCCACCGCCAGGTCGTTCATGCGCAGGCGGCGGCCCGGCGACCGGCCCAGCCGCAGCAGCACCTCGAAGGTCGGGCCCGACAGGCCCGTGTGGGCGTGCAGCTCCTGTTCGAGCACCGTGCGCAGGCTCGTGTAGGCCTCCACGAGCATGCCCATCGCCGTGATGCGCGAGTCCTTTGCGATCAGGTTCACGCCTCCGAGCCTACGAATCGTTGTGTGCGGGAACAACTAGTGGTGTATCAGTGTTTGCACACGCAAGAACCCTACCGAGAGGAGCACCTCCATGAGCACGTCCGCATCCACCGAGACCACCCGCACGATCCCGGGCGTGGACCTGCCGCCCGCAGGCGCCTACCAGATCGATCCCGCCCACACCGACGTCGAGTTCGTCGCCCGCCACCTCGGCATCTCCAAGGTCCGGGGCCGGTTCGCGGCCTTCTCGGGCACGGTGGAGATCGCCGAGGACCCCCTCGTCTCCTCGGTCGAGGTCACGATCGAGGCCGCCAGCATCGACACCCGCTCCGAGGACCGCGACGCCCACCTGCGGTCGGGCGACTTCCTCGACGTCGAGGCCCACCCCCACCTCACGTTCCGCTCCACGGGCGTGCGCCACACCCGGGGCGACCGCTTCGAGGTCGACGGCGAGCTGACCGTGCGCGGCGTCACCCGTCCCGTGACCCTCGACGTCCAGTACCTGGGCACCGCCCGCGACCCTTGGGGCGGCGACCGGATCGCCTTCACCGCCTCGACCGAGCTCGACCGGGAGGCCTTCGGGCTCACCTGGAACCAGGCCCTCGAGACCGGCGGCGTGCTCGTCGGCAAGAAGGTCCGCATCGAGCTCGACGTGCAGGCTGTCCGCAGCTGACCGACCCCTTCTCGTGTCGTCGGTGGGCGCCCCGGGCGCCCACCGGCGACGGAGGTGACGCCATGATCCCCGTCCGCCGTCTCAACCACGCCGTGCTCTTCGTGCGCGACCTCGACCGCTCGGTGTCCTTCTACCGCCAGGCCTTCGGGTTCGAGGTCGTCACCGAGCTACCCGGGCGGGCCGCCTTCCTGCGGGCCCCCGGGGGCGACAACCACCACGACCTCGGCCTGTTCGCCGTGGGCGCCGACGCCCCGGCGGCCCCCGCGGGCGCGCCTGGGCTCTACCACCTCGCCTGGCAGGTCGATGCCATCACCGACCTGGCCGAGGCTCGGGACACCCTGGCCCGCCTCGGGGCGCTCAGTGGGGCCAGCGACCACGGCGCCACCAAGTCGTTGTACGGCCGCGACCCCGACGGCCACGAGTTCGAGGTCATGTGGATGCTCCCGCGCGAGGAGTGGGGCGAGCACGAGCACGACGCCATCGTCGCCCCGCTCGACCTCGAAGCCGAGCTCGCCCGCTGGTCCTGACCGGCCGGCGGGCGCCCCGGCCTCGCCTCAGTAGCGGAGCTCAGCGAGCACGCCGTAGTGGTCCGAGGGCACCACGCCGTCGACCGGATCGGTGCCGATCACCTCGGCGTGCACGATGTGACCGGCCCCGCCCCGCTTGGGCCAGCCGGCGAGCACGTAGTCGATGCGCCGGTCCCGCTCGAGGTCGAGCGCGGCGTAGGGGTTGTCGTTCGACCACGTCGTGCCGGGCCCGCCGTCGCCGCCGAGCTCCCAGGCGTCGTGGAACACCAGGCCCTCGACCGGTGCGGCCGCCTTGCCGTTCAGCATGCGCATCTCGTCGCTGTCGGGATCCGCGTTGAAGTCGCCGCACAGCACCGGCGGGTAGTCGCGGGGGCGGGTGCCGGCGATGAGCTCGCAGATCGCCCGCACCTGCTCCTGGCGGACGTGGCTGTGGTCGAAGCGCCAGTTGAGGTGGGTGCAGAAGACCTGCACGGCCCCGCGCGGACCGCTCACCTCGCAGAACAGCACCGTGCGGAACTCCTCCCACCGCTCGGGCGCGGGCAGCGGTCGGTGCTCGCTGCGGGCGATGGGCCAGCGCGCCAGCACGGCGTTGCCGAACGTCACGCCCTCGGCCAGCTCCAGGCGCTGGGCGTAGGCGTGGTGGTAGCCGCCGAGGTCGGCTGCCAGGATCTCGGCCAGGTTGGTGCCACCCGGGACCCCCCACACCTCCTGGAGGCAGATGACGTCGGCGTCGAGGCGCCGCAGGGTCTCGGTGATGGCGGGCTGGCGGGCCTCCCACGGCCCGAACCGCCACCACAGGTTCCAGGTCACGACCCGCATGCGGGTCTCGACCAGCTCGCCCCAGGGGCTGTCCCACCCGATGTCGGCCACGAGGTTGCACGCTAGCCCCGCCGCCGAGTCCGTAGAATGCAACGTTCCCGTCCGGAAGGGGAGGCACGCCGGTTCGCATGGCCCATCCCGACCTGGAGGCCGAGCAGGCCTACATCGACCACGCCTACGACTGCCTCGAGGCGTCACGGCGGGCGGCCGTCGGCCTGCGCCGGCTGATCGAGCGTGGCCCGGGCGGCACCCACCAGAACCGGTGGGACAGCGAGGTCGTGGACGATGTGATCCGCAACCGGCTCGCCCAGCTCCACCTGGGCGACGTGGCGCTGTGCTTCGGCCGCATCGACCGGGCCGAGGGCGACTCGTTCCACATCGGCCGGATCGCCGTGTCCGACGAGCACCAGGAACCGGTCGTCGTCGACTGGCGCGCCCCGGTCGCCGAGCCCTTCTACCGGGCGACGGGTCGCGAGCCGATGGGCCTCGAGCGCCGGCGGCACTTCGCCACGAAGGGCCGCGAGCTGCTCGACATCGAGGACGAGCACTTCGGCACGGGCGAGGCCCACGACGAGATCGTGGGGAAGGGCTCGCTGATCGCCGCCCTCGAGCAGTCCCGCACCGGCTACCTGGGCGACATCGTGGCCACCATCCAGGCCGAGCAGGACGAGATCATCCGCGACGAGCTCGGGGGTGTGGTGGTCGTGCAGGGCGGGCCGGGCACCGGCAAGACCGTGGTGGCGCTGCACCGGGCCGCCTACCTGCTCTACACGCACCGGTTCCCGCTCGAGGGCCAGGGCGTGCTGGTGGTCGGCCCCAACCGGGTGTTCCTCCGCTACATCGAGCGGGTCCTGCCCTCGCTCGGCGAGGCGGGCGTCGAGCTGGTGACCCTCGCCGACCTCGTCACCGAGCCCGTCGCCGACGTCACCGACACCCCGGTCGCGGCGGCGGTGAAGGGCGACGCCCGCATGGCCACGGTGCTCGCCCGGGCGGTCCGCGACCGGCAGCGCCCGCTCCGCCGGGACCTGGTCGTCCCCTACGGCGCCACGTGGTTGCGCCTGACCGTGCCGGAGAGCGAGCGCCTCGTGCGGGCCGCCCGCCGGCGCGCCCGCACCCACAACGCCGGGCGGCGCATCGTCGAGCAGCAGCTGTGGGAGGCGCTGGCGAGCCAGGTGCGTCAGCCCGTCTCGCCCGACGAGCTGCGCGACCACCTGCGCGCCACCGACGAGGTGCGGGCCGCCCTGGAGTGGATGTGGCCCGTGCTCAGCCCTGCCGATCTGCTGCGCGACCTGTTCGGCTCGCCCGCGCTCGTGCGCTCCGCCGCCCGCCGGGCGCTCGACGAGCGCGAGCAGGCGGCGCTGCACCGGGACCGGGGCGGATCGCGCGACGACGTCACCTGGACGCTGTCCGACGTGCCGCTGCTCGACGAGGCCCGGGCCCTGCTCGGCCCCCGCGTCCGGTACCGCACGGGGAAGCCCTTCGACGAGGGCGACGAGATCCGCACCTACGGCCACATCGTCGTCGACGAGGCCCAGGACCTCACCCCCATGCAGCTGCGCATGCTGGCCCGGCGGTCGCTCAACGGGTCGATGACCGTCGTAGGCGACGTCGCCCAGGCGACGGGCCCCGCCGCCCCCGACGCGTGGGACGACGTGCTCGCCCACCTGCCCGACCGCAAGCCCGCCCGCCGCCGCGAGCTCACGATCGGCTACCGGACGCCCGCGCAGGTGATGGAGCTGGCCGCCCGCGTCCTCACCGTGGCGGCGCCGGACCTCACCCCGCCCCGCTCGGTGCGCGAGGGCGATGCCGCACCCCGGATCGAGCGGGTCGACCCCGGCGAGCTGGTGCGGCGCGTGGCCGAGGTGGTGCGCGACGAGCTGCGCGCCGTGGGTGGCGGCCGGGTGGCCGTCATCGCGTCGGAGTCGCAGTCAGCCGAGCTCGACGAGCACCTCGCCGCCGTCGGGCTCGCCCACGGCGTCGCCAGCCGCACCGGGCTCGACGCCGACGTCACCCTGCTGCCGGTCCGGCTCGCCAAGGGCCTCGAGCTCGACTCGGTGGTCGTGGTCGAGCCCGCCCGCATCGTCGCCGAGGAGCCCCAGGGCATGCGCTCGCTGTACGTGGCGCTCACGCGGGCGACGCGCCGGCTGGCGGTGGTGCACGCCGATGAGCTGCCCGAACCCCTCCGCGAGCCTGCTCAGGCGGGGGCGACCTCGTAGCCGGCCTCGTCGATGGCGGCTCGCACGGCGGCGTCGTCGGCGTCACCCACCACGACGACGGTACGGGCGTCGACGTCGACCTCGACGCGCTCGACGCCGGCCACCTGGCCGACCTCCGACTCGATGGCGGCCTTGCAGTGACCGCAGCTGATCCCTGGCACCGAGTAGGTCCGTTCCATGCGGGCGACCGTACCCCGCACTTTGCCGCAGGCCACCGCTCCCCCTAGCGTTAGGTGCGGTGAACATCGAGCGATCGGCCGGCCCGACCGAAGGGATCAGCGTCCGAGGTGTGTCGAAGCGCTTCGGGGCGACACCGGTGCTGCGCGAGGTGGAGCTCGACGTCGCCCCCGGGCGGGTGGTCGCCCTCCTCGGACCCAGCGGCTGCGGCAAGACCACCCTCCTGCGCCTGGTCGCCGGCCTCGACCGGGCCGACGAGGGCGAGATCCGCGTCGGCGACCGCATCCTCGCCGGCCCCGGCAGCTGGGTGGCCCCCGAGCGCCGCCGGGTGGGCATGGTGTTCCAGGACTGGGCGCTGTTCCCCCACCTCACCGTCGCCGGCAACGTCGGCTACGGCCTGCCGCGCCGCGAGCGCCGCTCGGGCCGCGTCGAGGAGACGCTCGAGCTCGTCGGGCTCGCCGGCCTCGGCGACCGCATGCCGGGCACGCTGTCCGGGGGCCAGCAGCAGCGGGTCGCGCTGGCCCGGGCGCTCGCACCCCGCCCGTCGGTGCTCCTGCTCGACGAGCCGTTCTCCAACCTCGACACCTCGCTGCGGGCGGCTGTGCGGTCCGAGGTGCACCGCCTCTTGGTGGAGCTCGCCATCACGACCGTGTTCGTCACCCACGACCAGGAGGAGGCCTTCGTGCTGGGCGACGAGGTCGCCGTCATGCACAAGGGCCGCATCGTGCAGCAGGCGCCGCCCGGCGATCTGTACGCCCGGCCCACGAGCCCGTGGGTGGCCACGTTCGTCGGTGACGCCAACCTGCTGTCGGGCGAGGCCTGCGGGCGCTCGGTCCACACCCGCATCGGTGCCGTCCCGCTCGTCGCCGACGCCACAGGTCCCGTCGACGTCATGCTCCGCCCCGAGGTGCTCGCCGTCGAGGAGGGCGACGACGGCGTCGTCGAGCTCCTCGAGTTCTACGGACATGACTCGATGTACTTCGTCCGCCTCGACGACGGGTTCGGCCTGCGCGTGCGCGTCGCCGCCGAGCCCCGGTTCCGCCGGGGCGACCGTGTGCGGGTCCGCTACGCCGGCGGCCCCACCCAGGCCTACGGCCACCCCCTCGGGGTGCGGGGCGGCAACGTCGCCGCCACCGTCCCCCTCGCCCGGTCCTGAGTGGATCAGCCGGGGGCGACCGGCACCCGATCCTCCTCGGGCAGCTCGGCGGCCCGCTCCCGGTCGCGGTCCCGGTCGGTGTCGAGCTCGCCGTCGCGCTCGCGCAGCACGAGCAGCGCCATCGGCAGCGTCGAGAGCAGCACCAGCGCCAGGGCCGGTGCCGCCGCCCGGCCGAAGAACGCCTCGACGGTGGCGTTCCAGACCTGGGTGGCGAGCGTCGAGTAGCCCGTGGGGGCGAGCAGCAGGGTGGCGGGCAGCTCCTTCATGGCCGTGAGGAACACGAGCGCGCCGCCGGCGAGCACGCCGGGCCGGGTGAGCGGCAGCACCACGCGCCGCAGCGTGGTGAGCGGCCGGTCACCGAGCAGGCGGGCGGCCTCCTCCAGCGACGGGTTCACCTGCAGGAGGCTGGAGCGGATCGCGCCCACCGCCTGAGGCAGGAACAGCACCATGTAGGCGAAGGCCAGCATCGTGCGGGTCTGGTACAGCGCCGGCACGACGCGGATGCCGAAGAACACCAGGGCGAGGGCGACGACGATCCCGGGCAGGGCGTAGCCGGTGTAGGTGGCCCGCTCGATCAGGCTCGACAGCCGGCCGGGGTGGCGCACCGAGAGGACGGCGACCGGCCACGCGGCCGCCACCGCCGCCAGCGCCCCCAGGGCGGCGGCCTGCAGGCTGTTGCCGGCGAGGCCGAAGGTGAGCCGGAGCGGCTCGCCCGCCGCCAGGCCCCGCTGGAGCCAGTACACGATCACGCCCATCGGCAGCACCAGGGCGATGCCGACCAGCAGGGCGCAGGCGCCAGCGGCCGGCCAGCGCCACGCGCCGAGGCGCACCACCGGCGCCGCCCGGGCGCCGCCGGCGTGGAGCCGGTGGTAGGTCGCCCGGCCCCGCGCCCGGGTCTCGCCGGCCAGCACGGCGATGGTGAGGGCGACGAGGACGAGGCCGAGCACGGCCGCGCCCGAGCGGTCGATGGCCCCGCGGTACTGCACGAAGATCGCCCGGGTGAACGAGTCGAAGCGCAGGAGCGACACGGCGCCGAAGTCCGACAGCGTGTAGAGGGCGACGAGCAGGCTGCCGGCGGCGATCGAGGGCCGCAGCTGCGGGAGCGTGACGCGCAGGAACGTCGCCCACGAGCCGTGCCCGAGGATGCGGCTGGCCTCCTCCATGCCGGGGTCGAGGCGGCGCAGCGCGGCCCGCACCGTCAAGAGCACGTAGGGGTAGCTGAAGAGCGTGAGCACGAGGAACGCCCCCGGGAACCCGTAGATCGACGGGAGGCGCTCCACGCCGAGCGGCTCGAGCCAGCTCTGGACCATGCCGCGCGGCCCGAGGGCGGCGACGAAGGCGAAGCCGCCGACGTAGGTCGGGATGGCGAGGGGCAGCGCCGTCAGCACGACCCAGATCCGCCGAGCGGGCAGGTCCGACCGCACCGTCAACCACGCGAGAGGGACGGCGATCAGCACCGACGCCCCGGTGACGGCCACGGCGAGGCCGCTCGTGCGCACCAGCAGCTCGACCGTGCGGCGGGCGGTGAGGATCTCGAGGATGCGGTCGCCGCCGACCTCAGCGGCGCGCACGACGAGGTAGGCCGCCGGCAGCACGGCCGCGGTCGCCACCGCCAGCCCCAGCGCCAGCGCCACCGGGGCCCGGGGGCGGGGGCGACCGAGCCGTACCGCCACGGCCTCAGAGCACGCCCACGTCGTTCAGCAGCCGCAGCGTGCCCTCCAGGTCCGACAGCTGGTTGAGGTCGATGTCGGGCAGGCGGAACTGCTCGATGTCGGGCAGCGCCTCGTCGGGCTCGACGCCCTCCACGAGCGGGAGCTCGAACGTCTCGGAGGCGAAGTACTCCTGGGCCTCCCGGTCGAGCAGGAAGTCCACGAACGCCCGCGCCGCCTCCTGGTTGTCGCTGGAGCCGAGGATGCCGACGCCGGCCACGTTGATGAGCGCACCGGGGTCGCCGTCGGTGTAGAACTTGTTGGCGGCCGGGAAGTCGGGGTTCTCCGCCAGGTAGCGGTACAGGTAGTAGTGGTTCACGAACCCGGCGTCGATCTCGCCGGCGGCCACCGCCTCGACGATGGCGGTGTTGCGCTCGTAGACCGCCGGCTCGTTGGCGGCGATGCCCTCGAGCCAGGACCGGGCGCCGTCCTCGCCCACGAGGACGCGCAGCGCGGTGACGAAGGACTGGAACGACCCGTTGGTCGGGGCCCACCCGAGACGGCCCCGCCACTCAGGGCTCGTGAAGTCGAGGATCGAGTCGGGCAGGTCGTCCTCGCTCAGTCGGTCGGTGTTGTACACGACGGTGCGGGCCCGGCCCGAGACGCCGACCCAGGTCCCGTCGGGGGAGCGGAACGAGGCGTCGACGCGCTCGAGCAGGTCGTCGTCGAGCTCGACGAAGCGGCCGGCGGCGGCGAGGGCGCCGAGGGCGCCGGCGTCCTGGCCGAAGAACACATCGGCGGGGGAGCGGTCGCCCTCGTCGAGGATGAGCGCCGCCATCTCGGCGGTGTCGCCGTAGCGGACCTCGACGTCGATGCCGGTGGCCTCCCGGAAGCGGTCGATGATCGGGCCGACCAGCTCCTCGGAGCGGCCCGAGTACACGGTGATCGAACCGCCGGGCCCGCCCTCGGGGGCGGTCGTGGTCGTGGGACGGTCGCCGGTGACGGCGGGCTGCTGGTCGTTGCCGCACGCCGCGCCCAGGAGGGCGAGCCCGGCGAGCAGGACGAAGAGTGAGGATCGGCGCAATTGGGCCTCCGCATGGTGAACCGGACGGTGTTAGGGAGGCTTAACCTATGGAGGTCGGTGCTCCGAAGTCAATCCCGTCAGGCGGCCGGCTCGACGGAAGGTGTGACGAGGATGCGGGCGCTGGCGAACGAACCGATGCCCACGTGGCGGTCGTCGATGGCGACGGTGACCGTGCCGTCCGGCGAGGCCGCCGTCAGCTGGCCGGTCCGGCCGGGCACGAGCTCGGCCTCTTCGAGGAACTCCAGCACCCCGGGGGTGAACTCCAGCTCCTCGGGGATCCGGGTGACGGTGAAGGCGTCGCCCACCGACAGGCTCGCCAGCGGCACCAGCTCCGGCTCCTCGTAGCCTGACCCCGGGATGGGGTTGCCGTGCGGGCACGTGGTGGGCTCGCCCAGCAGGCGGCTGATGGCCGCCTCGACCGTTTCGGACAGCACGTGCTCCCACTTGCCCGCCTCCTCGTGGGCCTCGGCCCAGCCCAGGCCGAGCACGTCGGTGAGGAAGCGCTCGGCCAAGCGGTGGCGGCGCACCACGCTCTCGGCGAGCCGGGTGCCCGCCGGTGTCAGGCGGATGGCGCCGTCGAGGGTGACGAGGCCCTCGGCCTCCATGCGGCGGATCATCTCCGACACGGCGGGGCGGGACACGTCGAGCCGCTCGGCGATCCGCGCCTGGATGACGTCCACCTCGTCCTCGTGGAGCTCGAAGATGGCCTCGCAGTACTCGGCGAACGCGGGATGCTGCGGGACGCTCACGTCCCCAGTCTACGGCGCCGGCCGCCGCGGCCCGGAGGGGTGACGGGCGGGCGGAGCGGGTAGGACGCCCTGCGAGCACGCGATCCAGGAGGAGTGAATCCGTGAACGCCGCCGAGCACCGAGCCGAGAACCACACCGAGACCGTCCAGGAGCGGTTCGCCGAGTTCAACGTGCTCGCGACCTACCGGGACATGGAGACGGCCCGGGCGGCCCTCACCGCCCTCGAGCGGGCCGGCATCGATGCCGCCCGCGTCTCGTTGCTCACGCGCAGCGGTGAGGATGCGTCGGAGCACTCCGTGCCCACGGGCGTCGAGCAGCGCCAGGTCGACCTCGAGATGGCGGGCGACGTCGGCAAGCGGGCCGCTGTCGGAGCAGGTGCCGGTGGCGCCGCCGGCGCCGCCCTCGGCGTCGCCTCCGCCCTCGTCATCCCCGGCCTCGGTCCCGCGCTCGGGGTGGGCCTGCTCGCCCTCGCCGCCGGCGGCGCATGGGGCGGCGGCATCGCCGGGGGCCTGCTGGCCGCCTTCACGGGCCAGCCCGCCAGCCAGGCGTGGCAGTCCACGTTCGAGGCCGTCAAGGAAGGCCAGGTCGCGGTGGCCGCCCACGTCGACGACCGGCCCACCCTTGAGAACGCCGCCGAGGCGCTGCGGGCGCTCGAGCCGACCAACCTCGTCGAGTTCGACGCCGACGGCGAGCGCATCGATCCCACCTAGGGACCACGACCCCAGCGCGGGACCGAACGCCCGTGCGCTATGCGGCGCGGTGGGCGAGGATGGAGGCGTGCCGGTCCCGTTCAGCGAGCCCGTCCGGGCGTGGTTCGACGCCTCGTTCCCGGCGGGACCCACCCCCGCCCAGGAGCAGGGCTGGCCGGCGATCGCCGGCGGTGCGCACACGCTGATCCTCGCCCCCACCGGCTCGGGCAAGACCCTGGCCGCCTTCCTGTGGGGCATCGACCAGCTTTCGCGCGAGCCGCCGCCGGAGCGGGGACAGCGGTGCCGGCTCCTGTACGTGTCGCCGCTGCGGGCGCTGGCCGCCGACGTCGAGCGCAACCTGCGGGCGCCGCTGGCCGGCATCGGGCTTGCCGCCGAGCGCCTCGGTCGACCCCTTCACGTTCCCACGGTGGCGGTGCGCACGGGCGACACGCCGGCCGGTGAGCGCCGGCGGATGCGGCGGGAGCCACCGGACGTGCTGATCACCACGCCGGAGTCGTTGTTCCTGCTGCTCACGTCGCAGGCCCGCGAGACCCTGACCGGGGTCCGGTGGGTGATCGTCGACGAGATCCACGCCCTGGCCGGCACCAAGCGGGGGGCGCACCTGGCGGTCAGCCTGGAGCGGCTGGCGGCCCGCTGCGTCGAGCCCCCCCAGCGCATCGGCCTGTCGGCGACGCAGCGCCCGCTGGACGAGATCGCCCGCTTCCTCGGCGGCCACGACGGATCCGGCTACCGGCCCGTGACGGTGGTCGATGCTGGCGCGTCCAAGCCCATTGACGTGCGGGTCGTCGTACCGGTGGAGGACATGGGCCGGCTGGGGGAGGTGATCGACGAGCCCGTCAGTGGGCCGGCGGCCGCCGGGCCGGTGCGGGCGTCGATCTGGCCCGCCGTGCACCCCCGCATCCTCGAGCTCGTCCGGGCACACCGATCGACCCTGGTGTTCGTGAACGCCCGCCGGCTCGCCGAGCGGCTGGCCGCCCGACTCAACGAGCTCGACTGCGAGCAGGGCGGCACGGGCGCCGTGGCCCGCGCCCACCACGGGTCGCTCAGCCGCGAGCAGCGCCGGGTGGTCGAGGACCAGCTCAAGGCGGGCACGCTGCCGTGCCTGGTGGCGACCAGCTCGCTCGAGCTCGGCGTCGACATGGGCGCGGTCGACCTCGTGATCCAGGTCGAGTCGCCCGGCTCGGTGGCGAGCGGCCTCCAGCGCATCGGCCGGGCGGGCCACCGGGTGGGGGAGCCCAGCCGGGGCGTCGTGTTCCCGAAGCACCGCGGCGACCTCGTCGAGGCCACCGTCGTCGTCCGGCGCATGCGGGAGGGCGCCATCGAGCACACCCGCTACCCCCGGAACCCCCTCGACGTGCTCGCCCAGCAGGTCGTCGCCATGTGCGCCATCGACGAGTGGCCACTGGCCGAGCTCGCCGCCCTCGTCCGGCGCGCCGCGCCGTTCGCCGACCTCGGCGACGACGCGCTGACCGCCACGCTCGACCTGCTCGCGGGCCGCTACCCCTCCGATGAGTTCGCCGAGCTGCGGCCCCGGATCGTGTGGGACCGCGTCGCCGGCACCCTGCGCGGCCGGCGGGGGGCCCAGCGCGTGGTGGTGGCCAACGCCGGCACCATCCCCGACCGCGGCCTGTTCGGCGTGTTCCTCCCGGACGGCACCCGGGTTGGCGAGCTCGACGAGGAGATGGTCTACGAGAGCCGGCCGGGCGAGACGTTCCTGCTCGGCGCGTCCACCTGGCGGATCGAGCAGATCGGGTTCGACCGGGTCGTCGTCACGCCCGCCCCGGGTGAGCCCGGCAAGATGCCGTTCTGGCACGGCGACCGCCCCGGCCGCCCGATGGAGCTGGGCGCCGCCATCGGCGCGTTCGTGCGCGAGCTGCGGGAGCTCGAGCCGGCTGCCGCCGTGCGGCGCCTCACCGGCGAGGGCCTGGACGCCTGGGCGGCCGAGAACCTGGTCCGCTACCTCGACGAGCAGGCCGAGGCGACCGGCGCGCTGCCCGACGACCGCACGATCGTGGTCGAGCGCTTCCGCGACGAGATCGGCGACTGGCGGGTGTGCATCCACTCGCCCTTCGGGTCCCGCGTCCACGCTCCCTGGGCCATGGTCCTGCGCGGCGTGCTCGAGGAGCAGCTGGGCCAGGCGGTGGAGCTCATCTGGAGCGACGACGGCATCGTGCTGCGCCTGCCCGAGGCGGTCGACGAGCTGCCCCTCGACGCCGTCGCCCTCGACCCCGACACCCTCGAGGACCGCCTGCTCGCCCAGGTGTCGAACAGCGCGCTCTTCACCACCCGCTTCCGCGAAGCGGCGGGGCGCGCCTTGCTCTTGCCCCGGCGCCGTCCCGGCAGCCGCACGCCGCTGTGGCAGCAGCGCCAGAAGGCCGCCGACCTGCTGGCGGTCGCCTCCCGCCACCCCCAGTTCCCCGTGCTGCTCGAGACCACGCGAGAGCTGCTGGCCGACGTGTTCGACGTGCCCGGGCTGCGAGCGGTGCTCACCGGGTTGCGGAGCCGGCGGATCCGGCTCGTGCCGGTCGACACCCGGGACGCCAGCCCCTTCGCCACGTCGCTGCTGTTCGGGTGGATCGCCGCCTACATGTACGAGTACGACGCCCCCCTCGCCGAGCGCCGGGCGGCCGCTCTGGGCCTCGACCGCCAGCTGCTCTCCGAGCTGCTGGGCGCCGAGGAGCTGCGGGAGCTGCTCGACGCCGGCGTGCTCGCCGACCTCGAGCTCGAGCTGCAGCACCTGGTCGGCGACCGCCGCGCCCGCGACGCCGACGAGGTGCACGACCTGCTCCGCCGCCTGGGGCCGCTCACCCGTGCCGAGATCGCCCAGCGGTGCCGGGTGGGCGCGGGCGCAGGCCTCACCGCGGCCGGTGCACCGCCGGGGGCGGACCGGCACGGGAAGGCGGTCGGGGTCGGGTGGGTCGACGCCCTCCTGGCCGAGCGCCGGGCCGTCGAGGTGCCCGTGGCCGGGGAGGCCAGGGTCGCGGCGGTGGAGGACGTGGCCCGGCTGCGTGACGCCCTCGGCGTGCCGGTGCCCGCCGGCGTCCCCCAGGCGCTCCTCGACGCGGTGCCCCGCCCCCTCGACGGGCTCGTGGCCCGCCACGCCCGCACGCACGGTCCGTTCACGGCGGCTGAGGTGGCCGCCCGCCTGGGCGCCACCCCCGCCCGCGTTGAGGAGGCCCTCGGGCGGCTGGTCGAGCAGGGCCGGCTCGTGGTCGGCGAGTTCCGTCCGCCGGAGGCGGGCGGGCGGCCCGGCGTCCGGGAGCACTGCGACGTAGAGGTGTTGCGGGTGCTGCGGCGGCGCTCGCTGGCCGCCCTGCGTCGCGAGATCGAGCCGGTCGAGGCGGCGGCCTTCGCCCGCTTCCTCCCCGCCTGGCAGGGTGTCGGCGAGGGCCACCGCGGGCTCGACGCCGTGGCCGACGCCGTCTCCCGGCTGCAGGGCGCGGCGGTTCCCGCGTCGGTGCTCGAGGCCGACGTGCTGCCGGCGCGGGTCCGGGGCTACGCACAGGCCGACCTCGACCAGCTGCTCGCCACGGGCGAGGTGGTGTGGCTCGGCGCCGGGCCCATCGGCGCCGCCGACGGGCGGGTCCGGCTGTTCCTCCGGGACCAGGTGCCGCTGCTCGCGGCGGCCCTGCGGCCACCCGCCGGCGACGAGGACCGCCCGGAGGGGCCGGTGCACCAGCGCCTCCGGGCCCACCTGGCCGAGCGGGGCGCGTCGTTCTGGCCCGAGCTGTTGCGAGCCGCCGGGGCCGAGACCGGCGCCACGCCGGGGTCGAGCGACGGGACCGAGGTGCTGGAGGCGCTGTGGGATCTCGTCTGGGCCGGCGAGGTCACCAACGACACGTTCGCGCCGCTGCGGGCCCGCCTCGCCCCGGGGCGCCGGGGCGGTGGTTCGCGGAGCCGCCCACCGGGCCGGCGGCCGCGGCCGGGCCGGCTCACCCGCTCGGGTCCGCCCGCGGCCGCCGGCCGGTGGTCGCTCGTCGATCCGCTCTTCGAGCCCTTGCCGGCGCCGACCGAGGCCGTCCACGCCCTCTGCGAGCAGCTGCTCGACCGCCACGGGATCGTCACCCGCGAGGGTGTGCTCGCCGAGGGCGTTCCCGGCGGGTTCGCGTCCGTCTACCCGGTGCTGCGCGCCATGGAGGAGGCGGGGCGGGTGCGCCGGGGATGGTTCGTGGCCGGTCTGGGCGCAGCCCAGTTCGCCCTACCGGGCGCCGTCGAACGGCTCCGCGTCGAACGGGCGCCGCGCCGGCCGGCCAGCGGTGAGCCCACGGCGATGGTGCTGGCCGCCACCGACCCCGCCCAGCCCTACGGCGCGGCGCTGGCGTGGCCCGACTGCCCGGGCGGCCGCCCGGCCCGCACCGCCGGCGCCCTCGTCGTGCTGGTCGGCGGCGACCCCGCCGCTTACCTCGAGCGGGGCGGGCGGAGCCTCCTCACGTTTCCCGCCGGGCGCGCCGGCACCACGGCATGGCTCGACGCCCTCGTCGCGCTCGTGAAGGACGGCCGGCTGCGCCGGCTGCAGATCGCCCGGATCGATGGGCAGCCCGCCGGCGAGTCGTCGCTCGCGCCGCGCCTGCGGGAGGCGGGCTTCGCCGACGGGTACCGGGGGCTGACGCTGCGGGCGTGACGGCTTCCCCGGGCGGCGCAGGCCGGTCTGGCAGGCTGGTGCCGTGGACGTCAAGCTCAGCGAGGTCGCCGTCCAGGCGGTCCCGCTCCTCGAGCGGTTCGAACCGCTGCTCGATCCCGAGGCCTTCAGCCTGCTCCGGGACGCCGCCGAGGCCGGCCGCGAGCTGCTGCGGGGACGGACCGTCTGGAACGTGAACTCCACCGCGACCGGCGGCGGTGTCGCCGAGATGCTCGCACCGCTCGTCGCGTACGGCCGGGGCGCGGGGATCGACGTGCGCTGGCTGGTCATCGGGGGCGACGCCGAGTTCTTCCGCATCACCAAGCGCATCCACAACCGGCTGCACGCCGTCGAGGGCGACGGCGGCGACCTCGGCGACGCCGAGCGGGCCCACTACGACCGGGTGATGCGGGCGAACTGCGACGAGCTGACCGCCGTCGTGCACGAGGGCGACATCGTGCTCCTCCACGACCCGCAGACCGCCGGGCTGGTCGAGCCCCTGCAGCGGTTGGGCGCCCTGGTGATCTGGCGGTGCCACGTCGGCGTCGACCAGCGCAACGACCTCGCCGAGCAGGCGTGGGACTTCCTGCGGCCGATGGTCGAGCCGGCCGACGCCATCATCATGTCCCGCAAGGAGTTCGCGCCTGACTGGTTGGCCGAGCGGGTGCACGTCGTGCCGCCGTCGATCGACCCGTTCTCCGCCAAGAACGAGGACATGGACCGCCCCACCGTGCGGTCGGTGCTCGCCCACGTGGGCGTCATCAGCGGCGACCCCGATCACGCCGTGGCCTACACCCGCCGCGACGGCAGCCCCGGTCGGGTCGACCACGTCGCTGACATCGTGCGCGCCGGTCCCGTGCCGGGACCGGATTCGCCGCTCGTCGTGCAGGTGTCGCGCTGGGACCGGCTGAAGGACATGGCCGGCGTGATGCTGGGCTTCGCCGAGCACGTCGACGGCGGGGGCGACGCGCACCTCGTGCTCGCCGGCCCGAACGTCACCGGCGTCGCCGACGACCCCGAGGGCGCCGAGGTGCTCCAGGAGTGCATCGAGGCCTGGCGGACGCTGCCGCACGCAGCCCGCGCCCGGATCCAGCTGGTGTGCCTGCCGATGGCCGACGTGGAGGAGAACGCCGCCATCGTCAACGCCCTCCAGCGGCACGCGGCGGTTGTGGTGCAGAAGAGCCTGGCCGAGGGTTTCGGGCTGACCGTCGCCGAGGCCATGTGGAAGGGCCGGCCGGTGGTCGCGAGCGCCATCGGCGGCATCCGCGACCAGGTCGTGCACGGCGAGACCGGCATCCTCCTCGACGACCCGACCGACCTCGCCGCGTTCGGCCGCGCCGTCACCGAGCTGCTCGCCGACCCCGAACGGGCCGACCGCATGGGCGCCGCCGCCCGCCAGCGGGTGCTGGAGCGCTTCATCGCCCCCCGCCACCTCATCCAGTACGGCGAGATCTTCGCCGCCCTCCTGGCCGGCCGCTGAGCCCGGGCGCCCCGTGGGACCTGGAGCCGCTCAGCCGGGGAGCACGGTGTCCACCGCTCGCCAGCAGTACCAGGCGGCCACGGACCGGTGGGGACGGAAGCGCTCGCCGGCCGCGGCCAGCTCGCCCGGCGTCGGGGCGGCGGGCAGCCCGTAGGCCCGGGCGTAGCCCCGCCGCACGCCGAGGTCCCCCACGGGCCACACGTCGGGCCGGCCCAGCTGGAACAAGAGGAACATCTCCGCGGTCCACCGGCCGACGCCGCGGACCCGGGACAGCTCCTCCACGACGGCCTCGTCGTCCAGGCGGCCGATGCGGTGCAGGGCGACCCGACCGTCGGTGGTGGCGAGCGCCAGGTCCCGGATGGCGGCGGCCTTGGCCGCCGACAGCCCCGCCGCCCGCAGACCGGCCTCCGGCACGGCGAGCACGGCCTCCGGGGTGACGCGCCGGCCGGGCATGGCGGTGACGAACCGGGCGTGGATGGCGGCCGCGGCCCGGCCCGCCAGCTGCTGGTGGACGATCGCCCGGGCGAGCGATTCGAAGTGCGTGCCGCGCGCCCGCGGCCGCACCGTGCAGGGCCCGGCCGCCGCGATCAACCGGGCCATGACCGGGTCCCGGGCCGCGAGCGCCGCTTCGGCGGCGAGCACGGCGGGCGACGGCACGGGGTCAGGCTACGCGGCCCCAGCCCGGCGGCCGCGTCCACCGGGCGGACCGAGCCGCCCCGGCGCCTCTGCCGTTCGGTCGGCCATCGGGACGAATTCTCCGGATTCTCAAGCGAGCGTTCTCGAGGCTGGGTGTGCCGGGTTCCGGTGCGGTGGGCCTCGAGTTGGGCGGGCCGAGCGTTCTCGAGGCTGGGTGTGCCGGGTTCCGGTGCGGTGGGCCTCGAGTTGGGCGGGGCGAGCACGGAGCAGGCCCGGCCGCCGGTACGAGCTCGGCCTGACGCGGTGCGCTGAGAATCGCCGAGAATTCTTCCAGAGGGACGGGCGTGCCAACCGGTTGAAGGCCCGTACGCTCGGCCGGTGCCCGAGGGCGACACGATCCACCGCACGGCCGCGACGCTGCACAAGGCGCTGGCGGGCCGCGCCCTCGTGCGGTTCGAAGCGCCCCGGCTCGGGGGCCCGCTCCCCCTGCCGGGCACCCGGGTCGAGGAGGTCGAAGCCCACGGCAAGCACTGCCTGATCCGGTTCGGCGACGGCACCGCGCTGCGCACCCACATGCGGATGACGGGGTCGTGGCACCTCTACCGGCCCGGTGAGCGGTGGCGCAAGCGGCCCGGCGCCGCCCGGGTGGTGCTCGAGGTCGGCGGCGCCGCACCCGATGACCCCGGCTGGGTGGCGGTGTGCTTCGCCGCACCCGACGTCGAGCTCACCCACGGCCCGGCGGCCACCGCCCATCTCGGACCGGACCTGTGCACGCCCGGCGCCGACGTGGACGACGCCGTCCGGCGGCTCGCCGCCTACTCGGACCCCGAGCGGCCGATCGGTGACGCCCTTCTCGACCAGCGGGTCGCGTGCGGGATCGGCAACGTGTACCGCTGCGAGGTGCTGTTCCTCGAGGGCCTCGACCCGGCCACGCCCGTCGCGGCCGTCGACACCGGCACCCGCCGCCGGCTGCTCGCCACCGCCCACCGCCTGCTGCTCGCCAACCTCGGGCCGGGCCGGCGGGTCACGTGGGGCGGCGGCCACGCCGTGTACGGGCGCGCAGGGGAGCCCTGCCCCCGATGCGCCGCCGCGGTGCGGGTCGAGCGCCAGGGTCGGGACGCCCGCCTGGTCTGGTGGTGCCCGGGATGCCAGGCCCGGCCGGGTTCGAGCACCCGGGCCGGCGGGTAGCGTCGTGCGGATGGAGGTCTGGCCGGGGCAACCCTTTCCTCTCGGCGCCACCTACGACGGCGCCGGGACCAACTTCTCGCTGTTCTCCGAGGTCGCCGAGCGCGTCGAGCTCTGCCTGTTCGACGAGCGGGGCCGCGAGACGCGCATCACCGTGCCCGAGGTCACGGCGTTCTGCTGGCACGTGTACCTGCCCAACGTCGGTCCCGGCCAGCGCTACGGCTACCGGGTGCACGGCCCGTGGGCACCCGCCCAGGGCCACCGCTGCAACCCCCGCAAGCTGCTGCTCGACCCGTACGCCAAGGCGATCGACGGCCAGATCCGCTGGCACGAGTCGCTGTTCGGCTACCGGTTCGCCAACCCCGAGCGCCGCAACGACCTCGACAGCGCCCGCTACCTGCCGAAGGCCGTCGTCACGAACCCCTGGTTCGACTGGCACAACGACCGCCACCCGAACACGCCGTGGAACGAGACGGTGGTCTACGAGCTGCACGTCAAGGGGTTCACGATGCAGCACCCGGGCATCCCCGACCACCTGCGGGGGACCTATGCCGGCATCGCCACGCCCGAGGCCATCGACCACTTCCACCGACTGGGCGTCACCGCCGTCGAGCTCATGCCCGTCCACCAGTTCGTGCACGACCACCACCTCGTGGAGCGGGGGCTGCGCAACTACTGGGGCTACAACTCGATCGGGTACCTGGCGCCCCACAACGAGTACGCCTCGCGGGGATCGCTCGGCCAGCAGGTGCAGGAGTTCAAGCAGATGGTCAAGACCCTGCACGACGCCGGCATCGAGGTGATCCTCGACGTGGTCTACAACCACACGGCCGAGGGCAACCACCTGGGCCCGACGCTGTCGTTCCGGGGCATCGACAACGCCGCCTACTACCGGCTCGTGGCCGGCGACGCCCGCTACTACATGGACTACACGGGCACCGGCAACAGCATGAACATGCGCCACCCCCACGTGCTGCAGCTCATCATGGACAGCCTGCGGTACTGGGTCACCGAGATGCACGTGGACGGGTTCCGCTTCGACCTCGCCTCCACGCTCGCCCGCGAGCTGCACGACGTCGACCGCCTCTCGGCGTTCTTCGACCTCATCCAGCAGGACCCCGTCGTGAGCCAGGTGAAGCTGATCGCCGAGCCCTGGGACGTGGGCGAGGGCGGCTACCAGGTCGGCAACTTCCCGCCGCTGTGGTCGGAGTGGAACGGCAAGTACCGCGACTGCGTGCGCGACTACTGGCGGGGCGAGCCCGCCACGCTCGCCGAGTTCGCCAGCCGGTTCACGGGCAGCTCCGACCTGTACGAGTCGAGCGGTCGCCGGCCCACGGCCAGCATCAACTTCGTGACCGCCCACGACGGCTTCACCCTGCTCGACCTCGTCTCCTACAACGAGAAGCACAACTGGGCCAACGGCGAGGAGAACCGCGACGGCGATGACCACAACCGCTCGTGGAACTGCGGTGCCGAAGGCCCGACCGACGACCCCGACATCCGCGAGCTGCGGGCCCGCCAGCAGCGGAACTTCCTCACCACCCTGCTGCTGTCCCAGGGCGTGCCCATGATCCTGGCCGGTGACGAGATGGGCCGCAGCCAGGGTGGCAACAACAACGCCTACTGCCAGGACAACGACATCTCGTGGGTCGACTGGAGCCACGCCGACCACGACCTGTTCGAGTTCGTGAGCGCCCTGCTCGAGCTGCGGAGGCGGCACCCCATCTTCCGGCGGCGGCGCTTCTTCGAGGGTCGCCCCATCCACGGCGAGGTGCGCGACATCGCCTGGTTCACGCCCGAGGGCACCACCATGACCGAGGAGGACTGGGCGGTCGGCTTCGCCCGCAGCCTCGGTGTCTACCTGAACGGCGAGGGCATCGCCACCACCGACGTCCGGGGCCGGCCCGTGGTCGACGACAGCTTCTACGTGCTGTTCAACGCCCACCACGACCGCATCGGGTTCACGCTCCCCACCGGGCGGTGGGGCGACCGCTGGCAGGTCGTGCTCGACACGGCGCTCGGTGAGCCCGCCGACGAGCGCAGCAACCTGGTGCGCAAGGCGGGCGAGGAGGTGCTGGTCGAGGGTCGCTCCGTGGTCGTGCTCCGGCGCGTCGACCTGCCCGACCACCCCAGCACGGGCGCCGTGGGCGACACCGAGGCTCGCGCCGAGCCCGCCGCCCCGTGACGCCGCGGGTCACCTACCGGCTGCAGCTGCGGCCGGGCTTCGGCTTCGACGAGGCCGCCGCGCTGGCGCCGTACCTGGCCCGCCTCGGGGTCAGCCACGTGTACTGCTCGCCGTACCTGCAGGCGGCGGCGGGCAGCACGCACGGCTACGACGTCGTCGACCACAGCCGGGTGAACGCCGAGCTCGGCGGGCCCGAGGCCCACGCCCGCATGTGCCGGGCGTTCGGTGCGGCCGGCCTCGGCCAGGTGCTCGACGTCGTCCCCAACCACATGGCGATCGGCGCGGGGAACTCGTGGTGGTGGGACGTGCTCGAGAACGGCCCGTCCAGCCTCTACGCCTCGCACTTCGACGTCGACTGGGACCCGCCAGAGTCCAAGCTGCGCAACACCGTGCTCCTCCCCGTGCTCGGTGACCACTACGGGCGGGTCCTCGAGCGGGGTGAGATCCGCCTGCATCGCGAGGGCGGCCGCTTCGAGATCCGCTACTTCGAGCACCGCCACCCGGTCGCGCCCCGCTCGCTCGGCCTCGTGCTCGCCGGCGCCGCCGCCCGCTCGGGATCGGCGGACCTGGCGTTCCTCGCCGACGCCCACCATGCCCTGCCGCTCGCCACCGCCACCGACCGGGCGAGCGTCCGGCGCCGGCACCGCGACAAGGAGGTGATGGCCCGCCAGCTCGAGCGGCTGTGCGCCGAGGACGCCGCCGTGGCCGCGGCGGTGGACGAGGAGGTGGCGGCGATCAACGCCGACCCCGACCGCCTCGACGAGCTCCTCGACCGGCAGAACTACCGGCTGGCGTTCTGGCGGACCGCCCAGCGCGAGCTCGACTACCGGCGGTTCTTCGACATCGCCACCCTTGCCGGTCTGCGCACCGAGGACGAGCAGGTCTTCGCCGATACCCACGAGCTCGTGCTCGGCTGGCTCGCCGCCGGCACCCTCGACGGTGTGCGCATCGACCATCCCGACGGCCTGCGCGACCCCGCCGGGTACTTCGAGCGCCTCCAGGCCGCGGCGCCGGACGCGTGGATCGTGGTGGAGAAGATCGTGGAGCCCGACGAGGAGCTCCCCACCTCGTGGCCCGTCGCGGGCACGACCGGGTACGACTTCGCCCGCGTGGCGACGGGGCTGTTCGTCGACCCGACGGCCGAGTCGGCCTTCGGCGCACTGTACGAGGACCTGACCGGCGACGACCGCCCGTACGAGGACGTGGTGCGCGAGGCGAAGCACCAGGTGATGCGCGACGTGCTCGCCGCCGACGTGACCCGGCTCACCAACCTGCTCGTCCAGGTCGCCGACCGGCACCGGCGCTGGCGCGACCACACCCGCCACGAGCTGCACGAGGCCGTGCGCGAGGTGATCGCCGCCTTCCCCGTGTACCGGACCTACATCCGGCCGGGGGAGCCACCCACCGCCCAGGACCACCGGCACCTCGACGCCGCCGTGTCGGCGGCCCGCGCCCGGCGCGACGACCTCGACCCCGAGGTGTTCGACGTGCTCGGCGCGACGCTCAGCGGCGAGGTCGACGGGCACCTCGAAGCCGAGCTCGTCGCCCGCTTCCAGCAGCTCACCGGGCCCGTGATGGCCAAGGGCGTGGAGGACACGGCGTTCTACCGGTACCTGCGCTTCGTCGCCCTCAACGAGGTCGGCGGCGACCCCAGCCGCTTCGGGGTCGAGCCGGCGGAGGCGCACGACCGGCTGCGGCGTGCCCACGAACGCTGGCCGGCGGCGATGCTCACGACCTCGACGCACGACACCAAGCGCAGCGAGGACGTGCGCGCCCGCCTGACCGTGCTCGCGCAGGTGCCGAACCGGTGGGCCGCGGCCGTCCGGCGCTGGTCGGCGCGGGCCGAGCGCCACCGCGACGGCGACCTGCCCGACCGGCCCACCGAGTACCTGCTGTGGCAGACGCTCGTGGGGGCGTGGCCGCTCGAGGCGGACCGGGCGGTGGCGTACATGGAGAAGGCGACGCGCGAGGCCAAGGTCCACACCAGCTGGATCGACCCCGACGGCGCCTACGACGCCGCGCTGCGCGCCTTCGTGGAGGCGGTGCTGGCCGACGGCGAGCTGACCGCGGACATCGACGAGCTCGTCGCCGGGATCCAGGAGCCCGCCTGGGTGACGGCGCTGGCCCAGACGCTGCTCAAGCTCACCGCGCCC
>SIRW01000117.1 GCA_004366205.1 Actinomycetota bacterium | reverse complement strand
CCGGCAACCTCCGCCTGGCCTCGCCCGTCGTCGGCATGGCTGCGACCCCGACCGGCCGGGGCTACTGGCTCGCGGCCGCCGACGGCGGCGTGTTCAGCTTCGGTGACGCCGCCTTCCACGGCTCGGCCGCCGGGCTGCCGCTCGCTCAGCCCGTCGTCGGGATCGTGCCGACCGCCTCCGGGCGCGGGTACCACCTGGTCGCCGCCGACGGTGGGGTGTTCACCTTCGGCGACGCCCGCTGGCACCCGCGACGCTGAGTCGCCGCATCCACCCGGCGTGTGACGGGACCCTGGACCGGGCACACCTCCACCCGACACAAGGAGGTGACATGGACACCATCCGCGACGACACGCGGCAGGTCAAAGAGGAGCTCGACGGCCTGAGCCGGTCCACGCAGATCTTCATCGCGTGCCTGGTCGGCCTGGGCGTCATCCTGGGCCTGGTGCTCGGCGGCGCCATCGGGTACGGCATCGCCGTCGAGGAGGTCGACGGCCGCGACTGCATCGAGCACGAGGACACCCTCTACTGCGCCGAGCCCGAGGGCCCGGCGAACGGCTGACGTCCCGGGCCGACCCGCGGTGGACCGGGGGCCGGCCCCACCGCGGCGCGCCAGCACCTAGGCGAAGACCATGAGCGTGAGCCACTCGGCGACCAGCGCCGGGCGGCTCTCGCCGTCGATCTCGACCGTGACCGACCGGGTGACCTGCACCGTGTTGGGGTCCTTCAGCGAGACCGCCGAGATCGAGCTGGAGGCCCGCACCCGGGAGTCCACCTTCACCGGGCTCACGAAGCGGACCTTGTCGAACCCGTAGTTCACGCCCATCGTCAGGCCCTCGAGCGCCGGGCCATCGCCCCGGGGGATCGACGACGTGAGCACGGTCAGCAACGAGAGCGTGAGGAAGCCGTGGGCGATGGGCACCTTCCACGGCGACATCCGGGCGCAGCGCTCAGGGTCGACGTGGATCCACTGGTGGTCGTGGGTGGCGTCGGCGAAGGTGTTGATGAGGTCCTGGGTGACCTGGAACCACTCGCCTGTGCCCTCGTCCTGGCCCACCCGGGCCTGCATGGCCTCCAAGGCCTTCTCGGCGTTGCTCGCCATCGTCTCCTCCGCGCGTCGACTGCTTCGGTGACCGGAGGCTAATCCCGCCCGATCAGCCGACGTGCTCGTCGGGCAGCCGCAGGACGACCTCGTCGGTGCGGTGCGCCGGGTCGAAGGCGAGCTCGAGCAGCCGGTCGGCCACGAAGGCCGGCGTGTTGAACCGCCCGTGCCGCTTCAACTCGACGAAGCGGTCGACGTCGGGAAACCGCTCGGCGGGCGTGGCCCGGATGAGCTCCTGCATGTGCGTGTCGACGACGCCGGGCGCGACGGCGTGGGCCCGCAGCGCCGGGCCCTCCTCGGCGGCGACCACCTCGGTGATCCGGTCGACCGCCGCCTTCCCGGCGCAGTAGGCGGCCCACCCCGCCCGGCCTCGCTGGGCGGCGCCCGACGTGATGTTGACGAGCACGCCCCCACCGGGCCGGCCCCGGACGTGGCGCACGAACGCCTGGGTGCCGTGGAGCACGCCGAGCACGTTCACCCGCAGGTGGGCCCCGACCTCGGCGGGGTCGAGGTCGCGCACGGGCGCCACGGGCTCGAGCACCCCGGCGTTGTTGACCCAGAGGTGGATCGGGCCGAGCTGGTCGGCCACCCGCTCGGCGAAGGCGGTGACCGCTGCGGCGTCGGTGACGTCGACGCGGCCCGTGACCACGCCGTCGGCCCCGGACAGCGCCGGCTCGCCCCGGGCGCACAACCCCAGGCGGACGCCCCGAGCTGCGAAGCGCTCGGCGATCCCCGCGCCCAGCCCCCGGCTGGCGCCGGTGACCACGGCGACCTTCCCGTGCTCGACGGCCATGGGCCGGCAGGCTATCGACGGGAGGGTGCACCGCCGACCAGGCCGCCGGTCCGCCCTGATCCGCTCGTCGAGTGGGTACCGTGACGGGCGGATGGCCATCAACCCCCGGGACCCGGTCCCGCCCGAGGCCGAACCGGGCCCCGACGCACCGTCCGAGGGCAGCGTGCCGCCACCGCTGCTGCCCGGGCGCGACGGCACACGCCCGGGCCGGGACCGCATCCTGCCGACCTTCGAGCAGGTCGGCGCCGGCGCCTGGCGGCTCGTGGGGGTCGGCCTCGTCATCAGCTTCGGGCTGATCCTGTTCCTGCGGCTCCGGCTGGTGATGCTGCCGCTGATCGTGGCGCTGTTCATCGCCACGCTGCTCGAGCCCCTGGCGGCGCGCCTCAAGCGGTGGGGCTGGCCGCCCGCGCTCGCCACCTTCACCGTGTTCGTCGGGGTGGCGGCCGCCTTCACCGGGATCATCCTGGCGCTGGTTCCCCAGACGGTCGGCCAGTTCGACCGCCTCGGCCAGGACCTCGAGCGCGCCATCCGCGAGGTCGAGACGTGGCTCATCGACGGTCCGCTGAACCTGTCCCCCGAGCAGGTCCAGGGCTACGTCGACCAGGTGGTCGAGTGGATCTCGGGCGACACCGGGGCCCTCACCAGCCGCGTGGTCGGCGGCGTGCAGCTGGCCGGCGAGATCCTCGCGGGGATCGCGCTGACGCTCGTCCTCGTGTTCTTCTACGTGAAGGACGGCGACCGCATCGCCGCCTGGGCGCTCACGCACGTCCAGCCCGCACGCCGCGACGTGGCCCGGGCCGCCGCCCGACGGGCGTGGGGCACGCTGTCGGGCTACCTGCGGGGCACCTCGATCACCGGCCTCATCGACGCCGTGTTCATCGGCATCGGTCTCGCCCTGCTCGACGTGCCGCTCGTGCTCCCCCTGGCGCTGCTCACGTTCTTCGGCGCCTTCTTCCCCGTCATCGGCGCGCCCCTCGCCGGCCTGCTCGCCGTAGCCGTGGCCTTCGTCTCCCACGGACCCGGCCGGGCGATCGCCGTCGCCGTCCTGGTCTTCGCCGTGCAGCAGATCGAGAGCTACCTGCTGGCGCCGAACATCATGGGGCGGGCGGTGCGCCTGCACCCGATCGTCGTGCTCGTGGCCCTCACCACCGGCGGCCTCGTCGCCGGCATCATCGGCGCCTTCCTCGCCGTGCCCGTCACGGCCGTGGGCGTCGCCGTCGTCGGTGAGATCCGGCGGTGGGAGGCGGCGCAGCTGGCCGTCCCCGACCCACCCGGGGACGGCCGCACCCAGCCAGGCGAACCCGGGCCCGCAGGTGCCGCGCCCACCGCGGCCGACTGACCGGGGCTCGGGTCAGCAGGCGCGCAGGCGGGCGGGCAGGCAGGCGGGCCGCGGCGTCCGGCGCGCCCGGCGCGCCTGGCCTGGCGGCGACGTTCGGCCCCCCGGCGGCATCCCGCCCGGGGGGCCGTAGCCTCGGAGCGACCGCTCCCCGTGCTCCGATGCCCCTCCTCCTCGGCCTGACCCTCGCCCTCACCGCATGGAACCTGGTGCTCAACCTGGCGGGGGTGCCGGCGTGGGCGTACGTGCCGGCGAACCTGGCGGCGTCGGTGGGCCTGCTGGTGGTGGCACGCCTCGCGGGGCTCGGCTGGCCGGAGGTGGGCCTCGGCCCCGAGGGGGTCGGGCCCGGGCTGCGGTGGGGCCTGGCGATCGTGGCGGTGATCGGCGCCGGCCTCGGCCTCGCCCTCGTGCTGCCGCCCGCCCAGCCCTTCCTCGAGGACGCGCGCGTCGCGGGCATCGGCGTGAGCGAGCTGCTCTACCGCACGCTCGTGCGCATCCCGCTCGGTACCGTGCTGCTGGAGGAGCTGGCGTTCCGTGGGGTGCTGCTCGCCGCGGCGTTGCGGGTGATGGGAACCGGTGCTGCGGTGGCGTGGTCGAGCGCGGTGTTCGGGCTGTGGCACGTGGGCCCGATGATCGGCCTGCTCGAGGCGAACGACCTGATGGGGAACCCCGCCGTCGTGGTCGGCGGTGTCGTCGGCGGCGTCGTGCTCACCGGCGTGGCGGGTGCCGGGTTCTGCTGGCTGCGGCTGCGCACCCGTGGGGTCGTCGGCCCGGTGGTGGTGCACACCGGGCTCAACTCGCTCGCCACCGTGGCCGCGTACATCGCCCAGCGCTGATCCCCGTGTTGCGTCCGCCGCCCCCAGGTTCTGGGGGGCGCTGGTTCCACCCACGCGGAACCTGGCCCACCCAGAACCGTACGGTCCCGTTCTGGGGGGCGCTGGTTCCACCCACGCGGAACCTGGCCCACCCAGAACGATGCGGGTCGGGGCCGGGTGCGGGTCCGGGCCGGGTGCGGGTCGGGGCCGGGTGCGGGTCCGGGCCGGGTGCGGGTCGGGGCCGGGTGCGGGTCCGGGCCGGGTGCGGGTCAGGGCGGAGCGGCAGCGACGGTGACGCCGGCGCGGCGCAGCCGGGTCGGAACGACCCGGGCGCCGGGGGCGATCTCGGCGAGGGACCCGACCAGCCGGCGGCGGGCGGCGGCGTCCGGCCCGGTGAGCACCGACACCGACCCGCCGTCGCCGCCGGCGCCGTTCACCTTCCATCCCAGCGCGCCGGCCGCCCGGGCGGCGCCGATGACGGCGCGCGCCGCCTCGCCGACGAGCGCCGGGTGCAGCTGCGCCTGCAGCTCGGTGTTGCGGGTGAGCGCCGCGCCCGTGGCGCCGAGATCCCCGGCGGCCAGGGCGGCACGCAGCGCCGCCGCGGCGTCCCGGAGACCGGCGAGCACCGGCGAGTCGCCGCCACGCAACTCGAGATCGGCGATCACCATCTCGTGCACCGCCGAGGAGCGGTGGGGCCGCCCGAGGTAGACCAGTACCAACTGGGAATCGAGCCGGTCCCACGCCTCGGCGGGCACCTCGACGGGCTCGACCCGCGCCGCCGGGAACGGGCCGACCTCGATCCAGGACACACCCCCGTGCGCGGCTGCCAGCTGGTCCTGCACACCGCTCTGGAGGCCGAGCCGGTCGGTCTCGACGCGATGGGCGAGAGCGGCGAGCTCCCCGGGGCCGCGGCGCTCGTCTCGCAGGGCGTCGAGCGCGGCGAGCAGCGCCACGGCGACGGCCGCGGACGTGCCGGTGGCCGCGCCGGGCGGCATGGCCGACCGTACCCGGACCTCGACGTCCCAGCCGGGGTCGGGCGGCAGCTCGGCCACGCACGCCTCGAGGAGCGGCTGCCGGCCGGCGCGGGGATCCCCGCCGGTCAGCTCGTAGCGGTCGCCGGCGGCGTCGACCACGACCCGGCCCGCTTCCCCGGCCGCCGGGCGGCACCGCAGCTCGACCTCGACGGCGGGCTCCACGGCGATGTTGCAGACCTGGCCGGAGCCCGCGAACCACGTGTCGGTCCAGCCGCCGTTGTCGCACACGCGGTGGGGGGCGGACGCCCGCAGGACCCGGCCGGCCGGAGCACCCATCGCCGGACGCTACCGTGGCAGCTCGTGACCGACGTGCACGGATTCGCCGAGCCGGGCTTCGAGGCCGTCAGGGACGCTTTCGCCGCCAACTTCGAGCAGCACGGGGAGGTGGGGGCGGCGGTGTGCGTGCACCACCGGGGCGAGCCGGTGGTCGACCTGTGGGCGGGCGTGGCCGACGTGAAGACGGGCCGCCCGTGGCAGCACGACACCACCAAGCTCGTGTTCTCCACCACCAAGGGCGCCACCGCGATCTGCGCCAACCTCCTGGCCCAGCGCGGCGAGCTCGACCTCGACGCCGAGGTCGGTGAGTACTGGCCCGAGTTCGCCACCGCCGGCAAGGAAGCCACGACCGTGCGGATGCTGCTCTCGCACCAGGCGGGCCTGCCCGTGGTCGACGCCGACCTCACCCTCGAGGAGTGCCTGGCGTGGGACCCGGTCGTCGAGGCGCTCGCCGCCCAGGAGCCGCTCTGGGAGCCGGGCACCGCCCACGGCTACCACGCCCTCACGTACGGCTGGCTCGTCGGTGAGGTGATCCGCCGGGTCGACGGCCGCTCGATCGGTCGGTTCTTCGCCGAGGAGGTCGCGCAGCCCCTCGGGCTCGACTTCTGGATCGGCCTGCCCGAGGAGGAGCACCCCCGGGTGGCGCTGCTGACCGGCGGCGGCATCACCGCCGCCGCCGTCGAGAAGGCCGACCCCGAGGTCCGCAAGATGATTGAGCAGTTCCTCGGGCCCGACAGCCTGACGGGGCGGGCGCTGGGCGGGCCCGGCGGCGTGTTCGCCCAGGAAGGCGTGTTCAACCGCCCGGAGGTGTGGGCCGCCGAGATCCCCGCGGCCAACGGCGTATGCACCGCCCGGTCCCTCGCCCGCATGTACGCCGCCACCATCGGCGAGGTCGGCGGGATCCGGATCCTCGACCCCGAGACCGTCGACGCGGCGCGCAGCACGCAGGCGGAGGGACCCGACCGCGTGCTGTTCATGCCGGTCCGCTGGGGGCTCGGCTTCATGCTCTCGTCGAACTTCGTGCCGCTGCTCGGGAAGGGCTCGTTCGGCCACGCCGGCGCCGGTGGTTCGCTCGGCTTCGCTGACCCCGAGTCGGACATCGCGTTCGGCTACGTGATGAACCGGATGCAGACCAACCTCGCCGGCGACCCCCGCACCGTCGGCCTCATCGGCGCGATCCGCCACAGCGTCGCCTGAACCTCGATTCCGCCCGCCTGCACGCGCCGCGGCGTGCGCGGCGCCGGCTCACGGAACGGTCGACCGGGCACGATCGCCGGCCCAGACCCGCGGCTCGTCGAGGCGGCGCAGCCACAGGACGAGCAGCACGGCGGCGGCCCCGGCGTACACGGCGCCGCCCGGGCCCCACATGACCATCCCCGCGACCTGCTGGTCGAGCAGGGGGTCGACCCCGTGCCGGGCGGCGCCCTCGGCGTAGGTCGGGTACCAGACCCGGCCCGAGAACACGAACAGGGCGCCGAGCACGGCGGACTGCACCGAGGTGAGGAACAGGGCGAGCACGCCGCCCGCCGCCGTGGCCCGGGTCCGGCTGACCGATCCCAGGGCGCTGGCCCACAACCACGACGCCGTCGCCAGGAACACCAGGTGCTCGGCGGCGTGGACCAGACCCTGACGCAGCGCCGCCTCGTACAGACCGGGCGCGTGCCAGGTCCACAGCACCACGGCGTGCACGCCGGCGGCGAGCAGCGGTCCGGCGACGCCGAGGCGGCGGCTCGCGCCCGCGGTCACCCGATGGAGCCGGCGGGCGCCGACCTGCATGCGGCGCGGGAGGACCAGGGGGACCACCCGCATGGGCGCCCCCAGCACCAGCAGGGGCGGCGCCACCAGCACGAGCAGCACGTGCTGGGCCATGTGGGCCGTCAACAGCTCGTGGGCGAGGCGCTCCACGCCCGGCGCCAACGCCGTGCCCACGGCGAGCAGGCCGCCGAGAAAGCACGCCGCCCGCCACCGGGGCACGACCGGCAGCGCCGGCCCGGCGAGCGCCCGCTCGGGCGCGCTGGCCGGCGCGGCGCCTCGATCGTCGCCGGCGACGTCCCCGGCGGCGAGCGCCGGCGCCGGGTCGCTGACCCGCCCGCCTCGGCCCGCCCCGACCTCGACCCGACGCCACGCCAGCACGTACAGGGCGCCGACGGCGGCCACCGGGATGAGAGCCAGCACGCCGGCCGAGGGTAGCGTCGCCCTCCGTGGCATCGACCGGGGAGCACGACGACACCTCGAACGAGGAGGCGGTCGCCCGCCTGCTCGACCTGCTCGAGCTCGAGGAGCTCGACATCAACCTGTACCGGGGGCACAACCCCGACACGTGGCCGGGCGGGCGCGTCTTCGGCGGCCTCGTCGCCGCCCAGGCCCTGCGGGCCGCGACCCGGGCGGTGGAGGTGGAGCACCTCCCCCACTCGCTGCACGCCTACTTCCTGCGGCCCGGCAAGCCCGGCGTGCCCATCATCTTCACCGTGGACCGGGTGCGCGACGGCAAGTCGTTCACCACCCGCACGGTCACCGCCAGCCAGCGGGGCGAGACGATCTTCACGATGTCGGCGTCGTTCAACCGGCCCGCCGAGGGCGAAACCGACTACCAGCTGCCGCTGCCCGCGGACGTCCCCCGGCCCGACGAGCTCGAGGCGTTCTCGGGCATGCCCGTGCGGCCCAGCTTCTTCTCGCCCTTCGACCTGCGCGACATCGGCCCCACCGAGCCCGAGGCCGACGGCACCTACCGCTCGACCCGCCGGGCGTGGGTGCGCACGACCGCGGCGCTGCCGGATGACCCCGTCCTCAACGCCTGCGCCCTCGCGTTCATGAGCGACATGGCCGTGGTGGTCGCGGCCCGGCCACCCGTGGCGGGCCGCCACCCGTGGGAGGGCTACACGGGCGCCAGCCTCGATCACGCCGTGTGGTTCCACCGGCCCGTCCGGGCCGACCACTGGATGCTCTACGACCTGCACTCGGTGTCGTTCGTGGCGGGGCGGGGCCTGGCGCGCGGCACCTTCCACGACATCGACGGCCGCCTGGTCGCGTCGGTCGCCCAGGAGGCGCTGATCCGCCCGCTGCCACCGGGCGCGCCCTCGCCCGTCCCCCAACCCCCACCGCCCGAGCTCTGACCGCGCGCCCCGGCGTGCACCGCTTTCCGGACCCCACGCGCTCGTATGCGACGTCGAGCGTCCGGAAAGCGCCTCGCGCCCCGGCGTGCACCGCTTTCCGGACCCCACGCGCTCGTATGCGACGTCGAGCGTCCGGAAAGCGCCTCGAACGGGTCAGACGTCGAGCGCCCAGGGGTCGAGGTGGCCGCAGAGGCCCCAGCGCTGCTCGTCGGGACCGGGCAACCACGTCACGCGCGATCCGAGCAGGTGCTCGATGGACCCCGCGCGCAGGGCCGCCAGGTGCGCGGCGGTGTCGTCGGCGGCGCGCTTCGGGCCCCGCTGGTAGATGCCGGCCCAGTCGTCGAGGCGGTCGGCGACGAGCGCCAGGGCCCGCTGGTAGAACTCGGCGAGCGCCCCGGGGCCGTCGGCCTCGACCCGGCGGCGCAGCTCGGTGAAGCCCTCGACGGCCAGGTCGCGCCGGCGCATGGCGGCGTCGCCCTGCTCGCCCGCACCCGGCGGCAGCACCGCGGCGGCGCGGTAGGCGGCGGCGTCGCCGAGGGCATCGAAGGGGAACGTGAGCACGGCGTCGCCCGCCTCGGGCAGCCGGCCGTTCTGCATGAGCACGACGATCTCGAGCCGGTCGTCGCTCACGAGCCGGTGGATGGTGCCGGGCGTGAACCACACGAGCCGGTCGGGCTCGAGCGCGACCTCGCCGTAGCCGTCCCCCGACAGGGTCTGCACCGCGCCCCGACCCGACAGCACCAGGTAGCCCTCGGTGCAGGCCAGGTGCACGTGGGCGCTGCCGCCGACCAGGCCGTCGGGTGCCGGGGTGTCGTACACCCGGATGCGGGAGACGGCGATGCCGCCCGGGAACACGGGCCGGTCGCCGCCGCCCGGCCCACCCGCCTCGCTCACCGCCCGGGCTCCGCTGCTCGCACCCGGCCGAGCGTGGCCGCCTGCCGGCACCGCGGCGCTCACCGGGCCTCGCCCGTCCAGTCGTCCCAGGCCTGCTGGATCCGGTCGGCCTCCCAGAGCCCGTCGTGGACGATCACCCGGTAGCGCAGAGCCAGCTCGGCGCCTTCGGCGAGCTCGTAGGGCTCGTGGAACAGCACGGCGGCGTTGAGGAAGTTCATGGTGCCCGCCGCCCCGTACCAGGGGCTCGGATGCCGCAGGTTGCCGGGGTGGTCGAGGATCGCCACGCCCCCGGTGGCGCCGACGCCGCCGTCCAGAGCACCGGCGAGGTCGCACCACGGCGCCGTCTCGCCCGTGGGACGCTCGCTGGTCGCGCCGCCCGGGAACAGCATGCGGCTGCGGCGCAGCGCCCGCGTGGCCCGGAACGCGATCCCGCCGTAGCCGCCCCACGTGGTGAACGGCGTGCGGTCGAGCGTGAGGTCGACGGTGGCGGTGATGTCGGTGACCCAGTCGATCGCCAGGGCGTCCTCGGCGAGGTGCGCCAGCGTGACCTGCCGGCCCTCGACGGCCACGACGGTGTCGCCGTCGGGCCGGGTCCACAGCAGCCGGCTCATGATCGTGGTGGCTCCGGTGCGGGGATGGCCCACGAGCGGCGGCTCGACCGTGACCTGGGTGCCGTGGCCCTCGGGCTCGTCCTCCTCCCAGAAGTTCTCGCCGTTCACGTACTTGAACGTGAACCACAGCCCGCGGTGCCAGGGGTGGCTGTGCGGCTGGAAGCCGGTGAGCTCCACACCGGCGGGCGTGGCGACCGGGTGGAAGTAGGGCTTGGCGACCCCGCCGTAGGTGTAGCGCCAGCGGGGCAGGTCCTCGCCGTCGGCGTGGGCGACGAGGCTGCGGCCGAGGCGGTGCTGCAACAGGTCGGTCACGGTCGGAGCTCCTCCACGGTGTCGGGGGCGAACCGGCGGTAGGCGGGGTCGGACGGGTCGAGGGGCAGCGGCACCGGCACACCGCCCTGGCGCACCGAGGCGTACACGGCGGCGACGAGCTCGAGGCCCGCCCGGGCGTCGGCCACCGTGACCGGCGATGACTCGCCGCCCCGGATTGCGTCGTAGAGGCGGTGGAGCTGCCCGGCGTAGCCCTGCGGCCGGTCGTCGTCATAGGCGGCGAGGACCTCCTCGACGCGCGCCGCCGCCTCGGGGCTGTCGGGCGTGATCGTCCACGGCTCGGCCGAGTTGCGATAGGGGCTGGTGCCGCTCTCGGCGGTGAGGTTGGCGAAGCAGAAGCGGTGGCGGGAGATCTCGGCGGCCGACCCCAGCGTCGCCGACACGGTGGCCAGCGACCCGTCGGCCAGCTCGACCACCACGGCGGCGCAGTCGTCGACCTCGATGTCGTTCACCCGGGTGGCGGTGCGGGCCGTGACCGAGGCGGCGGGACCGAGGACGTACAGCAGCATGTCGATGGCGTGGATCCCCTGGCTCAGCAGCACGCCGCCGAGCTCGGTCGCCCACCGCCCCCGCCACGGGCTGGCGTAGTACTCGGCCCGGCGGCGCCACGCCACCTCGACCGTCGCCGTGAACGCCGTACCGGTGACACCGGCGTCGACGAGGCGCCGAAGCTTCTGCAGGCCGTGGCCGAACCGGTACTGCAGCACCGGCACGAGCAGCTTCCCAGAGGCCGCAGCCGCCTCGGCCAGGGCATCGACCTCGGCGAGCGAGCCGGCGAGCGGCTTCTCGCACAGCACATGGAGGCCGGCCTCGAGCGCGGCGGTGACCTGCTCGGCGTGCAGGTGCGGCGGCGTGCACACATCGACGAGCTCGAGGCCGTCGAGGGCCAGCACCTCCTCGAAGTCGGTGAGGGCCCGGGGCGCCTTCCAGCTGCCGGCGGCCTGGCGCGCCCGGTCGGGGTCGGCGTCGCACACCGCCAGCACCTCGTAGCGCTCGGGCAGCCGCCTGAGCGCGTACAGGTGCTCCTGCCCCACGCCGCAGCCCACCACCGCCACCCGCACCGGCTCGCCCATGCCGCCGCACCCTACCGGCCCCCTGCCGCCGCCGGCCCGCCGGCTCGCCACCGCACTTTCCGGACCGTCGACGTCGCATATCGACGCGCGCGGTCCGGAAAGCAACCCCGAACTTCCCCCTGGGCAACAGGAGCAACACCTGTCACACTGGTGCACCGGTGAGCGCAGGGGGTTCGACCGTCATGGCGCCCAGAGCCACAGGATCCGGCCGCGGCCGGGGTACGCGACCTCCCGCGCACCTGGCGCCGATGCTGGCGACGCCCGCCCGGGAGCTGCCGGCCGGCGAGGCCGCCTGGGCCTACGAGCTGAAGTGGGACGGCATCCGCGCCGTCGCCCACATCGATGGCAGCGGGCTTCGGCTCGAGTCCCGCAACCTGAAGCCCCTCACCGCCACCTACCCCGAGCTGCACGGCCTCGCGAAGCAGGTCGGTGCCAGCCCGGTGATCCTCGACGGCGAGATCGTGGCCCTCGACGACGCGGGGCGGCCAAGCTTCCAGCGCCTCCAGGAGCGCATGGGCGTCACCGCCCCGAGCGAAGCGGCGCGCCGGGCCGCCATCACCCCCGCGCAGTACTACGTGTTCGACCTGCTGCACCTGGGCGACCACAGCCTGCTCGACCTGCCCTACACCGAGCGGCGCCGCCTGCTCGAATACCTCGAGGTGGAGGGCGCGCACTGGCGCACCCCGTCCCGCTTCGACGGCGAGGGGGCCGGCGCCGCCACCCTCGACACCGCCCGGCGCTACGGACTGGAAGGGGTCGTCGCCAAGCGGCTGGACAGCACCTACCGGCCCGGCACCCGCTCCAAGGCGTGGCTGAAGGTGAAGCTGCTGGAGGAGGAGGAGCTCGTGATCGGCGGCTGGGCGCCCGGCGAAGGCCGGCGAGCCGGGGCGATCGGATCCCTGCTGGTCGGCCGCTACGACGACCGGGGTGTCCTCCACTACTGCGGGGGCGTCGGCACCGGCCTGACCGAGGCCATGCTCGCCCGGCTGGCCGAGCGCCTCACCCCCCTGCGGCGCGACACCAGCCCCTTCGCCGAGGGGCACGTCCGGCGCGACGCCGTCTACGTGGAACCGCGGCTCGTGGCGACCGTGGAGTTCCGGGAGCGAACCGCGGCGGGCATCCTGCGCCAGCCCTCGTTCAAGGGCCTGCGCGACGACCTCGACCCCCGGACGGTCACCGGCGAAGCCGAACGGGTAGACCTCGGCGGGTAACCAGCAAAGGGAGCACGCATGCCTCGAGCCATCTGGAGCGGGTCGATCAGCTTCGGCCTCGTCAACATCCCGGTGAAGCTCTACACCGCGGTGTCCAAGAAGGACGTCCGCTTCAACCAGATCGACGCCCGCACCGGCGCCCGCATCAAGATGAAGCGCGTCTCCACCGCCGACGGCGAGGAGGTGCCCTACGAGCAGATCGTGAAGGGCTATGAGGTCGCCCCCGACCGCTACGTGCTGGTCGAGCCCGAGGAGCTCGACGCCCTCGATCCCAAGGCCACCCACACCATCGAGATCCAGGAGTTCACCGACCTCGACGCCATCGACCCGATCTTCTACGACAGCGCCTACTACGTGGCGCCGGTGAAGGGGACCGAGAAGCCCTACGCGCTGCTCGTCGAGGCCATGGAGCGCGAGGGCAAGGTCGCCATCGCCCGCTTCGTGATGCGCACCAAGGAGTACCTCGCCGCCGTGCGCCCCAAGGACGGGATGCTGCTGCTCTCCACCATGGTGTACGCGGATGAGGTGGTGGCACCCGAGGAGCTCACCGACGTACCCGAGCTCAACTCGGTCGAGCTCAACGAGCGGGAGCTGGCGATGGCGAGCCAGCTCATCGAGTCGCTGACCGCCGAGTTCGACCCCGGCCGGTACCGGGACACCTATCGCGACAAGGTGCTCGAGATGATCGACCGCAAGGCCGCGGGCGAGGAGCCCGTCACCGCCCCCGCCGCCCAGGACGACGACGGCGCCGTCGTCGACCTCATGGCGGCGCTCGAGGCGAGCGTGAAGGAGGCCAAGGAGGCTCGCGCCCGTCATCCCAGCGCGAAGAAGGAGGCGGCCACCAGGAAGCGGGCGGCCAAGAAGGCGCCGGCCAAGCGGGCGGCCAAGAAGGCGAAGAAGAGCGCCTGAGCGTTCAGCCCGGGCATGACCCGGCCGATGACGGGGGAGGGACGCGACCATGGCCGCCGCCACCGAGACCGAGGTGCAGCTCGACGGGCGCCGCCTGCGTCTGTCGAACCTCGACAAGGTGTTCTATCCGGAGACCGGGTTCACGAAGGGCGAGGTGATCGACTACTACGCCCGCGTCGCCCCGGTGATGCTGCCGCACCTGGCGGGCCGGGCCGTGACCATGCGCCGCTTCCCCGACGGGGTGGAGGGCAACTCGTTCTACGCCAAGAACTGCCCGGCCCACGCGCCGGACTGGGTCGGCACGGTGACGATCGAGAGCGAGGACACCACCACCGAGCACTGCGTGCTGAACGACACCGCCAGCCTGGTGTGGGCCGCCAACCTGGCGGCGATCGAGCTGCACACGCCGATGGCGCTGGGCGACGACCCGGACGCGCCGACGATGCTGGTGCTCGACCTGGACCCCGGTGCCCCCGCCGACGTCATCGACTGCGCCGAGGTGGCGCTGTGGCTGCGCGACCTGCTCGGCGAGGACGGCCTCCGGTGCTGGCCGAAGACGTCGGGCTCCAAGGGGTTGCAGCTCTACGTGCCGCTGCACACGCCCGCAACCTACGAGCAAACCGCGGGCTTCGCCCGCACCCTCGCGCGCCGCATGGAGCGTGAGGCGCCCGAGCGGGTCGTGAGCACCATGCGCAAGGACCGGCGCCGGGGCAAGGTGTTCATCGACTGGAGCCAGAACGCCCGCCACAAGACCACCGTGTGCGCCTACTCGTTGCGGGCCCGGCCCCGGCCCACGGTGTCGACGCCCGTCAGGTGGGACGAGATCGACCAGGCGCGCAGCGCCGGGGACGCCGGGCTGCTCACGTTCGAGGCCGGCGAGGTGCTCGAGCGGGTCGACGGGCAGGGCGACCTGTTCGCGCCGGTCCTCGAGGTCGAGCAGGAGCTGCCGGGCGGCTGAGGCCCGGCGGGCGGTCAGGCCCGCTCGACCCGGGGCGTCACGCCGGCGGCCAGCGCGTAGGCGGTGTCCCACCCGGTTGCGGGCAGGCCGATCGAGGCCAACCGGGCGCGGGCGTCGCCCAGGGCGTCGGCGGCGTCCGTGGTGCCCAGAGCCTCGAGGGCCCGGGCGCGCGCCAGCCGGGCTACCGCCTGGGTGAGCCGGTCCTCGGTGCCGTCGGCGATGGCGAGTGCCTCGTCGAGCCGGGTGCGGGCGACCGACTCCTCACCGTCGGCGGCGGCGGCGCAGCCGGCGGCGAGCAGCGCAGTGACCCGGTCGAGGTACGTGGTGCCGGGCGCCTCGTCGAGCGACCGCATGGCCTCCTCGGCCTCGGCCCGGTGGCCGGCCGCGGCGCGCACGAGGGCGGCGGTGGCGCTGATGAAGGCGTTCGGCTGCTCGCCCCAGACCGCGCGCACCTCCTCGAACGCCTCACAGGCGGCCTCGGCGTCACCGGACTGCAACAGCGCCAGGGCGTGGCACGTGAGCCACTCGGGCGCGCCGATGCCGCGCCCACCCGGGATCTTGCCCTCCCGCGCCGCGAAGGACGCCAGCGCGGGCTCGGGCTCCCCGGCCTGCACGGCCGCGATCACCGGCAGGATGCCCACGATCCCCACGAACTGGCCGCCCTCGCCGCGGCGCGCCCGCTCGACGGCCTCATCGAGCAGGGCACGCGCCTCGCCGGGACGGCCGGCGGCGAGCAGCCCCCGCACCAGGGGCCCGATGGCCAGGCCGGCGCCGTAGCCGTTGCCGGTCTCCTCGAACGTCTCCAGCGCCGCCCGGGCGCGCTCGATGGCCTCGCCGGTGCGGCCCTGGAAGAGCCGGATGTGGGCGAGCAGCACACCGAGCATCGACTGCCCCCACGTGTCCCCCCGCTCGCCGGCCTCCTCGTAGATCTGCAGGGCGAGCCGCTCGGCCTCGGCCACCCGGCCCTGGTGGAACCGCACCCAGGCGAGCAGCCCCATCGTCCAGCCCAGCCCGCCCCAGTCGCCGATGGCCGTGAAGACCTCCGACGCGGCGGCGAGCCGGTCGTCGGCCAGCTCGGTGTCGCCGCGGATGAAGGCGATCCACGCCAGGTTCTGCAACGCCCACGCCTCGCCCCGGCGGGCGCCGATCTCCAGGAAGGCCTGGAGCGCCTCGACGACGGCCTTCTCGGCGCTGTCGAGGTCACCGGCGAACATGTACGTCATGCCCTGGCGGCGGAGAGCGGCGGCCTCGCCGCGGCGGTCGCCGGCCTGCCGCCAGAGCTCGATGGCGCGGTCGAGCGTCTCGATCGACGACCGGTACGAGCCCTCGTGGCGCTGGGCCTCGCCCAGCACGGTGAGTGCTCTCGCCAGCGCCACCGTGTCGCCGGCCGCCTCGGCGCTCTCGAGCACCTGGTCGAGGTCGGCGCGCGCCTCCGCTGAGCGTCCCAGTGCCATCGCCGCCCGCGCCCGGCCGATCAGGAAGTGCCGGCGGCGCGGGCCGTCCTCCTCGGGTGCGAGCCGCAGCGCCTGGTCGTAGAGGGTGTGGGCCAGCCGGTGGCTCTCGCGCTCGTCGGCCCGGTCGGCGGCCCGCTCGATGGCGTCGAGCGCCTCGGACACCAGGTCGAGGCCGATGCCGGGCACCGCCCCGAGCTCGCGCACGAGCTCGGCCGCCGCCGCGTAGTGCCGGGCGAGCTCCTCGAGCTGCTCGTCCTCGCGGTCGACGCGGCTGGCCTGGCCCGCCAGCCAGCGGGCGAGCAGGGCGTGGGCCCGCGCCCGGTCGGCCTTGGTGAGCGTGCCGTAGGCCACCTCGCGCACCACGTCGGACTTGAACCAGCACAGGGGCCCGTCGACGACGAGCAGGTCCTTGTTGACGAGCCCCCGCAGGGCGCGGGCCGGTTCGGCGTCGCCGCGCTCGGCGGCCAGCGCGTACAGCGCTGCGACCGGGCCCCGCCGGCCCAGCACGGCCGCGTCCTCGAGCAGGTCCCGCTCCGCGGCGGGCAGCGCGTCGAGGCGTGCCGCGACCAGTCCTCGCAGGGTGGCGGGGAGCGTGTCGAGCCGGCCCGTCGACTCCACCGGCAGCTCGGCCTCGGTGAGCAGGGCGGCCAGCTCCTCGAGGAAGAACGGGTTGCCGCCCGACCGCTCGAGCAGGGCGTCGCGCAGCTCGGCGCTGGGCTCGTGACCGAGCAGCGTCGCCAGCAGGCGGGTGGAGGCGTGGGCGTCGAGGGGGTCGAGGTGCAGCACCACCAGGTTCTGCCGGCCCGGGCTGGGGTTCCACCGGCCCGCCAGCTCGGGGCGGGCGGTGGCGAGGATGACGAGGGGGATGCGGTCGGCCTGGGCGAGCCGGTCGACGAGGTCGAGCACGGCCTCGTCGGCCCAGTGGAGGTCCGACAGCAGCAGCACGACCGGCCGGCGGCGGGCGAGGCCCGACAGGAACACCCGCACGGCGCGGGCGAGCTCGGACCGGGCCCGGGTGTGGTCCACGTCGCTGAGGGCGGTGGCGTAGCCCATGAGGTACAGCAGCGCCTCGGTGACCCGCTCGACCTCGGGGTCGGCGACGCCCCGGCCCAGCGCATCGGAGACGGCGATCCGGCACTTGGTCCGGGACGACTCGGCGTCGTCGTCGGGTTCGATGCCCGCGGCCTGCCGGACGGCTTCGGCCACCGGCCACCACACGTTCACCTCGCCGTAGGGGATCGCCCGGCCCTCGAGCGTGACCGCCCCGTGCTCGCGCGCCGCGGCGAGCGCCACCTCCTCGACCAGCCGGCTCTTGCCCATGCCCGCCTCACCGACCACCAGGGCGAGCCCGGGCCGCTGGTTGGCGACGGCGGCGGACACGGCCAGCCCGAGCAGCGCCCGCTCGCGGTCGCGCCCGACCAGCGGCGCGCGGGACCGGCGGGGCCGGCGCCCCGGACGCACGACGGCCTCGACGGCCCGCCACGCCTCGACCGGTTCCTCCCGGCCGCGGGCCTGCACCGGGCCGAGGGGCTCGTAGCGGATCACGTCGCGGGTGGCGGCGTAGGTCTCGGCGCCGACGAGCACCGACCCGGGCTCGGCCAGGCCCTGGAGCCGGCTGGCGGTGTTCACGACGTCGCCCATGGCCGTGTAGTCGCCCCCCACCCGCAGCGCGCCGACCAGCACCTCGCCGGTGTTCACGCCCACCCGCATCTGCACGGGCGCACCGAGGTCGGCGGCGATCCCCCGCAACGTGCGTTGCATCTGCAACGCGGCGCGCACGGCCCGCTCGGCGTCGTCCTCGTGGGCGACGGGCGCGCCGAACAGCGCCACGATGGCGTCACCGACGATCTTGTCGACGCGACCGCCGTAGCTGGTGATGTCGGCGACCAGCCGCTCGAAGCAGCGGTCGACGAGGTTCTTCACGTGCTCGGGGTCCCGCGCCTCGCTGTAGCTCGTGAACCCCACGATGTCGGCGAACAGCACGGTGACGATGCGCCGCTCGTCACCGACGGGCTGCAGGGACGCACCGCACGCCGGGCAGAAGCGGGCCTCCTCGGGCGTGGGGACACCGCAGGAGGGGCAGGTCACGGCGCCAACACTACCGGCGCGCCCGATCCGTCCCCCTCTGCCTATACGGTGGTCGCCGGCGGCGGCACTGCACTCCGGTCGCGCGCCTTCACACCCACCACCGGCCCGGAGGAGCGCGCGTGGCCAGCACCGCACCCGACCCCACGACCACCACGACCGTCGCCGCCCAGGCGATCGACGCCGTCAAGGTGTACGGCAGCGGCGCCACCGAGGTCCGGGCGCTCGACGGGGTGACCGTCGGGTTCGACACAGCCCGGTTCACAGCGATCATGGGGCCGTCGGGATCGGGCAAGTCGACGCTGCTGCACTGCGTCGCCGGCCTCGACACGCTCACGTCGGGCCGGGTGCTCGTGGGCGAGACCGACCTCGGCACCCTCGGCGACCGCGACCTCACCCGGCTGCGCCGCGACCGCCTGGGCTTCGTGTTCCAGGCGTTCAACCTGGTGCCGACGCTGACCGCGCTGGAGAACATCACGCTGCCCGACGCCCTGGCGGGTCGGAAGCCCGACCAGGAGTGGCTCGACCAGGTCATCGACACGGTCGGGCTCCGCGACCGGCTCGGGCACCGCCCGAGCGAGCTGTCCGGTGGGCAGCAGCAGCGGGTGGCGGTGGCCCGCGCCCTGGCGAACCGGCCCGAGATCGTGTTCGCCGACGAGCCGACCGGCAACCTGGACTCCCGCGCCGGCAGGGAGATCCTCGACTTCATGGGCCGGGCCGTGCGCGACCTGGACCAGACGATCGTGATGGTCACCCACGACCCCGTCGCCGCCGGCTACGCCGACCGCGTGATCTTCCTCGGCGACGGCCGCGTGGTCGACGAGATGCACGAGCCGACAGCCGAGCGGGTGCTCGACCGCCTCAAGCAGCTCGGGGACTGATCCCCGTGTGGACGCTCACCGTCAAGGGGCTGCTCGCCCACAAGCTCCGCCTCGCCGCCACGGGCCTGGCCGTCGTGCTCGGCGTGGCGTTCATGTCGGGGACGATGGTGGTCACCGACACCATCGGTCGCACGTTCGACGACCTGTTCGCGACGGTCTACGACAACACCGACGCCCACGTGCGCAGCGCCGAGTCGGTCGAGGTCGGCTTCGGGATGACCGACCGGGAGCGCATCGAGGCCGGCGTGCTCGACACCGTGCTCGCCGTCGAGGGCGTCGCCCACGCCGAGGGGCTGGTCGAGGGCTACACGCAGATCGTGGGGGCGGACGGCGAGCCCGTGGGCGACCCCGGCATGGGCGCGCCGACGTTCGGGATCAACTGGCCCGAGCGCGGCGAGCTGAACCCCTTCGACCTGGCCGAGGGGCGGGCACCCGAGCGCGCCGGCGAGGTGGCGATCGACCGCGGCTCGGCCCGGCGCGGGGACCTGGCGGTCGGTGACACCACCACGGCCGTCACCCAGGCCGGCGTGGTGCCGGTGACCATCGTCGGCATCGTCACGTTCGGCGGGGCCGACAGCCCCGGCGGCGCGTCGTTCACCGCCTTCACCCACGACGAGGCCCAGCGGCTCCTCGCCGAGCCCGGGCGCTACAGCTACATCGACGTGATCGCCGAGCCCGGCGTCAGCGAGGAGGAGCTGCGCCGGCGGCTCGTGGCCGCCCTCCCCGGCGACCTCGAGGTGCTCACGGGCAGCGAGATCATCGCGGAGGAGCAGGACGTCATGCGGGAGGGCATGGCGTTCTTCAACACCTTCCTGCTCACGTTCGCCCTCATCGCGCTGTTCGTCGGCGCCTTCATCATCCACAACACGTTCTCGATCATCGTGGCCCAGCGGACCCGGGAGATGGCCCTGTTGCGCGCGGTGGGCGCGAGCCGGCGGCAGGTGCTGCTGTCGGTGCTCGGCGAGGCGCTGGCCATGGCGCTGGGGGCTTCCGCCGTGGGCGTGGCCGCGGGTGTCGCCGTCGCCGCGGGCCTGCGGGCGCTCCTGGCCGGCTTCGGGATCGACCTGCCGGAGGGAGGCATCGTGCTGTCGGCCGGCACCGTGGCCGCGGCCATGACCGCGGGCGTCGCCGTCACCATGGTGTCGGCCGTCCTGCCCGCCCGGCGGGCGTCGCGGGTGCCGCCGATCGCGGCCATGCGGGAGGTCGCAGTCGACACCTCCAGCCGGTCCCGGCTCCGGATCGTCGTGGGGCTGCTCGTCCTGGCGGCGGGCGTCCTGTTGCTGGCGGCCGGTCTGGCCGCGCCCGACGCGGCGACGGTCGGCGGCGGCGCCGCCGTCACGTTCATCGGCGTCGCCGCGCTGGGACCGGTGATCGCCGGTCCGGTCAGCCGGGTGATCGGCGCGCCCCTCCCCCGCCTGCGGGGCATCACCGGCGCCCTGGCCCGCGAGAACGCGCTGCGCAACCCCAAGCGCACGGCGGCCACGGCGTCCGCGCTGATGATCGGCGTGGGCCTGGTCAGCTTCATCACGATCTTCGGGGAGTCGGCCAAGGCGTCGATCGACCGGATCCTCCGGGACGCGTTCGTCGGCGACCTCGTCATCGACTCGGGCTCGTTCGGCTTCGGTGGCCTCCCCACCGAGCTGGCCCCCCGGGTCGAGGCCGTCGAGGGCGTCGCCGCGGCCGTCAGCCTCCGGGGCGGGCCGGTCGAGCTCGCCGGCGAGACCACCTTCCTCGCGGCAGCCGACCCGGTCCGCCTCGAGCAGGTCATGGACCTCGAGGTCACCGCCGGCGACCTCAGCGCCCTCGCGGACGACGGCATCGCCGTGTCGCGCCAAGTGGCGGACGGTGAAGGCTGGGCGGTCGGCGACGTCGTGCCCGCCCGCTTCGCCCGCACGGGCAGCCAGGAGCTGCGCGTCGCCGCGATCTACGAGCGGCGGGAGGCGGCCGGCGACCGCTTCATCAGCCTCGCCGCCCACGAGCGCCACTTCGAGGACCGCTTCGACATGGTGGTGATGGTCGCGTTCGAGCCCGGGGCCGACCGCGACGCGGTGCGGCGCGCCGTGGAGGCGGTCGCCGCCGACTACCCGACGGCGACCGTGCAGGACCTCGGCCAGTACGTCGAGGCCCAGGCCGCGCAGCTCGACGCCATCCTCGGCCTCGTCACCGTGCTCCTCGCCCTGGCGGTGCTCATCGCGCTGCTCGGCATCACCAACACGCTCGCCCTGTCGGTGTTCGAGCGCACCCGCGAGCTCGGCCTGCTGCGGGCCGTGGGCATGACCCGCGAGCAGCTCCGGGCCCTCGTGCGGTGGGAGTCGCTGCTGATCGCCCTGCTCGGGACGGCGATGGGACTCGCCGTCGGGCTGTTCTTCGGCTGGGGCCTGGTCCGCTCGCTCGCCGGGGAGGGCTTCACCGAGCTCGTCGTGCCCGCGGGGAGCCTCCTCGTGATCGTCGTCGTGGCCGCCGTCGCCGGCGTGCTCGCCGCCGTCCCCCCAGCCCGGCGCGCCGCCCGCCTCGACGTGCTGCGGGCCGTCACCGTGGAGTGAGCGTGTGTGCGGTCGACCGGTCAGCCGCGTGATCGCTCGCCGATGATCAACCGGGGGCCGCGGTCCCAGGTGAGGTAGTTCCACGCCCAGTTGACGAGCACGCTGAGGCGGTTGCGGAACCCGATGAGCATCACGAGGTGCAGGACCAGCCACGCTACCCAGGCGAGCGAGCCCCGCAGCTTGATGCCGCCCCGCAGCTCAGCCACGGCCGCTCGCCGGCCGATCGTCGCCATCGTGCCCCGCTCGCGGTAGCGGAACCGCCTCGTGGGCTGCCCCGCTTCGAGGCGCGTGATCTGCCGGGCCACGTGCTCGCCGGCCTGCATGGCCACGGGCGCGAGCTGCGGCAGCGGGTCGCCCCGGCGGTCGGTGGCGGCCGCGATGTCGCCGATGGCGAACACGCCGGGACGGTCGGGCACGGCCAGGTCCGGGCCGACGACGGCCCGGCCGCCCTTGCCGGTCTCGAGCCCCAGCTGCGCGGCGAGCGGGCTCGCCTGCACGCCGGCCGCCCAGATGACCGTGCGCGTGGGGATCTGCTCGCCGGAATCGAGCACCACGCACGCAGGCGTCACCTGCTTCACGGACTGGCCGAGGCGCAGCTCGACGCCGCGCTCGATCAGCGCGTCTCGGGCGTGCCGGCGAGACGAGGCCGCGAAGGGGGGGAGGAGGTGGTCGAGCATCTCGACGAGCACGATGCGGGCCCGCGAGACGTCGAGGTGGTGGAAGTCCTTGGCCAGCGGCTGGCGGACGAGCTCGACGAGGGCACCGGCGACCTCCACGCCGGTGGGCCCGCCGCCGACGACGACGAACGTGAGCGCTCCCGCGTCGAGCTCGTCGTGGGGACGGACGTCGGCCTCCTCGAAGCGACGGAGGATGTGGTTGCGGATGCGGATGGCGTCGTCCATGCCGTAGAGCGGCAGGGCGTGCTCGGCGACGCCCTCGACGCCGAAGTCGTTGGTGACCGCCCCGGCGGCGACGACGAGGTACTCGAAGGGCACCTCGGCCCCGTCGGCGAGCAGGACGTGGCGGGCGCCCCAGTCCACGCCCGTGACCTGCCCCAGGCGGAACGAGCAGTTGTCCTGGCGCTGGAAGATCCCCCGGACCGGGTGGCCCACGTCGGCCGGGCTGAGCCCGGCGGTCGCCACCTGGTACAGCAGGGGCTGGAACGTGTGGAAGTTGTGGCGGTCGATGAGCACCACGTCGACGTCGGAGCCGCGCAGGCCGCGGGCGCAGGCCAGGCCGCCGAAGCCGGCGCCGATCACGACCACCCGGGGACGCATGCTTGTGATCCTATTCACGAGTGGCGGTTTCCGTCGACCATGCCCGCGCCCTACCCGGAAGGGCCCGAGCCGAACGACCGGCGGTTGTTGCGAACCGCTCGCAGCGCCGTGCGGGGGCGGGTACCGTCGATCGGTGCCCGATGCAGCCGTGCTCGCCGCCGGCGTCAGCGCCGGCTACCGGGGTGTCCCGGTGCTCCGGGACCTGACGTTCCGCATCGACCGGGGCGAGTTCGTGGGGGCGGTCGGCCCCAGCGGATCGGGCAAGACCACCCTGCTGCGCCTGCTCACCGGCCAGGCCGACCGCTTCGCGGGTGACCTCGCGGTGTTCGGCGCGCCCGTGCGTCGGGGCCGGCCGGGCCCGCGCGTGGGGTACGTGCCCCAGGTCGAGAGCGTCGACTGGACCTTCCCGCTCACGGTCGAGCACGCCGTGCTGCTGGGGCTCACGGCCGACAGCCGGCCCGTCCCCTGGTTCTCGCGCGCCGAGCGCCGCCGGGCCCGCGCCCTGCTCGGACGCCTCGGCCTCGGCGGCCTGGAGGGCCGACCCATCGGCGAGCTCTCCGGGGGGCAGCAGCAGCGCCTCTTCCTCGCCCGGGCGATGGTGCGCCGGTGCGACCTGCTGCTGCTCGACGAGCCCACCTCCGGCGTCGACCTCAAGACGCGCCACGACGTGCTCCACCTGCTGGGCGAGCTCAACGAGGCGGGGATGACCGTGCTGCTCACGACCCACGACCTCAACTGGGTCGCCGCCCACCTGCCGCGGGTGCTGTGCCTCAACCAGACCGTGGTGGCCGACGGCTCGCCCATGGCGGTGTTCACGCCCGGCGTGCTGCGCGCCACCTACGGCACCGACGTGCGGGTGATCCGCGACGGCGACATGGTGTTCGTCGCCGACGAGACCCACCTGCTGCGGCCGGGGAGCGGACGCTGAGCTGGCTCGCCGAACCCCTGGCCCACCCGTTCTTCGTTCGGGCCCTCGTCGCCGGCGTCGTCGTCGGGGCGCTCTGCGGCGCCGCCGGCGTGTTCGTGGTGCTGCGCCGCATGAGCTACATCGGCCACGGCCTCAGCCACAGCGTGCTCGGCGGCGTGGCCGTGGCGATCGCCCTCGACTGGAACCTGTACCTGGGTGCCGCGGCCGCCACGCTGCTCAGCGCGCTCCTCATCGACCGGGTGACCCGGCGCCGCCAGCTCCACGTCGACGCCGCCATCGGGGTGGTCACCACGGCGATGTTCGCCCTGGGCGTGGTCGTCGTCAGCAGCGGACGGGGCGGCCGGGTCAACACCGAGGCGCTCCTGTTCGGCAACATCCTCGGGGTCCAGCGCGCCGACGTGGCCGTCGTCGTGGTGATGGCCGGGGCCGCGGCCGTGCTCGTGTTCTGCTGCTGGAAGGCGCTGCTGTTCACGACGTTCGACCCGACCGTCGCCGCGGTGCAGGGCGTGCGGGTCGGTGCCATGGAGGTGCTGTTCAACGTCCTCGTGGCCGCCGTGATCATCGTGTCGGTCCGCGTGCTCGGCGTGCTGCTCATCGCCGCGGCCGTCGTCATCCCCGCCGCCCTCGCCCGGCTCGTCGCCCGGTCGTTCACCCCGACGCTCGCGCTGGCGGCCGGCGTGGGCTCGGCGAGCGCCGCCGCCGGCCTCTACGTGTCGTTCTGGGTCGACGTGGCCAGCGGCGCCAGCATCGTGCTGGTGCAGGCAGCCGCCTTCGCCTTCGTAGCAGCCGGCACCACGCTCGCCGCCCGGTTGGGTCTCCGCCGCGCCCGCCGCACCGCTGCCGCTCCGGCCGATCCGTTCTGTGAGGAGGGGTCGGGGGATCAGCCGAGGACGGCGACCGAGTCGGGCGGGAGCGACACCGCCCCGCCGCCGAGCGCCACGCCGGCGGTGGAGGCGAGGAGCACGCGGGGCGGCGGGTCGTCCAGCGGCACGTCCTGAGCCCGGCCGGCCAGGTTCGCGACGATCGCCACCGTCCTGCGGCGCACCACGAGCCACCGGGCGGCCTCGTCGAACGTCACGGTGGGCGCGGCGCCGGCCTGCAGGTCGGGGGTCTTCGCCCGCAGCTCGAGCAGGCGGCGGTACCAGCCGAGCACCGATGCGTGCGGCTCGACCCCGAGCTCGCCCCAGTCGAGGCGCGAGCGCTCGAAGGTGGCGGGGTCCTGCGGGTCGGGCACCTGCTCGGCGTCCCAGTCGAACGAGGCGAACTCCGACCGGCGTCCCTGGCTGACCGCCCGGCCCAGCTCGGGGTCCTCGTGGCTGGTGAAGTACTGGAACGGGCTCGACGCCGCCCACTCCTCGCCCTGGAACAACATGGGCACGAACGGGCCGGTGAGCACCAGGGCGGCCGCCACCTTCAGCCGTTCCGTGGTCACGGCGTGGCCGAGCCGGTCACCGGTGGCCCGGTTGCCGACCTGGTCGTGGTTCTGGCTGTAGCCGAGGAACCGCTCGCCGCCCAGGCCTGTGGGCGCGCGACCGTGGGTGCGGTCGCGGTGGCGCGAGTACCGCCCGGCGTACACGAAGGTGCGCTCGAGGGCGGTCGCCAGGTGGGCCAGCTCGCCGAAGTCCTCGTAGTAGCCGTTGCGCTCGCCCGTGATCACGCTGTGCAGGGCGTGGTGGAAGTCGTCGCTCCACTGGGCGTCGAGCCCGTACCCGCCCCGCTCGCGCCCCCAGAGCAGGCGCGGGTCGTTCAGGTCGCTCTCGGCGATCAACAGCTTGGGTGTGCCCAGCTCCGCCTCGAGGGCGTCGACCTCGGTGGCGAGCTGTTCCAGCACGTGGACGGCCGAGGTGTCGACGATGGCGTGCACGGCGTCGAGCCGCAGGCCGTCGACGTGGTAGTCGCGCAGCCACATGAGGGCGTTGTCGATGACGAAGCGGCGCACCTCGTCGCTGCCGGCTTGGTCGTAGTTCACCGCCGCGCCCCAGGGCGTGGCGTAGAAGTCGGTGAAGTAGGGGCCGAAGCGGCCCAGGTGGTTTCCCTCGGGCCCGAGGTGGTTGTAGACCACGTCGAGCACCACGGCGAGGCCCCGCCCGTGGCAGGCGTCGACGAACGCCTTGAACCCGTCGGGCCCGCCGTAGGGGTCGTGCACGGCGTACAGGTCGACGCCGTCGTACCCCCAGCCCCGTGTGCCCGAGAACTGCGCGACCGGCAGCACGGACACGACCGTGACGCCGAGGTCGGCGAGGTGGTCGAGCCGGTCGACCGCCCCGGCGAAGGTGCCCTCGGGGCTGAACGTGCCGATGTGCAGCTCGTAGATGACCTGGTCGTGCAGACCCGCGATCCCCTGCCACGCCTGGTCGCTCCAGGCGAAGGCGGCGTCGTCGTAGAGGCGGGACGGGCCGTGGACGCCAGCGGGCTGCCAGCGCGACCGCGGGTCGGGCAGCGGCTCGCCGCCGTCGAGGGCGAAGGCGTAGTCGGTGCCCGCTCCCGCGTCGACCTCGGCCGACCACCAGCCTCGCCGGTCGGCGGGCCGCATCGGCACGCGGCGGCCCTCGACGTGGGCGTCGACCCGCTCGCGGGCGTGCGGCGCCCACACCGACAGCTCGGTCATGCTCGGTCCTCCGTCCGTTCGAGCAGGGCCACCGGGAAGGTGGCGAACAGGCTGGCCGGCGAGACGGCCCCACCGTCGAGGTCGTCCCCCGTGAGCACGGCCCGCCACCGGCCGGCGGGCAGACCGACGATGGTGTCGCCCCAGTCGCCGGTCGTGGCGGTGAGGCGGGGCAGCACCACGGCGACCTCGTCACCCCGGGTGAAGGCGAACAGCCGGTCGGCGTGCCGGCCCGCGGTGCCCAAGGGCTCGTAGCGGCCGGCGGCTCCGGGCCCGAAGGCGCCCGGGCGGCGGGCGCGCAGCGCCAGCGCCTGTCGGGTGACGTGCAGCTTCGGCAGGCCCTCGGGCGCGCGCTTCCAGATCTCGTCGGCGGGCAGGCCCGCGTCGAGCTCGTCGAGCAGCCGCTGGCGGTGGGCGAAGTCGACGGCCCGGCGGTTGTCCGGGTCGACGAGGCTCAGGTCCCACAGCTCGCAGCCCTGGTACACGTCGGGCACGCCCGGAGCGGTGAGCTTGAGCAGCGCCTGAGCCAGCGCCGTCACCCAGGCGGGCTCCTGGATCCCGGCGACGAGCTCGTCGATGTCCGCGGTCAGCTCGCCGTCGGCCAGCACCGCCTCCACGAAGGTGCGCAGCGCGGCGTCGTAGCCGCCGTTGGTTCTCTCCTTCA
>SIRW01000116.1 GCA_004366205.1 Actinomycetota bacterium | reverse complement strand
CGCCTCGACGGGGCCACCGCCGCCGAGGGCCTGGTGTACCCGGTCTACCCGGGCGAGTGCTCGGCCAGCATCGGCGGCAACATCGCCACCAACGCCGGCGGCATGCGGGCCGTCAAGTACGGCGTCACCCGCCACCAGGTCCTCGGCCTCGAAGCCGTCCTGCCCACCGGCGAGGTCATCCGCACCGGCGGGAAGTACGTCAAGACCTCCACCGGCTACGACCTCACCCAGCTCATCACCGGCTCCGAAGGCACCCTCGCCCTCGTCACCGAGGCCACGCTGCGCCTCTACCCCCGGCCCGCCCACACCAGCACGGTCGTGGCCCCGTTCCGCACGCTCGAGGCCATCACCGCCGCCGTGCCCCCCATCGTCGCCAGCGGCATCGAGCCGGTGATCCTCGAGTACATCGACCGGGGGACCATGCGGGGCATCACCACCGCCGCCGGGCTCGACCTCGGCATCCCCGCCGACGTGCAGGCCGACGCCGTCGCCTACCTGGTCGTGGTGCTCGAGGGCGCCCACGCCGACCGCGTCGAGGCCGACACCGAGACCCTGGGCGTGATGCTCTTTGACCTCGGCGCCGTCGACGCCTACGTGCTGCCCACCCAGGTCGGACCCCGCCTGCTCGAGGCCCGCGAGCGGGCCTTCTGGGGCGCCAAGGCGGCGGGCGTGCCCGACATCGTCGACATCGTCGTCCCCCGCGCCGCCGTCCCGGCGTTCATGGCCGGCGTGGCCCGCCTGGCGGCGCGGCACGGCACCCGGATGGGCGGCTGCGGTCACGCCGGCGACGGCAACATCCACCTCGGCGTGGGGCTCGCGGACGCCACCGCCCGCAAGGCGGCCATGCTCGAGGTGTTCCGGCTGGGCTTGGACCTGGGCGGCACGATCTCGGCCGAGCACGGGATCGGCACCGAGAAGCGGCCCTACTTCCTCGAGCTGGAGGACCCCGTCAAGGTCGACCTCATGCGCCGCATCAAGGCCGCCTTCGACCCCCACGGCATCCTCAACCCCGGCACCCTCCTGTGACCCCGCACAGTCAGGCGGGGCTCGTGGGGCGCAGCACGGGCGCGGCGGGGTCCTCGAGGAGGTAGAGGTCGAGCCGGTTGGCGCCGGGGCGGAGGAGCTGTTCGGGGACCATGCCGGCGAACACCGTGTACTCCCAGTCGAACGTGCCCGACACGGCGCCGATCACGCCGTTCACGGCGATGGCGACGTACGGCCCCGCAGGGCCTTCGACCCGCCCGCTCACCAGCACCGGCAGCACGGCGGCGTCGGGGTCGACGTCGGCGAAGGCGTCGGGCGCGTGCGGCGTGACCGCCCGCCCGGCGGGCGGACCCTGCGCCAGCTCGTCCACGCGGCGACCGACCAGGTCCGCGCCCGGTCCGACCCGGTACAGGCGCAGGTCGCCGTCGGGCGGGGCGAGCGTGTGGACGTTGCGCTCGAGCACCGTGGGCAGCACGGCGCCTTCGTCCACCACGTGGACCTCGCCCAGCTCCAGGCCGAGGTCGCCCCCGGTCACGAACTGGAAGAAGCGCTTGGTGGCGGGCCGGGGTCGCTCGCCGAGCGCCGAGGTGCCCTCCACCGGCCCGGGAAGGGCGACGCCGAGCACGTCGGCGATCGTGGGCAGCACGTCGGTGAGCTCGACGTTGGCGTCGCTCACGGTCCCCTCGGTCTGGCCGGGCTCCTTCAGGAAGAAGGGGATGGCCATGACGTCGGGCAGCACGGGCGTGGGGTCGAGGTCGGCGTCGAGGGCCCGGGCGGGCAGGCCGGGCTCGAACGCCCGGCCGTGGTCGGAGGTGACGACCAGCAGCGTCTCGTCCCACACGTCCTGGCGGCGCAACTCGTCCATGAGCGCACCCAGCAGCCGGTCGACGTACTGGGTCTGCAGCACCGCCCGCTGCCGGCCGAGCAGGGGCGGCCATGGGTGGTCGGTCCACACGTCGACGAAGCGCCCCATGTCGTCCCACAGCCCGCCCCGCTCGCCCGCGGGCGGCTCGTAGCGGCGGCCCGACGGCAGGTACCGCGACGGCGTGTGCGGCAGCATCAGGTGGACGTAGTGCAGCGTGCGGGTCGGGGTCTCCCCCACGGCCCGCAGCAGGTCGTCGAACCGCTCCGGCTGGTCGAGGCCGAGGTCGGCGAAGGGCTCGTCGTCGGGCCCGCGGGGGCGAGCGGGCTCGGCGAAGCCGGCGAAGGGATCGGACGCGGGGCGCAGGCCGACCTGCTCGGCCCACATCCGGGTGGCGTCGGTGCCGAGAGCCGTGAGCACGGCACGCCGGCTGCCCTCGGCCGTGCCGCACAGCGCGACCGGGCACAGGCGCGTGATCGACTCGGCGACGTCCATGCGGTACGCGCCACCCAGCAAGGTGAACAGGTTCACGGGATGGTCCCCGACGTTCGCCCGCAGGCCCGCCTGGGGCATGCGCCCGGTGAGGATCGACGGCACCGCCATCGACGTGGGCGACGCCACCGAGGTGGTGTTGCGGAACCAGTGCGAGGTCCCGGCGAGCTCGGCGAAGGCGGGGTACAGGCCGGCGTCGATCGCACCGTCGGGCCCGACCAGGCTGGTGAGCGGGAGCTCGTCGAGCACCAGGAGGATCACCCGGGCCGGGTTCTCGACGGCGACGCCCTGCACGGTGGCGGCGGGCTGGCGCAGCAGGTCGCCTGTGGGCGAGAACCCCAGGAACAGCACGAGGAACGCGAAGGGCGCCAGGGCGGCGTAGGCGAACCACAGCCGCACGGCCGACGCCCGCAGCGCCACCGTCACCGCCGCGCCCACGACCACCGCCCCGAGGACGACGAGGGCCCCCTTGAGCCCCACGAGCCGCGCCGCCAGCTGGGCGCCGAGCGCCGCCCCCAGGAAGGCCACGAAGGCGTGGTGCACGGCGGTGCGGGCGGCCGCGCTCACCGCCCCCACAGCGGCCTCGGTCGCCCACAGCACGAGCGGCACGGCGGCGACCAGGGCGAGGCCCAGCAACCAGATGTCGAGGGCGCGGGCGCCCCGGAAGACGATGAGCTCGGGGTTGTCGCCCAGCACGTCGAGAACGGGCTGGGCGATGGCGAACCCGTTGAGGGCCACCAGCGGCGCCAGCGCCCGGAGCTCGCGCCGCAGCCGTGCCGCGGGCCAGCGACCCCCACCCGCCCCGGGCGCACGGCCGCGGCCGTCGTGACCCCGCTGGGCGGTCACGACCGGGGCGTCAGGTGGAACAGGGTGCGCGTGCCACCGGGCAGCACGCTGCGCACATCGATCGTGAAGTGGTCCTCGGCGGCGGCCACGAACGTGGCGAGCTCGTAGTCGTCGTGCGTCCCGGCCGGAGATC
>SIRW01000115.1 GCA_004366205.1 Actinomycetota bacterium | reverse complement strand
GGGCGGGCCGCCGGTGTGTTCCGGCGGACGAAGTCCATCGACCGCTCGTCGTCGAACATCTCGGCGGTCATCTCCGACGGGAACCACCCGGGGGCCAGGGCGTCCAGTCCGGTGCGCGCCTCGTCCGCCACGCCCGGGATGCTAGGAGCCGCCGGGTCCGTAGGATGCCGGGGCATGCGGGTGCGCATCGGATTCGGGCTCGGGACCCACACGACGACGGCGGCCGACCCCGCCCGCTTCCGGCCGATGCTGGCCGCCCTGGAGGAGCACGGCTTCGACTCGCTGTGGCTGAGCGAGCGGGTGGCGGCCCCGGGGCCCGAGCCGCTCGCGGCGCTCGCCTTCGCCGCCGGGTGCACGCAGAAGCTGAAGCTGGGCACGAGCGTGCTGGTCGTGCCCGGCCGGAACCCGGTGCTGCTGGCCGAGGCCATGGCGACCGTCGACCGGGTCTCGGGCGGGCGCTTCCTGCCCGCGGTGGGCCTGGGGGTCGCCGACGCCGCCGAGCACCGGGCCTTCGGCGTGGCACGCGGCGACCGGGCCGCCATCTTCGACGAGGTGCTGCCGCTGCTGCGGCGGCTCTGGACCGAAGACGGCGTCGACCACCACGGGCCCCGCTTCAGGCTCGAGGGGGTCACGGTCGAGCCCAAGCCCGTGCAGGACCCGCTGGAGGTGTGGCTGGGCGGCACGGCGCCGTCGGAGCTGCGCCGCACCGGCCGCCTGGGGGACGGCTGGCTGCCGTCGTTCTGCACGCCCGACGACCTCCGCCGCGGCCGCGAGGTCGTGGAGGCGGTGGCGGCCGAGGCGGGTCGGGCCATCGACCCCGGCCACTTCGGCGCCCTCGTCCTGTACGGCTCGGGGCCGCTCCCGCACCGGCTGGCCGCCGCCGTCGAGCGCCGCCGCCCCGGCACCGACCCCGCCGAGCTCGTCCCCGCCGGCCACGGCGCCCTGCGCGACCGGCTCGAGGCGTTCGTCGCCGCCGGCGCCACCAAGTTCGTGGTGGTCCCCCTCGCCGAGCCCGCCGACTGGGAGGTCGAGCTCGCCGCCCTCGCCGCCACCGTCCTCCCCCTCCAGGACTGACCGCCGCCGCACCCACTTCGTTCGGGGGCTCCCATCTCACGAGCGTTGCCCCCACCACCCGGACCCCGATGCGGGACCGGCAACGGGCGTGGGACCAGGCCGCGCAGTAGGTTCCGGCGATGGCGAGCGAGCTGGCGAGGATCGACGCGGTCGGGCAGTCGGCGCTGGTACGGGCCGGCGAGGCGACACCGGCCGAGCTGGTCGAGGCGGCTATCACGCGCTGCGAGGCGGTGAACCCCGAGCTCAACGCCGTCATCCACCCGTGCTTCGAGCGGGCCCGGCACCGGGCGCAGCTGTTCACGGGCGCCCCGCTCGGCGGGGTGCCGATGCTCACGAAGGACCTGGTGTGCAAGGAGGCCGGCCTGCCGTTTCACGAAGGGTCGCGGTTCTTGCAGGAGATGGGCTGGACCGCCACCGAGGACCAGGTGCTCGTCGAGCGGTTCCGAGCGGCCGGGCTGGTCTCGATCGGTCGCACCAACTGCTCGGAGTTCGGCATGCGTCCACTGTGCGAGCCCCTCGCCTACGGACCGACGCGCAACCCCTGGGACCTCGAGCGGTCAACCGGCGGGTCCAGCGGTGGCTCGGCGGCGGCGGTGGCCGCCGGGATCGTGCCGGTCGCCCACGCCAACGACGTCGGGGGCTCGATCCGCATACCGGCCTCGGCGTGCGGCCTGGTCGGGCTGAAGCCGAGCCGCGGTCGCAGCACCATGGCGCCCGACTTCTTCGACGCCATGGGGGGGCTGGCCGAGGAGCTGGTGGTGGCCCGCTCGGTGCGCGACGTCGCGACCGTTCTCGACCTGGTCACCGCGCCCGCCCCTGGCGACTGGCACGCCCCGTGGCCGGCTCCGGGGTCGTTCGCCGAGGAGGCCCGGCGGCCGCCGGGTGCGCTGCAGGTGGGGGTGTGGGCGCGACCGGATCCGCCTTCCACGGACGAAGCCGTCGCCGCAGTGGTGCGGGGCGCCGCCGCCCTGCTGGAGGGGCTCGGCCACCACGTGGACGACGCGCACCCGGCAGCGCTCGACGAGCCGATCCAGCCGTTCCTGCTCCCCCACTACCTGGCGGGCACCACCTGGATCGTCGACCACCACTGGCCGCGGGTGACGGGAAGGGGGCCCATCCCACCCGAGCTGCTCGAGCCGAGCACAGCGATGCTCGCCACGCTGGGCCGGTCGGTGACGGGCGGACAGCTCCTCGAGGCGCGCGAGCTCGCCCAGGCGTGGACCCGCCGACTTGCCGCCTGGTTCGACGTGTACGACCTGCTGGTGCTGCCGACACTCCCCGTGCTCCCTCCCCGCATCGGCGAGTGGCCACCAAGCCAGGACGGAACGCTCATCGCCCTGACCGCACCGTTCAACCTGTCGGGCCAGCCCGCGATCAGCGTTCCCCTCGGCGCGCACGACGGCGTCCCCGTCGGCGTGCAGCTCGTCGCCGCCCACGGCGGCGAGGCCCTGCTGCTGCAGGTGGCGGCCCAGCTCGAGGCCGCCCGCCCCTGGGCCGACCGCCGCCCCCCGCTCCACGCCTGAGCCGCGCCTCCACCCGTTCCCGGGGGGCTCGCCGTCCACGAGCGTGACACCTCGGGCACCCTGAACGGTGCGGGGCGCAGGGGGTGAGCAGGGACAACCGCCGGCGGTGGCGAAAACCTGCTGAGACATCGGACACACCCGTCCGGCACAGGGGGTCGGAGCCCATGCGCAAGTCGCACCTGCAGCTGTACGCGCCGTTCATCGCGCTCGCCGTCGTACAGGCGCTGTTCATCGTCGTGGCACCGTCGACGGCGCCGGACCAGACCAGCGCGGGGCGGTTCGGTCCCGGCGTCGAGAGCGGTGGGGACTTCGGCGCGGGCGAGCTCGGTGACGACTTCGAGGGCGTCGGCTTCGAGGGCGGCGCCGGTGGCGGCGCCGCCGGTTCGGGCGGTGCCGGTGCGGCCGGCGGCGGAGGATCTGGTGGCGGGACCGGTGGCGGCGCCCGCTCGGGCGCGGGTGGCGCCGGCGGCGGCGGAGCCGCCGGCGGCCAGGGCGGTGGCGACACCAGCCACTGCACGCCCGACGGGCGCCAGCACGGGATCACCTACCACGCTCCCCCGTGCGTGCCGAAGTGGCCCGAGGGAGCCGACAACGGCGGCGCCACCTACCAGGGCGTCACCGCCGATGAGATCCTCGTCATCCAGTTCACCACCGCCGGCAACGAGCAGGTGAACGCCATCCTGGCGGCCGAGGGCCTCGCCGCCACCGAGGAGGAGTCCCGCAACATGCGGGAGGCGTCCCTCGAGTTCCTGCACAAGCACTACGAGCTCTACGGCCGGCGGATCCGGCTCGAGACCTTCGAGGCCGACTGCCCCACCACCCCGCCCGATCCGGCCAAGTGCCGGGCCGCGGCCAACGAGGTCGTCCGGAAGCGCCCCTTCATGGTGGTCTGGGGGACGGGCCTGTACCCCGACGTGTTCGACGTGTTCGCCCGCAACGGCATCATCAGCGTCGGGGGCTGGCACTTCGAGGAGCGCTACTTCAACGATCGCCGTCCGTACCGCTGGGACCTCAACATGGGCGGCAACCGGACCGGCGATGTGATCGCCGAGTACTACTGCAAGAAGCTGGCCAACAAGAACGCCACCCACTCCGGCCCGGTGATCCACGCGCAGATCGGGGCGCGCGGCGCCGTGCCCCGCAAGCTCGGCCTGATCACGCCCGACACCGACGCCAAGGTGCTCGCCGCCCGGCGCATCGCCGCGGCCGTGCAGCAGTGCGACGGCAACGAGGTGCCGATCTTCACCTACGAGTCCGACATCAACCGGGCCGAGGAGCAGACCGCCGCAACGGTGGCCGGGCTCATCGAGGCGCGGGTCACGACCGTCGCCTGCCTGTGCGATCCGATCGCCCCGGTGTTCCTCACCAACGGCCTGACCCGCAACCGCTACTTCCCCGAGCACCTGCTGGCGGGGACGGAGTTCATGGACTTCGACAAGGTGGGCCGGCTCTACGACCCCGCCCAGTGGCGGCACGCCTTCGGCATCAGCCACATCGGCGCACCGATCCCCCACGAGCAGACCGACGCCGCCAAGGTGTGGCGCGACGTGGGGTACCACGAAAAGACCGGCCAGCCCGTGCCGTGCCAGTCCTGCAACCTGCCGTGGGCGTACTTCTCGCTCATGGGCAGCTTCATCCACAACGCCGGGCCCAACCTCAACCCGCTCACCGTCGAGCGCGGCGCCTTCGAGGCCGGGCCGCGCGGGGGCTGGGAGGAGACCGGCGGCCGCCCGGAGATCGTGCTGACCGAGTTCGGGCCCAACGACTACACGGCGATCTCCGACGTGCGCGAGGTCTACTGGTCACCGGCCGCGCGCTCGGCCATCGACGGCCGGCCCGGCGCCTACGTGATGACCCACGGCGGCCAGCGCTGGCGTCCGGGGCAGCTCCCGGCCGACTTCACGGTGCCCGCGCCATGACCGCCACCCGCGCGCCGGAGCGGCCCCCGGACGCCGGCGACGCCGGCACCGGCTCCGGCGGTCCGCACCCCGCCGTCGCCGCGGTGCTGCGGGCGTGGCGGCATCCCGTCGGCGGACCGGCCCTGAAGGCCGTCGTGGCCTACGTCGTGGTGGTGGAGGTGCTGGTGCAGCTGGCGTTCGGCCGGCTGCAGCTCGGCCCCCTCGACATCGGCTTGCAGGCCAACCGCATCCCCCGGGCGATCTTCCTCGCCGGCGGCACCATCGGCCTGTTGTACGCCCTGCTCGGGATGGGCCTGATCCTCGTGTACCGGGCGAACCGCATCATCAACTTCGCCCAGGCCCAGCTCGGCGCCGTCCCCGCCGTGATCGCCCTGCTGCTCATGGGCCGGCGGGGCATGCCCTACTGGCTGGCGGTCCCGATCGTGATCGGCGGCGCCGTGGTGCTCGGCGCCCTCGTCGAGGTGCTGATCATGCGCCGGTTCCGGGACGCGCCCCGCCTGATCGTGACCGTGGCGACCATCGGCGTGTCGCTCGTGCTGCTGCTCGTCGAGTTCGGCGTGCAGACCTGGATCACGGGCCAGGCGTTCGCCAGCAGCGACTTCCGCACGCCGTTCAGCGGGTTCGGCTGGCCCATCGGGCCGCTCGTGTTCACCGGCGACCACGTGGTGGCGGCCGTCGTGACCGCGGCGGTGCTCGCCGCCCTCGGCGCGTTCTTCCGGTTCACCGACATGGGCATCGCCGTGCGGGCCTCGGCCGAGAACGGAGAGCGGGCCTCGCTGCTCGGCATCCCGGTGCGCCGGGTCGCCACGGTGGTCTGGATCATCGCCGCCGTGCTCTCGGCCATCGCCGTGTTCCTGCGGGCCCCCATGGTCGGCCTCACGCTGGGCAGCACGATCGGCCCGTCGGTGCTGCTCTACGGGCTCGCCGCCGCGGTGATCGCCCGCATGGAGCGCCTCGGCATCTGCCTGGCCGCCGGCATCGGCATCGGCATCATCGACCAGTCGGCCGTGTTCGGCACCCGGCGGGCCACGCTCGCCGTGGCCACCATGCTCGTGGTCATCCTGATCGCCCTGCTCGCCCAGAAGGGCGCGCTGTCCCGTGCCTACGAGGCGGGAGCGGGCACCTGGCAGGCCGTGAAGGAGTTCCGTCCGGTGCCCACCGAGCTGCGCGCCGTCCGGGAGGTCGTGGTCGCCAAGGCGGTGCTCGGCGTGCTCGCCGCCGGCGCCGCGCTAGTCCTGCCGGCGCTGCTGCCCGAGCGGTTCGCCGACCGCTTCGGCCTGCTGGTGATCTTCGCCATCGTCGGCGTCTCGCTCGTGATCCTCACCGGCTGGGCGGGCCAGATCAGCCTCGGGCAGTTCGCCTTCGCCGGCGTGGGCGCGGCGGTCACCGGCGGCCTGGCCGCCAACCACGGCATCGACTTCTTCGTCGCCCTCCTCGCCGGCGGCCTCGCCGGCGCGGCTGTCGCCGTGCTGATCGGCCTGCCCGCCCTGCGCATCCAGGGCCTGTTCCTCGCCGTGACCACGCTGGCGTTCGCCTTCACCGTGCAGAACTTCGTGCTGCGGCGCGAGTGGTTCGGCTGGCTGCTGCCCCGCGACGAGTTCGGCGTGGCCGTGTACCGCCCCGTGCTCTACGGGCGCTTCGACACGTCGTCGCCGCTCGCCTTCTACTACGTGTGCCTGACGTTCCTCGTGCTGGCGCTCATCGTGGCCCGGTCGCTGCGCCGCCTGCGGTTCGGCCGCATCCTCGTGGGCACCCGCGACAACCCCCGGGTGATGCAGGCCTACGGCGTGAACCTCGCCCGCACCCGGCTCGCCACCTTCGCCATCTCGGGGTTCATGGCCGCCGTGGCGGGCGGCCTGCTGGCCTTCCACTCACAAGCCGTCGACGCCGGCACGTTCTCGGCCGAGCGGTCCGTCACGATCTTCGCCATGACCGTGATCGGCGGGCTCACGAGCCTGCCCGGCGCGCTCCTGGGCGCCCTGTACGTCGAGGGCCTGCCGATCCTGTTCGACAACAGCGAGTTCGTGCGGCTGCTGGTCAGCGGCATCGGCCTGCTGGTGCTGCTCATGGTGCTGCCCGGCGGCCTGTCCGAGGCCATGTACCGCACCCGCGACCGCTACCTGCGGTGGGTGGCGGCCCGCAACGGCATCCACGTCCCGAGCCTGGTCGCCGACTCGAGGATCGAGCAGCTCCACGAGGAGCAGGCCCACGACCACGCCATCACCGACGCCGAGCGTCAGGTGCACGACACGGACGTGGTCGCCGCCGCCGCACCGCCCGCCGCCATCGCCTGCCCGGTGTGCGACGACCACGTGCCCATCGGCAGGGCCGCCACCCACGAGCACTTCGCCGTGTCCGCCGACGACGGCGCCCTGGTGCTGGCACCCGAGGCTGCGGGGGGCGGCAACGGCCGGCGCCCGGGACGGGAGGTGCACCAGTGAGCGAGCCGCTGCTCGTCTGCGACGGGGTCGAGGTCGCCTACGACCAGGTCCAGGTGCTGTTCGGCGTCGACCTCGAGATCCACCGGGGTGAGATCGTCGCCCTGCTGGGCACGAACGGCGCCGGCAAGTCGACGCTGCTGAAGGCGATCAGCAGCACCGTCGGGGTGATGGGCGGCTCCATCCGCCTGGCCGGCGAGGACATCACCCGGGCCACCCCCCAGGCCGTCGCCAAGAAGGGCGTCGTGCAGGTGCCGGGCGGCAAGGCCGTGTTCCCCACGCTCACCGTCGCCGAGCACCTGCGGGCCGCCGGCTGGCTCTACCGCGACGACCCCGAGTACCTGGCGGGCGCCCGGGAGCAGGTGCTGGACACGTTCCCCCGCCTGCGCGAGCGCATCGACCAGATGGCGGGCAACCTCTCGGGTGGCGAGCAGCAGATGCTCGCCCTCGGCATGGCGTTCATCGCCAAGCCCGAGCTGCTGATGATCGACGAGCTCTCGCTCGGGCTGGCCCCCACGATCGTCGAGCAGCTGCTCGGCATCGTGCGCCGCATCCAGGAGGGCGGCACCGCCATCATCCTGGTCGAGCAGTCGATCAACGTGGCCCTCACCGTCGCCGAGCGCGCCTACTTCATGGAGAAGGGCGAGGTCCGCTTCGAAGGCCCCACCGCCGAGCTGCTCGAGCGCGACGACATCGTGCGCTCGGTGTTCCTGCAGGGTGCGGCCGCCACCACCGGCGAGCGCCGGGCCCGCACCCGCTCCGCCGACGAAGCCGCCCGCCGCCGCGCCGAGCTGGCCGCCCGGCCGGTGGTGCTGCAGGTCGACGGCCTGGTGAAGCGCTTCGGCGGCATCCGCGCCGTCGACGACGCCACCTTCGACCTCCACGAGGGCGAGATCCTCGGCCTCATCGGCCCCAACGGCGCCGGCAAGACCACGATCTTCGATCTGATCTCGGGGTTCCTCACCCCTGACGCCGGACGCATCCGCCTCGCCGGTGAGGACGTCACCGACCTCTCCCCCGACGCCCGGGCGTGGAAGGGCCTGGGCCGAAGCTTCCAGGACGCTCGCCTGGTGCCCTCGCTGACCGTCGCCGAGAACCTGGCCATCGGGCTGGAGCGCCACATCACGCTGCGCGACCCGGTCGCCTCGGCGCTCGGCCTGCCCGGCATCGTCAGGCTGGAGGAGGACGTCGCCTGGACGGTCGCCGACCTCATCGAGCTCATGAACCTCGGGGCGTTCCGGGACAAGTTCGTGCGGGAGCTGTCCACGGGCAGCCGGCGCATCGTCGACCTGGCCATGTGCATCGCGCATGACCCGAAGGTGCTGCTGCTCGACGAGCCCTCGTCGGGCATCGCCCAGCGCGAGACCGAGGCCCTCGGCCCGCTCCTGCAGCGCATCCAGCAGGAGACCGGCTGCGCCCTGCTCGTCATCGAGCACGACATGCCGCTGATCACGGGCATCTCCGACCGCATGATCGCCCTCGAGCTGGGCCACCCGATCGTGGAGGGCACGCCCCAGGAGGTCACCACCGACCCGCGGGTCGTCACCTCGTACCTCGGCGGCGACCTGGCCGTGATCCAGCGCTCGGGCGCGGGCTCGGCGACGGCGTCCGCTCGCCGGCCCCCGAGGGCGGCGCCCCCGGCTGCGGCGGCCCGGCGCCGCACCCGGCGCACGCCCCTCGTCGCACCGGGACGGGAGCGGTGACCGGGCGGCTCCGAGGCGGCCCTGGGCGGCGCCCGCTCACCGGGCTCATGGCCGCGGGCTGGCCCTGGCGCTCC
>SIRW01000114.1 GCA_004366205.1 Actinomycetota bacterium | reverse complement strand
CGGGGGACAACACGACGATGACGGTGGAGCTGATCCAGCCGATCGCCATGGACGAGGGCCTGCGGTTCGCGATCCGCGAGGGTGGCCGCACCGTGGGCGCGGGCCGGGTCACCAAGATCATCAAGTAGCGAACAGGTACCCGAACAGATGGCCCAGCAGAAGATCCGGATCCGCCTGAAGGCGTACGACCACGAGATCATCGACCAGTCCACGAAGAAGATCGTGGAGACGGTCGTGCGCACCCAGGCGACGGTCCGGGGCCCGGTGCCGCTCCCCACCGAGAAGCACCGGTTCACGGTCATCCGTTCGCCGCACAAGGACAAGGACAGCCGCGAGCACTTCGAGATGCGGATCCACAAGCGGCTGCTCGACATCCTCGAGCCCAGCGCCAAGACCGTGGACTCGCTGCAGCGGCTCGATCTGCCCGCCGGCGTCGACATCGAGATCAAGATCCAGCAGGCCTGACCGCCGCCCCCCCGGTTGGAACCGGCGGGGGGCGCTGGGTATGCTCTGACGGCTGCGCTCCCGGCCACCCGGCCGGTGAGCCGATCCCTGTAGGCAACCGAGGTCCCATCAGGCCCGCCTCCGCGCGGGAACCGGTGGGCACAACCGAACAGGCGCTCCGCCGGGGACACCCGAGCGGAGCGTTCGCGTGAGCGGCGTGCGCCCTGCACGCCCGGAGTCAAAGGACGGACAAGTCGCCATGGCGAACAAGGCGATCGTGGGCGAGAAGGTGGGCATGACCCAGGTCTGGGACGACCAGAACCGGGTCGTGCCGGTCACCGTCCTGCGGGTCGCGCCCGTGCGGGTGGTGCAGGTGAAGACCCCCGAGCGCGACGGCTACAGCGCCGTGCAGGTCACCTACGGCACCAGGAAGCCGAGCCGGCTGACCAAGCCCGAGGCCGGCCACTACCAGCGGGCGGGCGTCGAGCCCGGCGCTCGGCTGGTCGAGCTGCGCGTCGACGACTCGAGCGGCTACCAGGTCGGTCAGGAGCTGACCGCCGAGCTGCTCGAGCCCGGCGAGAAGGTCGACGTCACCGCCGTCAGCAAGGGCAAGGGCTTCGCCGGTGTCATGAAGCGCCACAACTTCCGGGGCCTGGGCGCGTCGCACGGGGCCCACAAGGTCCATCGTGCTCCTGGAGCCATCGGGGCGTGCGCCACGCCGGCCCGGGTGTTCAAGGGCACGCGCATGGCCGGGCGCATGGGGGCCAACCGGGTCACGACCCTGAACCTCGAGGTGGTCCAGTCCGATCCCGAGCGCGAGCTGCTGCTCGTGAAGGGCGCCGTGCCCGGCCCCCGCGGCGGGCTCGTGCTCGTGCGTGACGCCGTGAAGGGCAGGAAGTGATGACCACGGTCGACCTCAAGAACAAGGCCGGCAAGGCGACGGGCGCCGTCGAGCTCGACGACGCCGTGTTCGGCGTGCAACCCAACGTGCCGGTCATGCACCAGGTGGTCACCGCCCAGCTCGCCGCCGCCCGGGCCGGCACCCAGAGCACCCGCACCCGCGCCGAGGTGCGCGGCGGGGGCTCAAAGCCCTGGCGCCAGAAGGGCACCGGCCGGGCCCGCCAGGGCTCGATCCGCGCACCGCAGTGGCGAGGCGGTGGTGTCGCCCTGGGCCCGAAGCCCCGCTCCTACAAGCAGCGCACCCCGAAGAAGATGATCCGCCTGGCCCTGCACTCGGCGCTGTCCGACCGGGCCGCCGACGGCAAGGTCGTCGTGGTGGAGGCCTGGGACTTCCTCGAGCCCCGCACCCGCGACGCCAAGGCCGCGCTGAGCGCCCTCGGCCTCTCGGGCCGGGTGCTGATCGTGCTCGACCCCGCCACCGACGAGGTGGCGGCCAAGAGCTTCCGCAACCTGCCCGACGTCCACCTCGTCGCCGCCGGCGAGCTCAACGCCTACGACGTGCTCTGCAGCGACTGGGTCGTGTTCACGCAGGCCACCCTGCCGACAGGAGGTGCGTCGTGAAGGACCCCCGCGACGTGATCCTCGAGCCGGTCGTCAGCGAGAAGTCCTACGCCCTGCTCGACGCCAACGCCTACACCTTCAAGGTCCATCGCTCGGCCAACAAGACCGAGATCCGCCAGGCGATCGAGTCGATCTTCGGCGTGCGCGTGGTGAAGGTGAACACGATCAACCGCCAGGGCAAGCGCAAGCGCAACCGGCGCACCTGGACATGGGGCAAGCGCCCCGACACCAAGCGGGCGATCGTCACCCTCGCCGAGGGTGACCGCATCGAGCTGTTCGAGACGTGAGGACACCGTCATGGCCTTGAGGAAGCGCAAGCCGACCAGCCCCGGTCGCCGGTTCCAGACGGTCTCGGACTTCTCCGAGATCACCAAGGACAAGCCCGAGCGCTCGCTGCTCGCGCCCAAGTCCGGCACCGGTGGCCGCAACGCCTATGGCCGCAAGACCGCCCGCCACCGCGGCGGCGGCCACAAGCAGCGGTACCGCATCGTCGACTTCAAGCGCACCAAGGACGGGGTGCCCGCCACGGTCGCGGCCATCGAGTACGACCCGAACCGCAACGCCCGCATCGCCCTGCTGCACTACCACGACGGCGAGAAGCGCTACATCCTGGCGCCCGCCCGGGTGGCCGTGGGCGACGTGCTCCAGAGCGGCCAGGGCGCCGAGATCCGCCCCGGCAACGCCCTGCCCCTGCGCTACATCCCGGTGGGCACCACCGTGCACAACGTCGAGCTCAAGCCCGGCGCCGGTGGCCGCATGGCCCGCAGCGCGGGCTCGAGCGTGCAGCTGGTGGCCAAGGAGGGCGACCTCGCCACCCTGCGCCTGCCCAGCACCGAGATGCGCCGGGTGCCCATCGACTGCCGGGCCACCGTCGGCGAGGTCGGCAACGCCGAAGCCGAGCTCGTGTCGATCGGCAAGGCCGGCCGCAACCGCTGGAAGGGCGTCCGCCCCCAGACGCGGGGCGTGGCCATGAACCCCGTGGACCACCCGCTCGGCGGCGGCGAGGGCAAGTCGTCCGGTGGCCGTCACCCGGTCTCGCCGTGGGGCAAGCCCGAAGGTCGCACGCGCAGCAAGAAGAAGCAGTCCTCGAAGATGATCGTCCGCCGTCGCCGCACGCGCGGCGCCCGGAGGTAGCCCGCCATGCCCCGCAGCCTGAAGAAGGGCCCGTTCGTTGACGACCACCTGCTGAAGAAGGTCGACGAGCTCAACGCCAACAACGAAAAGCGCGTGATCAAGACCTGGTCCCGGCGCTCCACGATCATCCCCGAGATGGTCGGCCACACCATCGCCGTGCACGACGGCCGCAAGCACGTGCCCGTCTACGTCACCGAGTCCATGGTCGGCCACAAGCTCGGCGAGTTCGCCCCCACCCGCACGTTCCGGTTCCACGCCGGCCAGGAGCGCGGAGGCCGCCGGTGACCGGTCCGAAGACCAACGAGCGCCCCGGCACCCGGGCCGTCGCCCGGCACGTGCGCATGTCGGCCTACAAGGCGCGCGTCGTGCTCGACCTGATCCGCGGCAAGGACGTCACCGAGGCCGAGCAGATCCTGCGGTTCACCGAGCGGGACGCCGCCCGGGTCATCCGCAAGGTGCTGGCCTCGGCCGTGGCCAACGCCGAGCACAACGACAGCCTCCCCGCCGACGAGCTCTACGTGGCGGCGTGCTTCGCCGACGAGGGCCGCACGCTGCGCCGTTTCCGGCCCCGCGCCCGGGGCCGGGCCACCCGCATCCGCAAGCGGATGTGCCACATCACGATCATCGTCGACCGCCTGCCCGCCGACGAGCTCGAGCGGCGCCGCCAGCGCGAGGCCGCCCGCCCCGGCAGCCGGGCCGCCCGCCGGGCCGCCCAGGAGGCCGCCGAGCAGCGCCGCCGCCGGCGGCGGCGGGGTGGTGCGGGCGACGCCGAGGCGCCCGAGGCGGAGGAGCCCACGACCACCGCGGAGGAGGCGGGCATCGCCGATCCGCAGGACGCCGCCCTCGAAGCGCTCGAAGCGGCCGAGGCCACCGGCACCGATGCCGGCGCCGGCGTTGAGGCGCCGGAGACCGTTGCGGAGGAGGCCGGCATCGCCGATCAGCAGGACGCCGCCGTGGTGGCGGCGCAGGAGACCGAGGAGCCGGGCGGGGAGGAGCCCGTCGCCGAGATCACCGAGGCGGCCGAGGACGAGGGCGAACGGAAGGACGAGCAGTAATGGGCCAGAAGGTCAACCCCTACGGGTTCCGGCTCGGCGTCACCACCGACTGGAAGTCGCGCTGGTTCAGCGACCGGGACTACACCGACTACCTGATCGAGGACTGGCAGATCCGCGACTACCTGATGCGCCAGCTGCCGCACGCCGCCATCAGCCGCATCGAGATCGAGCGCACGCGCGACCGCCTGCGCGTCGACGTGTACACCGCCCGTCCCGGCATCGTCATCGGCAGGCGGGGGAGCGAGGTCGAGCGCCTGCGCGCCGAGATCCGCCGGCGCACCAAGAACCCGAAGGCCGACCTGAACGTCATCGAGATCAAGCAGCCCGAGCTCGACGCCGCCCTGATCGCCCAGGGCGTGGCCGACCAGCTCGCCGGCCGGGTGGCGTTCCGCCGGGCCATGAAGCGCGCCGTGCAGAACGCCCAGAAGGCCGGCGCCCAGGGCATCCGGGTGCAGTGCTCGGGCCGCCTCGGCGGCTCGGAGATGTCGCGCACCGAGTGGTACCGCGAGGGCCGGGTGCCCCTGCACACGCTGCGCGCCGACATCGACTACGGCTTCCGCGAGGCCCGCACCACCTACGGGCGCATCGGCGTGAAGGTGTGGATCTACAAGGGCGACATCCTCCCGTACCACACGTCGGGCGAGGACAAGATCAGCCGCGAGGCCGCCATGGCCGTCGGCGAGACGTCCGGCCAGGGCCAGCCCCGCCGCATCGTGTCGGCGGGTGGCGGGCGCCGCCGGCCCGGCCTGGGCGAGCCCGGCGCGGCCGCGCCGGTCGACGTGGCGAGCGTGGGCGACGAGATCCCCACCGAGGCCGAGCCCATCATCAAGGAGGCCGACCCCGAGCTCGAGCGCCTGCTCGCCGAGGAGGAGGAGATCGAGCGCCTCACCCGCGAGCACCACGAGACCCCACACTTCCGGGACGACGAGGACTGACCATGTTGATGCCCAGGAAGGTCAAGCACCGCAAGCACCAGCGGGGCCGCATGAAGGGGAACGCCAAAGGCGGCACGCGCCTGGCCTTCGGCGACTACGGCATCCAGGCCGTCGAGCCCGGCTGGATCACGGCCCGCCAGATCGAGGCCGCCCGAATCGCCATGACCCGCCACATCCGCCGCGGCGGCAAGGTCTGGATCAACGTCTTCCCCTACAAGCCCGTCACCGAGAAGCCGGCCGAGACCCGCATGGGATCGGGCAAGGGCAACCCCGAGCGCTGGGTGGCCGTGGTCAAGCCCGGTCGCATCATGTTCGAGCTGGCGGGCGTCGACGAGGCCCTGGCCCGCAGCGCCATGGAGCGCGCCATCCAGAAGCTGCCGATCAAGGCCAAGTTCGTGACCCGCCACGAGGAGATCTGACCGATGGTGTCGATGGGAGAGCTCCAGCAGCTGAACGACGACGAGGTCGCGACCCGCTTGCGGGAGGCCAAGCAGGAGCTGTTCAACCTCCGCTTCCAGCACGTCACGGGTCAGCTCGACAACCCGGCGCGCCTCGGCCAGGTGCGGCGCGACATCGCCCGCATCAAGACCGAGATCCGCGCCCGCCAGCTCGTCGGGTCCGCACCCGACAGCACCGAGGAGTCCGCATGAGCGAGAGCACAGCCGACAGCCCGGCGGCGGCCCCCGAGGCCGGCACGCCCGAGGGTGGCCGGCCCAACCGGCGCAAGGTCCGCGAGGGCACCGTGGCCTCGACCGGCATGGACAAGACCGTCGTCGTGACGGTCGTCGACCGCGTCCGCCACCGCCGCTACGCCAAGACCGTGCAGCGCACCAAGCGGCTGTACGTCCACGACGAGGCCAACGACGCCCGGGTCGGCGACCGCGTCCGGGTGGCCGAGACCCGGCCGCTGTCGAAGACCAAGCGCTGGCGGCTCGTCGAGATCGTGGAGCGGGCCCGATGATCCAGCAGGAGTCACGGCTGCGCGTGGCCGACAACTCCGGCGCCAAGGAGGTGCTCTGCATCAAGGTGCTGGGCGGCTCGCGGCGTCGCTACGCGTCCATCGGCGACGTGTTCGTCGCCACCGTGAAGGACGCCATCCCCGGCGCGGCGGTGAAGAAGGGCGACGTGGTGCGCTGCGTCGTGGTGCGCGTCAAGAAGGAGAAGCGCCGCCCGGACGGCTCCTACATCCGCTTCGACGAGAACGCCGCCGTGCTCATCAACGACCAGCTCCAGCCGCGCGGCACCCGCATCTTCGGGCCCGTCGGCCGCGAGCTGCGCGACAAGAAGTTCATGCGCATCGTCTCCCTCGCCCCGGAGGTGCTCTAGATGGGGATGAAGGTGAAGAAGGGCGACCGGGTGCGGGTGCTCGCGGGCAAGGACCGCGGCAAGGAGGGCGTGGTGTCCGCTGCGCTGCCCGACAAGCGCCGGGTCATCGTCGAGGGCGTCAACCTCGCCAAGCGCCATCAGCGCCCCACCCGCATGACCATGCAGGGCGGGATCATCGACAAGGACATGCCGATCCACGTCTCCAACGTGGCCGTCGTGTGCCCCAGCTGCGGTGCCGCCACCCGGGTGGGGTACCGCTTCGAGGAGGGCACCACCGCCAAGCCCAGCCGCACGAAGCACCGGGTCTGCAAGAAGTGCGGGGGTGATCTCTGATGGCCGGGCCGGTGCGCGAGGCGCCCCGCCTGCGGCGCCGCTACGACGAGCAGGTCCGCGACCAGCTCAAGGAGCAGCTGGGCCTCGCCAACGTCATGGAGGTCCCGCGCTTCGAGAAGATCGTGCTCAACGTGGGCGTGGGCGCCGCCCTCCAGCAGCAGTCGCTCCTCGAGGGCGCCGTGCGCGACCTCGAGCAGATCACCGGGCAGAAGCCCGTCGTCACCCGGGCCAAGAAGTCCATCGCCGGCTTCAAGCTGCGCGAGGGCAACGCCATCGGCGTGAAGGTCACCCTCCGGGGTGACCGCATGTGGGAGTTCCTCGACCGGCTCATCGCCTTGGCGATCCCCCGCATCCGCGACTTCCGGGGCCTGCCGCCGAACTCGTTCGACGGCCGGGGCAACTACACGTTCGGCGTGACCGAGCAGCTGATCTTCCCCGAGATCGACTACGACTCGGTCGACGCCCCCCGGGGCATGGACATCACGATCGTCACCACCGCCCGCACCGACGCCGAAGGTCGAGCGCTGCTCGACGCCTTCGGTTTCCCGTTCCGCCGCGACACCGCCGCCTGACGGGGCACGAGGAGTCACGAATGGCCAAGAAGGCACTGATCCAGAAGCAGCAGCGCAAGCCCAAGTTCAAGGTGCGCGGGTACACCCGGTGCCGGCGGTGCGGTCGCCCGCGGGCGGTCTACCGCAAGTTCGGCCTGTGCCGGGTCTGCCTGCGGGAGATGGTCCACGCCGGCGAGGTGCCGGGCGTCACGAAGGCGAGTTGGTGAGGGGAGGCGAGCAGCGATGATGACCGACCCGATCGCCGACATGCTGACCCGCATCCGCAACGCCAACCTGGCCTACCAGGACACGGTGCGCATGCCCTCGTCGAAGCTGAAGGAGGCGCTCGCCGAGATCCTGCGCCAGGAGGGCTACATCGCCGGCTTCGAGGTGACCGACAACGACCGCGGTCCGGGCCGGGTGCTCACGATCACGATGAAGTACTCGCCCGACCGGGCCCGCACCATCTCGGGCCTGCGCCGCATCTCGAAGCCGGGCCTGCGCGTCTACACCCAGGCCGACCGCCTGCCCCGGGTCCTCGGCGGGCTCGGTGTCGCCGTCCTGTCCACCAGCCAGGGCCTCATGACCGACCGCGAGGCGCGCGAGCGCCACGTGGGCGGCGAGGTCCTCTGCTACGTGTGGTGATGCACCGATGAGTCGCGTCGGCAAGAACCCCATCCCGGTGCCCAGCGGCGTCGAGGTGACCATCGAGGGCCGCACGGTCACGGTGAAGGGCCCCAAGGGCACCCTCGCCCGCGAGCTGCCCGAGCCGATCACGATCCGCCAGGACGACGACGAGCTGCTGGTCGAGCGGCCCGACGACGAGCGCCGCCACCGCGCCCTGCACGGGCTCAGCCGGTCCCTGGTGGCCAACATGGTCACCGGCGTCACCGACGGCTACACCAAGGAGCTCGAGATCGTCGGCGTCGGCTACCGCGCCACCGCGCAGGGCCCGAACCGCATCGAGCTGGCGCTGGGCTTCAGCCACCCCGTGCACGTCGAGGCACCCGACGGCGTCACCTTCGAGGTGCCCCAGCCCACCCGGATCGCCGTGTCGGGCATCGACAAGGAGCTCGTCGGCCAGGTCGCCGCCAACATCCGCAAGATCCGCAAGCCCGAGCCGTACAAGGGCAAGGGCGTCCGCTACCTCGGCGAGCAGGTCCGCCGCAAGGCCGGCAAGGCCGCCAAGTAGCCCACGGAGACCACATGAGCAACGTCACCAAGAAGCACCAGGGCCGCAAGCGCCGGCACGTGCGCGTGCGCAAGAAGGTGCGGGGCACCCCCGAGCGCCCCCGCCTCGCCGTGTACCGCTCGAACCGCCACATCATCGCCCAGGTCATCGACGACCGCAGCGGCCGGACGCTGGTCGCGGCCTCCACCCACGAGGGCGAGCTGCGGGGCCGCTCCGGCGGCACCGGCAACGCGGATGCCGCCACCGAGGTCGGCCGTCTCGTCGCCGAGCGGGCGAAGCAGGCGGGGATCACCCGCGTCGTGTTCGACCGGGGCGGCTTCCGCTACCACGGCCGGATCGCCGCCCTCGCCGCCGCCGCCCGCGACGGCGGGCTCGAGTTCTGAACCACCGAGGAGCACATCGCATGCCCCAGACCCCACCCACCGACATCCAGCTGCGGGAGTCCCGCCTCATCACGCGCCCCCGGCGCGTCGCCAAGGTGGTGCGGGGCGGTCGCCGCTTCCAGTTCGCCGCCCTGGTGGTGATCGGCGACGGCAACGGTCACGTCGGCCTCGGCTACGGCAAGGCCCGGGAGGTGCCCCTCGCCATCCAGAAGGGCGCCGAGGACGCCAAGAAGAACCTCTTCGCCGTGCCCCGGGCGGGCACCACGATCGTCCATCCCGTGATCGGGGAGTACGGCGCCGCCCGGGTGCTGCTGAAGCCCGCCGCACCCGGTACCGGCGTGATCGCCGGCGGCGCCGCCCGCGTCATCCTCGAGGAGGCCGGCATCCACGACGTGCTGTGCAAGTCGCTGGGCTCGGCCAACCACATCAACGTCGCCCGGGCCACGATCGCCGGGCTCAAGGCCCAGCGCCGGCCCGACGAGGTCGCCCGGGCCCGGGGCAAGTCCCCCGAGGAGATCACGCCCGCTGGCCTGCTGCGGGGCTACCGCGACGCCGAGCGGGCGCCGCACACGCCCGAGGAGGTTGCCTGATGGCGCTCCAGGTCACCCAGGTGCGCTCCGCCATCGGCGTGAAGCCCAAGCACCGCGGCACCCTGCGCGCCCTGGGCCTCGGTCGCATCGGCAAGACCCGGGTGCTGCCCGATCGCCCCGAGATCCGCGGCATGATCGCCCGGGTCCCCCACCTGATCACCGTCGTCGAGGTCGACGACGCCGCCACCGGCGGCCGCACCGAGGTGAGCACCACATGAAGATCCACGACCTGAAGCCCGCGCCGGGGTCGAACCGGCGACGCAAGCGCGTGGCCCGGGGCATCGCCGGGCGGGGCGGCAAGACCGCGGGCCGGGGCACCAAGGGCCAGAAGGCGCGCGGCCGGGTCCCTGCCGGCTTCGAGGGCGGCCAGATGCCGCTGCAGCGGCGTGTGCCCAAGCTGCGCGGGTTCCGCAACCCGTTCCGCGTCGAGTACCACGCCGTCAACCTCGACACCATCGAGGCGTTCAGCGGTGACGAGGTCACCCCCGCCTCCCTGCACGCCGCGGGGCTCGTGCCCAAGGGCGAGCTCGTGAAGGTGCTCGCCCGCGGTGAGCTGACCCGCGCCGTCACGGTCCGCGCCCACGCGTTCTCGAAGGCGGCCGAGCAGGCGATCACGGCGGCAGGCGGTACGGTTGAGGTCCTGCCGCTGCCCTACCGGCAGGGCCGCCCGCCGGCCCGGGGCAGCGCCAACAGCAACCGCTAGGTCGACCGCGGGCCCGTTCCCGCCGCCACGAGCCCTCAGGAGCGCGTTTCGTGCTGCACAGCCTGCTCAACATGTTCCGGGTCCCCGACCTGCGGAACAAGATCCTGTTCACGCTGGCGATCCTGGCCCTCTACCGGTTGGGTGCGTTCGTGCCCGTGCCCGGCATCGACTTCGAGGCCGTACGCCAGCTGCAGGAGGAGGCCCGCCAGGGCGGGGTGCTCTCGCTGCTGAACCTGTTCTCCGGCGGCGCGCTCACCCGCTTCGCCGTGTTCGGGCTGAGCATCATGCCCTACATCACCGCCTCGATCATCATCCAGGTGCTCTCGGTGGTGATCCCCAAGCTCGAGCAGTGGCGGGAGCAGGGCGCCATCGGCCAGAAGAAGATCACCCAGTGGACCCGCTACCTCACCATCGCCCTGGCGGTGATCCAGTCCACCGGCCTCACGTTCCTGTTCCACCAGGGCGGCGGGGGCCTCCTGCCCACCCAGATCGTCGTGGTGCCCGAGTTCAGCGTGCCCCGCGTGCTGCTCATCGTGCTGACGTTCACCGCCGGGACGGCGCTGCTCATGTGGATGGGTGAGCTCATCACCCAGCGGGGCATCGGCAACGGCATGTCGCTGTTGATCTTCGCCTCGGTCGTCTCCGAGATGCCCTTCCAGGGCTACCGGCTCATGGTCGAGGACGGCGGCGGCATGTTCGGCGTCGTGCTCGCCCTGACCCTGTTGATCCTCGTCGGCATCGTGTTCGTCGAGCAGGGCCAGCGTCGCATCCCGGTGCAGTTCGCCAAGCGGGTCGTGGGCCGGCGGATGATGGGGGGCCAGAGCACCTACATCCCCCTCAAGGTCAACCAGTCGGGCGTGATCCCGATCATCTTCGCCAGCTCGGTGCTCTACCTCCCGGCGCTGCTCACCAACGTGATGCCACCCGGCGGGTTCTGGGACCGGGTGCGCACCTTCGTCGACGACAACCTGTTCAACCCCGCCAGCTTCGTGCACATCGTGTTCTTCGGGCTGATGATCGTGTTCTTCTGCTACTTCTACACGGCCATCACCTTCGATCCCGCCAAGCAGGCCGACACGATCCGCAAGCAGGGCGGGTTCATCCCCGGCATCCGGCCCGGCCCGCAGACCGAGCGCCACCTGGCCCGGATCCTGTCGCGCATCACGCTGCCGGGCGCCCTGTTCATCACCGCGGTCGCGCTGGTGCCCTCGTTCCTCGTGATCGTGCTCGACATCAGCTTCATCGACTTCATGGGCGTGTCGCTGCTGATCGCCGTCGGCGTCGCCCTCGAGACCATGAAGCAGATCGACAGCCAGCTGAACATGCGGAACTACGAGGGCTTCCTCCGCTAGGCATGCCCGCCGTCGACGTCCGCGCCGGCGAGGTGCAGCGGTGATCCCCGGCGCCCGGCTGGTGCTGCTCGGCCGCCAGGGAGCCGGGAAGGGCACGCAGTGCACCCGCCTGTCGCTCCACTACGTGGTGCCCCACATCTCCACCGGCGACATGCTGCGGGCCGCCGTGCGCGAGGGCACCGAGTTCGGCCGCAAGGCCAAGGAGTACATGGACGCCGGGGAGCTGCTGCCCGACGACGTCATCATCGGGGTCGTCGAGGAGCGCCTCGAGCACGAGGACACCAAGAACCGGGGGTTCATCCTCGACGGGTTCCCCCGCACGGTCACCCAGGCCGAGGCGCTGGCCCGCATCACCGAACCGCGCGGCATCGACCTCGCCGTCAACCTCGACGTGCCCACCGAGGTCGTCCTCGGCCGCCTCGCCGCCCGCCGGGTCTGCGTCGGCTGCGGCGCCAACTACTCCACCGCGGCGCCGCCCGAGGTCGACTGGACCTGCGACGTGTGCGGCTCCGACGTCGTCCAGCGCGAGGACGACACCGAGGCGGCCATCCGGCGCCGCCTCGACCTCTACGAGGAGCAGACCGCCCCGCTCATCACGTGGTACGCGGCGCGCGACGAGCTCGTCGAGGTCGACGGCACGGGCACCACCGACGAGGTCACCGACCGCCTCATCCGCGCCGTGGACGCCGCCCGCGAGCACCGGCGCTCGTCGTGAGCCCCGTACCTTTTGGAACAGCGGAGGTGGCGCGCTAGCATCTCTCGTCGGCTCCCGTGCGGCCCGCGCGCGTCCGCGCCGCCCGGCGTCGGGGCCAACCCAGCCAGCCGACCCGCCCGCGCCAGGGCCGAGGCCGCGTGCGGTCCCGGCCGCCCGCTGCGTCGAGGAGACGAGACGAGAACGTGAAGGTCCAGCCCAGCGTCAAGAAGATCTGCGAGAAGTGCAAGGTGATCCGCCGGCACGGGCGGGTGCGCGTCATCTGCACGAACCCGAAGCACAAGCAGCGTCAGGGGTAGCTGAATGGCTCGCATCGCCGGAGTCGACATCCCCCGCGAGAAGCGGCTCGAGGTGTCGTTGACCTACATCTACGGCATCGGCCCGTCGACGGCCCGCCAGCTGTGCGAGGCCGTCGGCATCGACGCCGCGACCCGGGTGCGCGACCTCACCGACGAGGAGGTCGCCCGCATCCGCAACCACGTCGACGCCGAGCTCAAGGTCGAGGGCGACCTGCGCCGCGAGGTGTCCCAGGACATCAAGCGCAAGATGGAGATCGGCTGCTACCAGGGCCTCCGCCACCGCCGCGGCCTGCCCGTGCGCGGCCAGCGCACCCACACCAACGCCCGCACACGCAAGGGCCCCAAGAAGACCGTCGCCGGCAAGAAGAAGGTGCGTAAGTAATGGCCAAGCCCCGGGCCGGAGGGCGGCGTCCCCGCCGCCGCGAGCGCAAGAACGTCGCCTACGGCGTCGCCCACATCAAGAGCTCGTTCAACAACACGATCATCACGATCACCGACCAGGAGGGGAACACCCTCGCCTGGGCGTCAGCGGGCAACGTCGGGTTCAAGGGCTCCCGCAAGTCCACGCCCTTCGCCGCCCAGCTGGCCGCCGAGCAGTGCGCCCGCCGAGCCATGGAGCACGGGGTCCGCAAGGTCGACGTGCTCGTGAAGGGCCCCGGCTCCGGTCGCGAGACCGCCATCCGGTCCCTGCAGAACGCCGGCATCGAGGTGGCCGGCATCAAGGACGTCACGCCGGTGCCGCACAACGGCTGCCGGCCCCCCAAGCGGCGCCGGGTCTGACGGTGCCGAGCGCGAGGAAGTTCGACTGATGGCTCGTTACACCGGTCCCGTCTGCCGCCTGTGCCGGCGGGAGAAGATGAAGCTGTTCCTGAAGGGCGCCAAGTGCGACTCGATGAAGTGCCCGATCGAGCGCCGGCCCTACCCGCCGGGTGAGCACGGCCGCACGCGCCTGCGCAGCAAGGACTCCGAGTACCTGGTGCAGCTGCGTGAGAAGCAGAAGGCCCGCCGCATCTACGGCCTCATGGAGAAGCAGTTCCGCAACCTCTACAAGGAGGCCACCCGCCAGCGGGGGGTCACCGGCGAGAACCTGCTGCGCATGCTCGAGCTGCGCCTCGACAACGTCGTGTACCGGGCCGGCTGGGGAGCCAGCCGGGCCCAGGCCCGCCAGCTCGTCCGCCACGGCCACATCGACGTCAACGGCCGCCGGGTCACGATCCCCAGCTACCAGGCCCGCCAGGGCGACGTGATCTCCCTGCGCGACCGGGCCAAGCAGATGATCGTGGTCCGCCACAACATCGACACGCTCGACCGGGCCGTGCCGCCCTGGCTCGAGGTGGGGGGCGAGGGCGCCCAGGTCACGGTCCGCGACCTTCCCCTTCGCGAGCACATCGACGTCCCCGTCCGGGAGCAGCTCATCGTCGAGCTGTACTCCAAGTAGCCCCCACGATCGCAAGGAGTACCCCGATGCTCGTCATCCAGCGTCCCACCGTCGAGGCGCTCGGGGAGCCGGAGGGCAACCGGCAGCGGTTCGCCATCGGCCCCCTCGAGCCCGGCTTCGGGCACACCCTGGGGAGCTCGCTGCGCCGCACCCTGCTCTCGTCGATCCCCGGCGCGGCGATCACCCAGGTGCGCTTCGACGACGCCCTCCACGAGTTCTCGACCATCGCCGGCGTCACCGAGGACGTCACCGACATCATCCTCAACCTCAAGGACGTGGTGCTGCGCTGCCACGTCGACGAGCCCGTCACGCTGCGCCTCGACGTGCGTGGCCCTGCCGAGGTGACCGCCGGTGACATCGAGCCGCACGCGGATGTCGAGATCCTGAACCCCGAGCTGCACCTCGCCTCGCTCAACAGCAAGGGGCGGCTCGCCGTCGAGCTCACCGTCGAGCGGGGCCGGGGCTACGTCTCGGCCGAGCGCAACCAGCGTTCGAGCACGATCGGCCTCATCCCCGTCGACTCGATCTTCTCCCCGGTGCGGCGCGTGACCTTCGAGGTCGAGCCCACGCGGGTCGAGCAGTCGACCAACTACGACCGGCTCGTGCTCGACGTCGAGACCGACGGGTCGATCAGCCCCCGTGACGCGCTGGCGTCGGCCGGCGACACGCTCCGCTCGCTGGTGGCGCTCGTCGCCGACATGAGCGAGGAGCCCATGGGCCTCGAGCTCGGCGACGTCGGTTCGGCGACGAGCGGCTCGCCCGACCTCGACCTGCCGATCGAGGACCTCGACCTGTCCGAGCGTCCGCGCAACTGCCTCAAGCGGGCCCAGGTGAACACCATCGGGGAGCTCCTCGAGAAGTCCGAGGACGACCTGCTGGCCATCACCAACTTCGGCCAGAAGTCCCTCGACGAGGTCATCCAGAAGCTCGACGAGCGCGGCCTCACCCTGCGCAACAAGGAGTAGCACCGTGCCCGCAACCCCCATCAAGGGCCGCCGGTTCGGTGGATCCGCCTCGCACCAGCGCATGATGATGGCGAACCTGGCGGCGTCGCTCATCGCCGCCGAGGCCATCGTCACCACCGAGGCCAAGGCCAAGGCGCTGCGCCCGATCGTCGAGAAGCTCGTCACCAAGGCCAAGAAGGGCGGCCTGCACCGCCACCGCCAGATCCTGGCCTACCTCGGCGACAAGGACATGACCCAGAAGCTCATCGACGAGATCGGCCCGCGCTACGAGGAGCGTCCTGGTGGCTACACCCGCATCCTCAAGCTCGGCCCCCGCCACGGCGACAACGCGCCGATGGCCCGCATCGAGTTCGTCTGAGCCTCCGGCGACCGGGCGCGGCCTCCCGTGACCCTGTTCGACGAGACCGTGGGGGTCGCCACCCCCGGCGAGACGGTGCGGGTGCGGCTGGTCGTCGCCTACGACGGTCGGGGGTTCCGCGGGTTCGCCCGCAACGAGGGGGTGCGCACCGTCGCCGGGACGCTCGCCGCCGCCCTCGAGCGGGTGCTGGGGCACCAGGTGACGCTGCGCTGCGCGGGGCGCACCGACGCCGGCGTCCACGCGTGGGGCCAGGTGGTGAGCTTCGACGCCGCCCTCGGCACCGACCCCGCCGTGCTCCAGCAGGCCGTGAACGCCCTGTGCGGTCCGGAGATCGTCGTGCGGGAGGCGGCCGTGGCCGCCCCCGACTTCGACGCCCGCCGCTCGGCCCGCGCCCGGCGCTACCGCTACACGGTCCTCAACCGGCCGGTGCCCGATCCCTTCCTCGCCGCCACCGCCTGGCACGTGGCTCCGCCCCTCGAGCTGGCGCCCATGCGCCTCGCCTGCGACCCCCTCATCGGCGAGCACGACTTCAGCACATTCTGCCGCCGCCCCCGGGTGCGTGCGGGTGCGCCCGAGCCGTCGATGGTCCGGCGCGTGCTCGAGGCCCGCTGGGTCCCGCTCGACGACGGCATCCTGCGCTTCGAGATCGAGGCGTCCTCGTTCTGCCAGCAGATGGTGCGATCCGTGGTCGGCACGCTCGTCGACGTCGGCCTGGGCAAGCGCACGGCGGGCGAGGTCGCCGGGATGCTCCGGGCGCGCGATCGGGCCGCCGCCGGCGACCTGGCCCCGCCCCACGGGCTGTGCCTCTGGTCGGTCCGCTACTGACCGTCGTGCGGATCGCTCCGGGGGGTTTCGAGCCCGGCCCGTCCGTGGGAGGCTTCCGCCCATGACGGACACACCGGGCGGCCGCGAGGTCGCCATGGGGCCCGTGCGGCTCGACCCCGTGCGGGCGCGGAACCTGGCGGCCGCCGTGCTGGTCGGCGTCGTCGCCCTCGTCGTCCTCGCCATGCTGCTGGTCGTCGTGGGCCGCACCGGCGTCGACTTCGGGGGCCGCTGGCGGAGCGGGCTCGCCCCCCTCACCCCGCCCTTCGCCGCCCTGCTGCTGCTCGCCCTGGTGCTGCATCAGCCGGTGGCGTCCCGGCCGGCCGACGCCGTGGGCACGAGCGTCGTGCGCCTGTCGATCGTGGCGCTCGGCGGCCTGCTCGCCGTGCTCGGCCTCGTGCGGCTCGTCGCCGACCTCACCGCCGACGTCGACGCCGCCGTCGCCGTGGCGGCGTTCCTCACCAACGTGGGCACGATCGCCCTGGCGGCCACCGCCGCCGGCGTCGCCCTGGTCGAGGCTGCGGCCCGAGACGACCTCACCCGCCTCGGGGTCCTCGCCGACCGCGGCGCTGCTCCGGCGCCGGAGCCACCGCCCGGGCCGGTGCCGCCCGTCCCCGAGCCGCCCGTCCCCGAGCCGCCGCCGGAGCCGGTTCCGCCCGTCCCCGAGCCGCCGCCGGAGCCGGTGCCCCCGGCGCCGGTCCCCGAGCCCCCGCCGCAGGCACCCGGCGACGTCGACCCCGGCGAGACCACCAAGCTGCCGCCGCAGGACCCCCGCGACACCCAGCGCCTCCCACCGCAGGCCCTGCCCCGCGACGACGACCGCTGACCCGGCGGCCGCCGCCGGGTCAGCGGACCAAATCGACGCGCAGGCCCCGTGCCCGCAGGTCGGCGACGACGGCGCCGCGGTGGTCGGGGTCGCGGGTCTCGAGGGTGAGGAGCACCTCGACCTCGTCGACCCCCAGCGCCACGCCCGAGCGGTGGTGCTCGACGGACAGCACGTTCAGGCCGAGCTCGGCGACGGCGGCGGTGGCCGCCGCGAGCGAGCCGGGCCGGTCGGGCAGCACGACCCGCAGCACCAGGAAGCGCCCGGCCGCCGACAGGCCGTGGTCGATGAGCTTCATGAGCAGGAGCGGGTCGACGTTGCCGCCCGAGAGCACCACAGCCGCCGGGCCTCTGCCCGGCACCCGGCCGGCGAGCACCGCGGCCAGCGCCGCGGCGCCGGCGGGCTCGACCACCGCCTTGGCCCGCTCGAGGAGCAGCAGGAGGGCACGGCTGATCTCCTCGTCGGACACCGTGACGACGTCGTCGACGTAGGCCTGGACGTGGCTGAAGGTGAGCGGAGACGGGGCGCGCACGGCGATGCCGTCGGCGATCGTGCCGACCGAGTCGAGCTCGACGCAACGGCCGGCCTCGAGCGATGCCGCCATGGCGGCGGCCCCCTCGGCCTGGACGCCGACCACCCGCACCGACCGGCGACTGCGGGCGAGGGCCGTGGCCACACCGGCGATGAGCCCGCCGCCACCGACGGGCACGACCACGACGTCGAGGTCGCCGGCCTCCTCGGCGATCTCGAGCCCGATCGTCCCCTGACCGGCGACGATGAGCGGGTCGTCGAAGGGTGGGACGAAGACCGCGCCGGTCCGCTCGGCGTGCTCGAGGGCGGCGGCGATGGCGTCGTCGACGGTGTCGCCCTGCAGTCGCACCTCGGCGCCGTAGCCCTTCGTCGCCTCGACCTTAGGCAGCGAGGCACCGGTGGGCATGACGATCAGCGCGGGCAGGCCCGACAGGGTCGCGGCCAGCGCCACGCCCTGGGCGTGGTTCCCTGCCGACGCCGCCACCACCCCGGGGGTCCGCTCGGGGTCGAGCCGGGAGATGCGGTTGTGGGCGCCGCGCACCTTGAACGAGCCCGTGCGCTGCCGGTGCTCGGGCTTGAGCAGCACCGCCCGGCCGGTGAGCCGCGACAGCGAGTCGGTCGCCACGAGCGGCGTCGGGCGCACCACCGCAGCCACCCGCTCGCGCGCGTCGCGGATGTCGGCCAGGCTGATCACCGGGGAGATCGTGCCGCACTTGCCGCTCCCGGGCACGCACCCGTATCCTGGGCAGCCGTCCCCGAGCGCCGCGGCGCGGCCCGGAGGACCATCCGGATCGATCGAGAGAGAAGTTGCGCGCGTGCCCACGTACTCGCCCAGACCAACCGAGATCCAGCGCGCCTGGCACGTCGTCGACGCCGACGGGCTGGTGCTCGGCCGCCTCGCAACCGAGGTCGCCCGGGTGCTGCGCGGCAAGCACAAGCCGATCTACGCCCCCCACCTCGACACCGGGGACCACGTCATCGTCGTGAACGCCGCCAAGGTGGTGCTCACGGCCGACAAAGCGAACCGCAAGGTCGTCTACCGCCACACCGGCTATCCCGGTGGCATCCGCCAGGAGCTCTACGCCGGCCTGCTCGCCCGCAAGCCCGAGGAGGCCGTCCGCCGGGCGGTGCGGGGCATGCTCCCCAAGACCCGCCTCGGCCGCCAGATGATCCGCAAGCTCAAGGTCTACGCGGGCCCGGACCACCCCCACGAGGCCCAGCAGCCCCAGCCCCTCGAGGTCCCCGCGGCCCGCCGGGCCGAGTCGAAGCAAGGAGCTTCCGCGTGACCAAGCCGCTCGTGCAGTCCACCGGCCGCCGCAAGGAGGCCGTCGCCCGGGTGCGCCTGCGCCCCGGCTCGGGTCACGTCGTGATCAACCGTCGCCCGATCGCCGACTACTTCCCGTCGGACACGCACCGCATGATCGTCACCGAGCCCCTCCGCATCACCAGCACCGACGAGGTGTACGACGTGGACGCCACCATCGACGGTGGCGGCGTGTCGGGCCAGGCCGGCGCCCTCCGCCTGGGCATCGCCCGGGCCCTCGTCGAGCTCGACCCCGAGTTGCGGGTCACGCTCAAGCGCGCCGGCTTCCTCTCCCGCGACGCCCGGGAGAAGGAGTCCAAGAAGTACGGGCTGAAGAAGGCCCGCAAGGCACCGCAGTACTCCAAGCGCTGACCGTGGCCCGGCCGCGGTTCGGCACGGACGGGATCCGCGGCGTCGCCAACGGCGACCTCAGCCCCGAGCTGGTGCTGGCCCTCGGGCGGGCCGTCGGGCGGGTGCTGGCGCCGCCCCGCGTGGTGATCGGGCGTGACACCCGCCGGTCGGGCCCGCTGCTCGAGGCCGCCCTCGCAGCCGGGCTCGCCGCCGAGGGCGTCGAGGTCGAGCGGGTGGGCGTGCTGCCCACGCCCGGGATCGCCTGGATCGCAGCGTCCGAGGACGCCGCCGGGGCCGTGGTGTCGGCCTCGCACAACCCCTTTCCCGACAACGGCGTGAAGGTCTTCGGGCGGGGCGGTCGCAAGCTGTCCGCCGGTGACGAGGCGGCCGTCGAAGCCGAGCTCGACCGCATACTGGCGGGCGGTCCCGACGCCGGCGGCCGGCCGCCCCGCACGGGCGGCGACGTCGCCGCCGTGGTCGACCGCCCCGAGGCCGCCGCCGGCTGGCTCGACGCGCTGGCCGGCTCGCTCGACGGCCGGCGCCTCGACGGCGTGCGGGTCGTGGTGGACTGCGGGCACGGCGCGGCATCGGCGATCGCCGGTGACGTGCTGCGCGGTCTCGGGGCGTCGGTCACGGTCCTGCACGCCGAGCCCGACGGCACGAACATCAACGCCGGCTGCGGTTCGACCGACCCCAGCAGGCTCCAGCAGGTGGTCGCCGACCGGCAGGCCGACGCCGGCCTCGCGTTCGACGGTGACGCCGACCGGGTCGTCGCCGTCGACGAGCGGGGCGTGGTGGTCGACGGCGACGAGATCATCGCCGTCTGTGCCATCGACCGCCACGAGCGCGGCGTGCTCGCCGGCGGCGCCGTGGCCGTCACCGTCATGAGCAACCTGGGGCTGCGGCTGGGCCTGGCCGAGCGGGGCATCGGCGTGGTCGAGACACCGGTCGGTGACCGCCACGTGCTCGAGGCGCTCGACCGCCACGGGCTGACGCTCGGGGGCGAGCAGTCGGGCCACGTCATCTTCCGGGACCTGGCCTCGACCGGCGACGGCCTGCTCACCGGGTTGCAGCTGCTCGACGTGGTGCACCGCCGCGGCCGGCCGCTGTCGGAGCTCGCCGGGACCGCCATGACGAAGCTGCCCCAGGTGCTGCGCAACGTGGAGGTGCGGCGGGGGGCGGCCGAGCTGGTCACGGCCGTCGCCGCCGACGTGGCGGCGGTCGAGCGCGACCTCGGCGGGTCGGGCCGGGTGCTGCTGCGCCCCAGCGGCACCGAACCCGTCGTCCGGGTGATGGCCGAGGCGCCCACCGAGGCCCAGGCCCGGGCCGCGGTCGACCGGCTCGTCGCAGCGGTCGAGCGGGCCGCTGGGGCGTAGGCTCACCTCCACCCATGTGCGGGATCATCGCCGTCGTCCGCCGCCCCGCCACGCGGCCCGTGCCGACCGTCGACACGGTCGGCGCCGAGCTCCGGGCCGCGCTCGACGCCTGGGCCGGGCTGCGGCGGAGCGCCACCGACGCGCCGGGGCTCATGGCCGCGGCCGAGGCGGCGGCGGGGCACCTCGAGGCGGTCGACGCCATGCTCCGGGGCGTCCCGGGGGTGACCCGCCTGCTCGAGAGCCGGGCGCTCGGCGTGGCCATCGACCACGACCTGGGCGAGCTCGAGACGGGGCTCGCCGCTCTCGAAGCCGACCTCGACCGCGACGGCAGCCGCTTCGACACCGCTCAGCTCGAGTCGGTCAACGCCGTGCTGGTGCGGCTGAAGGACGTGGTGTGGGCCGTGCGTCGCGACCGGGTACGGGCCGCGCGGGCGATCGACGACCTGGCGGCCGGTCACGTCGGCCCCGCTGCCGTCGAGGCCCTGCACTCCGTGCAGGTGTGCCTGGCCGGTCTCGACCGCCTCGAGGTGCGCGGCCGCGACTCCGCCGGCGTGCACGTGCTGGTGCGCGGCCACGGCCTCGACCTCGGGTCCCCGAGCGTCCAGGCGCTGCTGGCGGACCGGGCCACCGACCGGTCCTTCGGCTCGATGGCCGTGCGCACCCCCGCCGGCCACCTGTCGTTCGTGTACAAGGCGGCGGCCGAGATCGGCGAGCTGGGCGACAACGTACGCTCCCTGCGCGCCGCCATCCGCGGTGACGAGCTGCTGCACCTGGCGCTGTCGTCGCCCGGCGCCCGGGCCACGGTCCTGGGGCACACCCGGTGGGCCAGCGTGGGCATCATCTCCCAGGCCAACGCCCACCCGCTCAACCACGAGGAGGAGGGCGACACCGAGGGGCCCTACACCGTCGCCGTGCTCAACGGTGACGTCGACAACCACGCCGACCTCCGGGCGGCCGAGGGCCTGCGCATCGCCGAGGAGATCACCACCGATGCCAAGGTCATCCCGGCGCTGCTCTCCCGACGCCTCGCAGCCGGCGAGGCCCTGCACGAGGCGTTCCGGCGCACGATGGCCGCGCTCGAGGGGTCGGTGGCGGTCGCGGCCGGTGCGGCCGACCACCCCGACACCCTGTTGCTGGGCCTGCGGGGCAGCGGCCAGGCCCTCTACGTCGGTCTCGCCGAGGACGCCTTCGTCGTGGCCAGTGAGCCCTACGGGCTCGTCGAGGAGACGCGCCACTACCTCCGCCTGGACGGCGAGACGCCGTCCAACCCCGACGATCCCGTCAACAGCCGGGGTCAGATCGTCGTCCTCGACGGCGACCGGGCGGGCGGGATCGACGGCATCGAGCGCCGCTCCTACGACGGCACGATCCTGCCGGTCACGCCCGACGAGGTGGCCACCGCCCAGATAACCACCCGTGACATCGACCGGGGCGACTTCCCCCACTTCCTGCTGAAGGAGATCCACGACGCCCCGGGCTCGATGCGCAAGACCCTGCGCGGTCGCGTCACCGACGGCGACGGGCTGCTGACCGTCACCGTCGGGCCCGAGACGATCCCGCCCGCCCTGGCCGAGCGGCTCGCCAATCGGGCGATCCGCCAGGTGGTGGTCATCGGGCAGGGCACCGCCGCCGTCGCCGGTCAGGCCGTCGCCCGGCTCGTCGAGGACGCCGTCGCCGGCGCGGGCATCGACGTCGAGGCCCTTCCCGCCACCGAGCTGTCGGGGTTCGGGCTGCGGAGCGACATGGGCGACACCATCGTGGTGGCGATCAGCCAGTCGGGGACGACCACCGACACGAACCGCACCGTCGACCTGGCCCGGGACCGCGGCGCATGGGTGATCGCCATCGTCAACCGGCGCAACAGCGACCTCACCGACAAGGCCGACGGCGTGCTCTACACGTCCGACGGGCGTGACGTGGAGATGAGCGTGCCGTCCACCAAGGCGTTCTACGCCCAGGTGGGGGCCGGCGTGGTGCTGGCCGCCGCCCTCGCCCAGGCCGCGGGTGACCCCGACCCCCAGCGCACCGACCGGGTGCTGCGCGCCGTGCGGGACCTGCCCGACGCCATGGAGCGGGTCCTGGCGCTGCGCCCGGTGATCGCCGAGGCCGCCCAGCGCCACGCCCCGCACCGCCGCTACTGGGCGGTCGTCGGCAACGGCCGCAACCGGGTCGCCGCCGAGGAGGTGCGGATCAAGCTTTCCGAGCTGGCGTACAAGTCGATCGCCTGTGACGTGACCGAGGACAAGAAGCACATCGACCTGTCCGCCGAGCCCATGATCCTCGTGTGCGCCGCAGGCCTCACGGGGTCGAACGCCGACGACGTCGCCAAGGAGGTGGCGATCTACCGGGCGCACAAGGCGGCGCCGATCGTGATCGCCACCGAGGGAGAGTCGCGCTTCGGCGCCGCCCTCGACGCCTTCTTCGTACCGGCCGTCGACCCCGACCTGGCCTTCGTGCTGTCGGCCATGGGCGGCCACCTCTTCGGCTACGAGGCGGCGCTGGCCATCGACGCCCTCGCCCTGCCGCTGCGCGAGAGCCGCGCCACGGTCGAGGCCCTCGTGTCGGCCGGCGACCCGGTGGACCTGCTCGACCGCCTCCGTCACGGCCTCGACGCCCCCGCCCGGGCGTTCTTCGCCGGCCTGCAGACGGGCGCCTACGACGGCAGCCTCGAGGCCAGCACGGCGGTGCGCCTCGCCACCGTGCTCCGCTACGCGACCGGTGTCGTGCCGCTTGACCACTACCAGGTGGAGTTGGGGAAGGTGGGCACCCCGAGCGTGCTCATCGACGACCTCGTCGACGTCCTCAGCCAGGCCATCGACGAGCTGACCCGGCCCATCGACGCCATCAAGCACCAGGCCAAGACCGTGACCGTGGGCATCTCCCGGGCCGACGAGTCGCTCCTGGCCGCCGCCCTCGTGCGCGAGGTGCTGGAGGCAGGGGCGCCGCGCGACCTGCTCACCTACCGGGCACTCCGCACCCTGGCCGCGCTCGACCCCGCGGTCGCCGAGGTCACCGGGTACACCCGCTACCGGATCGACGGCGACGTGGCCGCGGGGACGGCCACCGCCCACGTGCTCGACCAGGGCGGCGTGGCCCGCCAGCTGCGGTCCCGCACGGCCGACGATCCCACCCTGCGGGGCATCAAGCGTCGCGCCGCCCTCGAGCGTGAGGTCACCGTGGCGGTGGGCCGCAGCGACGGCCGGACGCTGATCGTGGTGCCGGAGGTGAAAGACGACGAGGCGACGGGACTGACGCTCCTGCACGTGCGGTTCCACGACCGCCTGCCCGCACCCGTGATGCGGGGGGTGCTCCAGGGGTACCGGGGCCGGTTCGCCGCCATCCAGGACGCCGTCACCGAGACCGAGCCCACCTTCCGCGAGGACCTGCTCGGCGAGCAGCCGGTCATCGAGCTGCTCACCGTCCCGGTGCACACCATGGCCGAGCGCTGGCGCGAGGCCGGGCGGTGATCGGGATCGGGACGGACCTGGTCGAGCTCGACCGGTTCCGGCGGGCCCTCGAGCGCACCCCTCGCATCGTCGACCGGCTGTTCAGCGAGGCCGAGGTGGCCTACGCCAACCGGCGGCGCGACCCCGCCGAGCGCCTCGCGGCGCGCTTCGCCGCCAAGGAAGCGGTGATGAAGGCCATGGGGGTGGGCCTGTGGCGGTTCCCGTTGCGCGACGTCGAGGTGGTGAAGGCACCGTCGGGTCAGCCGGCGGTGCGCCTGCACGGCCGGGCGGCCGAGCTGGCCGCCGAGCGGGGTGTCACCGAGTGGCGCCTCACCCTCACCCACACCGACCGGGTCGCCCAGGCCATCGCCGTCGCGCTGTGACCTGGCGCACCGGACGATGACCGGGCGGGCGGCGGTACGGTTTCGGGGATGATCCCGGTGGTGACGCCGGCCGAGATGGCCGAGATCGACGCCGCCGCGCCCGAGCCCGTCGAGGTGCTCATCGGCCGGGCGGGCCACGCCGTGGCCCGGGCGGCGCTCGACCTGCTCGGCGGCGCCTACGGGCGGCGCGTCGTCGTGCTCGCCGGGAAGGGCAACAACGGCAACGACGGGCGGGACGCCGCCCGGCGCCTTCGCCGCGCCGGGGTGCGCGTCCGGGTCCTCGACGCCGGCGAGGCGCCGCCCGTGCTCCCCGACGCCGACCTGGTGGTCGACGCCGCCTTCGGTACCGGGTTCCGGGGCGCGTACCGGGCGCCGGAGCCGGGCTTCGCCCGGGTGCTGGCCGTCGACATCCCGAGCGGCGTCGACGGGCTGACAGGAGAGGTGGCCGAGCGGGTGCTGCCCGCCGACCGGACGGTCACGTTCGCGGCGCTCAAGCCTGGCCTGCTGCTGCACCCCGGCGCCGGGTACGTCGGCGAGGTCGACGTGGCCGACATCGGCCTCGACGTGAGCGGCGCCCGGGCGGCGGTGGTCGACGACGACGACGTGCTGGCCTGGTGGCCGGTCCGCCAGCCCGACGACCACAAGTGGCGCTCGGCGGTGCTCGTCGTCGGCGGCTCTCCCGGGATGCCGGGGGCGGCCACCCTCACGGCCCGGGCGGCTCAGCGGGCGGGTGCCGGCTACGTCCGCCTGGGCACACCCGGCGGTGCGCCCGCCGGCGCGCCCACCGAGGCCGTCGGCCTCGATCTTCCCGGCGAGCACTGGGCGCCGGAGGTGCTCGGGGCCCTCGACCGCTTCCACGCCCTCGTCATCGGTCCCGGCCTGGGCCGCGCCGAGGGCACCGCCGAGCAGGTCCGCCAGGTGGTGGCCCACGCGCCGGTGCCCGTGGTCGTCGACGGCGACGGGCTCACCGCCCTCGGCGCGTCGGCGGCCGGCGTGCTCGCCGGTCGGGAGGCGCCGGCCGTGCTCACCCCGCACGACGGCGAGTTCGCCCGCCTCGCCGGCGGCCCGCCCGGCGCGGACCGCCTCGAGGCCACCCGCAGCCTCGCCGCCCGGCTGGGCGCCACGGTGCTGCTGAAGGGTCCCACCACCTGTGTGGCCGGACCCGACGGGTTCGTGCTGCTCGCCGCCGCGGGCGACGACCGGCTGGCGACGGCGGGTACGGGCGACGTGCTCGCCGGGGTGCTCGGCTCGCTGCTCGCCCGGGGCGTCGCCCCCGCGCCGGCGGCGGCGAGCGCCGCCCACGTCCACGGTGCGGCCGGCACCCTAGGCTGGCGCCACGGTCTGGTGGCCGGCGACCTCGTCGACCTCCTGCCCGCCGTCCTCGACGACCTCCTGGAGGGTTGATGCCCCGGAACACGCCCGTCTCCGCCGTCATGACCACCGACGTGCTGTCGTTCCGTGCCGACGAGCGCGTCGAGGACGCCATGCGCCGGCTGGTCCAGCGCGGGGTGGACGGCGGCCCGGTGGTCGACGACGACGGTGTGGTGGTGGGGATGCTGACCTCCGACGACCTGATCGTGCAGGAGACCCGCATCCACATGCCGACGGTGGTGTCGCTGTTCGGGGCCACGATCGTGCTGCCGGGATCCCAGCGCGAGGTCGAGGAGGAGATCCAGAAGGCCGTGGGTGCCGAGGTGCGCTCGGTCATGGAGCCCCACGTCATCACCTGCCGGCCCGACGACACGGTCGAGCAGGCCGCCACCCTGATGCACGAGCATCACCACTCCCGCCTGCCGGTCGTCGACGCCGACGGCCGCCTCGTCGGCATCATCGCCCGGGGCGACATCCTGAAGGCGATCGTCGGTGGCGAGCGCCCCGCCGGCACCTGAGCCGGCACCGACGCTGGCCGGGCGGCCGGCGTGGGCCGAGGTCGACCTGGCGGCCGTCCGCCACAACGTCGCCGTGCTGGCGGAGCTCGCCGCGCCTGCGACCCTCTGCGCCGTGGTCAAGGCCGGCGGCTACGGGCACGGCGCCGTCCCCGTCGCCCGCACCGCGCTCGACGCCGGAGCCAGCTGGCTGGCGGTCGCCCTGGCCGGGGAGGGCGCCGAGCTGCGGGCCGCCGGCATCCTCGCACCCGTCCTGGTCCTGACCGAGCCGTCGGCGGCCGAGGCGCCGCTGGCCGTGGCCCACGGCCTCATCCCGACCGTGTACACCGAGGCCGGCATCGACGCCCTCGCCGTCGCCGTTGCGGCGGCGGGTGGACCGCCGCTGCGGGTGCACCTGAAGGTCGACACGGGGATGCACCGGGTGGGGGTCGAGCCCGGGCACGCCCTCGCTCGGGCCCGGGCCGTGGTCGAGCGCCCCGAGCTCGAGCTCGCGGGGGTGTGGACCCACTGCGCGGTGGCCGACGAGCCCGACAACGCCTTCACCGCCGAGCAGCTGACCCGCTTCGACGCCGTCCTGACCGAGCTGCGGGGCGCGGGGATCGACCCCGGGCTCGTCCACGTCGCCAACTCGGCGGCCGCCATCGGCCATCCTGCCGCCCGCCGCGACCTGGTCCGGTGCGGGATCGCCGTCTACGGCCTGGCGCCGTCACCGGCGATGGAGGGGATGGCCGACCTGCGGCCCGCCCTGTCGCTGCGGGGCCGGATCACGACCGTGCGCGTCGTGCCGGCCGGCGAGGCTGCCTCCTACGGGCTCCGGCGCCGGTTCGCCCACGACACCGTCGTGGCGACGGTACCGCTGGGCTATGCCGACGGCGTGCCCCGGCGGCTGTTCGACGTGGGCGCCACCGTGCTCGTCGGTGGGCGCCGTCGCCCGCTCGCCGGGGTGGTGACGATGGACCAGCTGCTGGTCGACTGCGGTGCCCCGGGCGCAGCCGGCGCCGCCGTGGCGCCGGGCGACGAGGTCGTGCTCATCGGAAGGCAGGGCGACGATGAGGTCACCGCTGCCGAGTGGGCCGGCCTGCTCGGCACGATCAGCTACGAGGTCGTGTGCGGCATCGGTCCTCGGGTGCCTCGCGTCTACCGGGGGGAGCCGTGAGCGCCGGCTCGATCACCGACGTGCCCGGCGTGCGGGTGGGGCACTGGACCGACGCGACGGCGCGCACCGGCTGCACGGTGGCGCTGCTGCCCGAGGGCACCGTGGCCTCGGGCGAGGTGCGGGGCGGCGCGCCGGCCACCCGCGAGACCGACCTGCTGGCACCCGGGCGGCTCGTGCACCGGCTCGACGCCGTGCTCCTGACCGGGGGCTCGGCGTTCGGGCTGGCGGCCGCCGACGGGGTGATGCGGTTCTGCGAAGAGCGCGGGTCGGGCTTCGCCACGCCCGCCGGCCCCGTGCCCATCGTCGTGGCGCTCGCGCTGTTCGACCTGGCCGTCGGGGACGCCCGCGTGCGCCCGGCGCCGGACGACGGCTACGCCGCGTGCGTCGCCGCCCGCGCCGAGCCACCCGCCACCGGTGCGGTGGGCGCGGGCACGGGGGCGACGGTGGGGAAGTGGCGGGGTCCCGGCGCCACCCGGGCCGGTGGGGTGGGCACGGCGTCGGTCCGCGACGGTGAGCTGGTCGTGGGTGCCCTGGTGGCGGTGAACGCCTTCGGGGACGTCCTGGCCCCGGGCGAGGAGCCGGGCCCGTCGTGGCCGGCGCCCCCGCCCGGCGCCGGGCCGGGGCACCACGGCGGTCCCTTCACGAACACCACGATCGGGCTGGTGGCCACCAACGCCGAGCTCGACAAGGCGGGCTGCCTGCTGGTGGCCGGCGGGGGGCACGACGGCCTCGCCCGCGCCGTGCACCCGGCGCACACCTCCGTCGACGGCGACGCCGTCGTGGCCGCCGCCGTGGGTGGGGTGGCGGCCCCGCCCGACGCCGTCCGGGCGCTGGCCGCCGTCGCCTTCGCCGCCGCCGTCCGGGTGGCGGTCGCGCCCGGGTAGGCGCCGGCGCGCCGCCCGCCTCCCCCGGGGAGCGGGGCGGCGGGACGGGTAGGATGCGGCCCGTGTCCGATCTGGCGAGCCTCGCCGCGGAGGCCAGCGCGTGCACGCGCTGCTCCCTCGCCGAGAGCCGCACGCAGGTGGTGTTCGGGATGGGCAACCCCGACGCCGACCTCGTGCTGGTGGGCGAGGGGCCCGGCGCCGAGGAGGACCGCCAGGGCCTGCCGTTCGTGGGTCGCTCGGGCCAGCTGCTCGACCGCCTCGTGCGCGAGGAGATGGGCCTCACCCGGGAGCACTGCTACGTGATGAACGCGGTCAAGTGCCGGCCCCCGGGCAACCGCGATCCGCGCCCGGACGAGCTTGCGGCGTGCCGTCCGTGGTTCGACGCCCAGCTCGCGGCGATCCGACCCCGGGTCGTGGTCACGCTGGGGAACGTCGCCACCCGGGCGGTGCTGGGCACCACCGAGGGGATCACCAGGCTGCGGGGCCGCACGTTCCCGCTCGACGACGCCGTCGTCATCCCCACGTTCCACCCCGCGGCCGTGCTCCGGGGCGGGGGCCAGGCGATGGCGCAGATGCGCGCCGACCTGGTCCGGGCCAAGCTCGCCCTCGCCGGGGCGCCGACCGCATGATCCGCGCCCGCACCAAGTCGGTGGACGACACCAAGGCGCTCGCCGCCGCGCTGACCGGGCTCCTGCGGGCCGGCGACGTGCTGTTGCTGGCCGGGGACCTCGGCGCCGGCAAGACCGCCTTCGTGCAGGGCCTGGCCGCCGAGCTCGGGGTCGACGAGCCCGTCACCAGCCCGACCTTCGTCATCGCCCGCACCTACGACGGCGGCCGGCTCCGCGTCCACCACCTCGACGTCTACCGGCTCGACACCTTCCAGGAGGCGATCGACGTCGGCCTCCCGGAGCTGGTCGACGACGAGGCCGTCACGGTCGTCGAGTGGGGGGACGTGATCATCCCCACCATCCCCTCGGAATTCCTCGAGCTCCGGCTCCACCTCGGCGAGGGCGACGACGAGCGCGAGATCACCGTGCGGGCGGCGGGCCCCTCGTGGTCCAACCGGCTGGCGGCCGTCACCCAGGTCCTCGACCCGTGGATCGACCGGGGGTGACGGCGCCGTGCTGATCCTCGGCATCGAGAGCGCCACCGCCCAGGTGGGCTGCGCCATCGGCGGCCACGAGGGCGTCCTCGCCTCGTTCCACGCCGCTCGGGGCCGGCGCCACGCCGAGGTGCTCGCGCCCGGCATCGAGTTCGTGCGCCGGCAGGCCCGCATCGAGCTGCACGAGATCAGCGTGGTGGCCGTCGACATCGGGCCCGGCCTGTTCACGGGGCTCCGAGTGGGGGTCGCCACCGCCAAGGCCATGGCGCATGCCCTGCGCGTCCCGATGATCGGCGTCTCCAGCCTCGACCTCCTCGCCTTCGCCGTGCGCTACACCCACCGCCTCATCGTCCCGGTGATCGACGCCCGCCGGGGCGAGCTGTTCTACGCCTTCTACCGTCAGGTGCCCGGGGGCGTCCAGCGCCTCGGCCACTACCAGCTCGGCAAGCCGGGCGACCTCGCCTCCGAGCTCGTCGCCACCGGGGAGGAGTGCCTGGTGCTCGGCGACGGCGCCCTGCGGTACGCCGAGCAGTTCGACGACATGGCCCGGGTGGAGTTCGGCGAGCCCGTCAACGCCTACCCGCTCGCCACGTCGCTGGTGGCGCTCGCCCACGCCCAGGCGCTGCGCGAGGAGTGGGTCAACTCGTGGGAGCTCGAGCCGCTCTACCTGCGCAAGGCCGATGCCGAGATCAACTGGCAGTCCCGGGCGGGGGCGTGAGGCGGGTGGCCCTCGCCGGACGGGTCGCCGAGGGCGCGCCCCTCGACGTGGAGGTCACGCCGATGCGCCGGCGCCACCTGCGATCGGTGCTGCGCATCGAGGCGCAGGTCTACCCCCGCCCCTGGAACCTCGGGTTGTTCATGAGCGAGCTCAGCCTGCGGGGCGACCGCATCTACCACGTCGCCCGCGTGGGGCAGACCGTCGTCGGGTACGGGGGCCTCATGCTGGTCGCCGGCGAGGGGCACGTGACCACGCTGGCCGTCGACCCTGCATGGCAGCGGCGGGGGGTGGGCGCTCGCCTCCTGCTCGCGCTCGTCCGGGACGGGATCGAGCGGGGGATCACCGCCATCACGCTCGAGGTCCGCATGGGCAACCAGGCCGCCCAGGCGCTGTACCGTCGCTTCGGGTTCGCCCCCGCCGGGGTGCGCCGCAACTACTACGTCGAGACCGGCGAGGACGCCCTCGTCATGTGGGCCCACGACGTCGACGGCGCCGGCTACGCCGCCCGGCTCGCCCGCATCGAGGCGACCCTGACGGGATCCACCGTGACCGACCGACCGCACCCGGAGCCGCCGCCCCGATGAGCACCCTGTTCGCCGACGAGCCCTCCACCCGCCCCACCGCGGCTCCCGGGCCCGACACCCGCATCCTCGGCATCGAGACCTCCTGCGACGAGACAGCGGCCGCGGTGGTCGCCGGCGGGACCCGGGTGCTGTCCTCGGTCGTCAGCAGCCAGGTCGACCTCCACGCCCGCTTCGGCGGTGTCGTGCCCGAGATCGCGAGCCGCGCCCACGTCGAGCTCCTCACGCCTGTGGTGGCCGAGGCGCTCGTCGAGGCCGGCATCGACGGCGACGGGGTCGACGCCGTCGCCGCCACGGTCGGGCCGGGCCTGGTGGGCTCGCTGCTGGTCGGCGTGTCGGCTGCCAAGGCGCTGGCGCTGGTGTGGGACGTGCCGTTCGTGGCCGTGAACCACCTCGAGGCCCACCTGTACGCCGCGTTCCTGGAGGAGCCCGACCTCGAGTTGCCCCTCGTGGTGCTGCTGGTCTCGGGCGGCCACACCATGCTCATCGCCATGGAGGACCACGGCCGCTACCGGCTGCTCGGCCAGACGCTCGACGACGCCGCGGGCGAGGCGTTCGACAAGGTGGCCCGCTACCTCGGCCTCGGGTACCCCGGCGGCCCGGCCATCGACCGGCTGGGCGCGACGGGCGACGCCACCGCCATCGACTTCCCCCGGGGCATGCTCGACGCCGGGCTCGACTTCTCCTTCAGCGGCCTCAAGACCGCCGTGATCAACCACGTCCGCAAGCACCCCGACAGCGACACCGCCGACGTGGCCGCCAGCTTCCAGGAGGCGGTCGTCGACGTGCTGGTCGCCAAAGCCCGCCGGGCGGCCGCCGAGGTCGGAGCGAAGGGGCTGTGCCTGGGCGGGGGCGTGGCCGCCAACTCCCGGCTCCGCGAGCGCTTCCTCGACGTGTGCGAGGAGGACGGGCTGCGGGGGTTCCTCCCGAGCCGCTCGCTGTGCACCGACAACGCCGCCATGGTCGCGGCGGCGGGCTGGTGGCGCCTGGGGTCCGACGGACCCTCCCCCCTCGACGCCGGCGCCGACCCCAACCTCCGGCTCGGCTGATGCACCGGCTCCACTTGCAGAACGCCGGATCCCGCCTCTATCGTTAGCACTCGCAACAGTCGAGTGCTAACGGTCGAACGTCGACCAGACACACGGAGGCGCCACAGCATGAAGCTCCAGCCCCTCGAGGACCGCATCGTCGTGCGTCCCGGCGAGTCGGAGGAGACCACCGCCAGCGGGCTCGTGATCCCCGACACCGCCAAGGAGAAGCCCCAGCAGGGTGAGGTCCTCGCCGTCGGTCCCGGGCGTCGCTCGGACCAGACCGGCGAGATCATCCCGCTGGACATCAAGGAGGGTGACACCGTCGTCTACAGCAAGTACGGCGGCACCGAGATCACGGTCGACGGCGAGGACCTCCTGATCCTCACCAGCCGCGACGTGCTCGCCATCGTCAAGAAGTAGCGGGAAGGACGCATGCCGAAGATCCTGAAGTTCGACGAGCAGGCTCGCCGCTCCCTCGAGGCCGGCGTCGACAGGCTCGCCGACGCCGTCAAGGTCACGCTCGGCCCCAAGGGCCGCAACGTCGTGCTCGAGAAGAAGTGGGGCGCCCCCACCATCACCAACGACGGCGTGAGCATCGCACGCGAGGTCGAGCTCGACGACCCCTTCGAGAACATGGGCGCCCAGCTCGTCAAGGAGGTCGCCACCAAGACCAACGACGTGGCGGGCGACGGCACCACGACGGCCACCGTGCTGGCCCAGGCGCTCGTGCGGGAGGGCCTGCGCAACGTGGCCGCCGGGGCCAACCCCATGGCCCTGCGCCGGGGCATCGACGCCGCCGTGCGGGCGGCCGTCGACGCCGTGGCCGACCTGGCCAAGGACATCGACGACAAGTCCGAGATCGCCCAGGTCGCCGCCATCTCCGCGGCCGACGCGTCGATCGGCGAGGTCATCGCCGATGCCATCGACAAGGTGGGCAAGGACGGCGTGGTCACGGTCGAGGAGAGCCAGACCTTCGGCATGGAGCTCGACTTCACCGAGGGCATGCAGTTCGACAAGGGCTACCTCTCGCCGTACTTCGTCACCGACGCCGAGCGCCAGGAGACCGTCCTCGACGACCCCTACGTCCTGCTGGTGAACGGCAAGGTCTCCGCCGTCCACGAGCTCGTGCCCGTGCTCGAGAAGGTCATGCAGTCGGGCAAGCCGCTCCTGATCGTCGCCGAGGACGTCGAGGGCGAGGCGCTCGCCACCCTCGTGGTCAACAAGATCCGGGGCACGTTCACCTCGGTCGCGGTCAAGGCCCCCGGCTTCGGCGAGCGCCGCAAGGCGATGCTGCAGGACATGGCCATCCTCACCGGCGGCCAGGTCATCTCCGAGGAGCTCGGCCTCAAGCTCGACAGCGTCACCCTCGACCTGCTCGGCACCGCCCGCAAGGTGATCGTCACCAAGGACGAGACCACCATCGTCGACGGCGGCGGCTCCGAGGACGACGTCGCCGGGCGCATCGCCCAGATCAAGCGGGAGATCGAGGAGACCGACTCGGACTGGGACCGCGAGAAGCTCCAGGAGCGGCTGGCGAAGCTGTCCGGCGGCGTGGCGGTCATCCGCGTGGGCGCGGCCACCGAGGTCGAGCTCAAGGAGAAGAAGCACCGCATCGAGGACGCCCTGTCGGCCACCCGGGCCGCCATCGAGGAGGGCATCGTCCCCGGCGGCGGCACCGCCCTCTTGCGGGCCCGGTCAGCCGTCGCCGAGCTGAAGCTCGACGGTGACGAGGCCACGGGCGCGCGCATCGTGCACCGGGCCCTCGAGGAGCCGGCTCGCTGGATCGCCGTCAACGCCGGCCTCGAGGGTGCCCTCGTCGTCCAGCACATCGAGCGCGAGACGGGCAGCACCGGCCTCAACGCCGCCACCGGCGAGTACGAGGACCTGGTCAAGGCCGGGGTCATCGACCCCGCCAAGGTCACCCGTGCCGCCCTCCAGAACGCGGCGTCGATCGCCGGCCTGCTCCTCACCACCGAGGCGCTGGTCGCCGACAAGCCCGAGGAGGAGAACGCCCACGCCCACGCCGGCGCCGGCGGCATGGGCGGCATGGGCGGCGGCATGATGGGCATGTAGCCCTCCCGACGCTCGAAGTCCGCACGAGCGGCGCCCTTCGGGGCGCCGCTCGTCGTTTCGGCGATCCCAGGAGCCGCCGGTAGGCTCGCAAACCATGGAGCGACCTGCCGCCGACCCGGCAAAGCTGTTGGCCTGGTGGATGGAGTGGGAGCGCGGCGAGACGCCCCCCGGCAGGGTGATGGCCAACCTCAAGACGGGGGGGCTGCGTGACCTGCTCGAGCAGCTGGCGACGTCCGGCGACGGCGACCGGGACGCCTAGCAGCCGGCGTGCGGCTGGGTGCAGCCGCTCACGCCGGGACGGTGTCGGCCTCGGCGATCTCCCACTTGTGCATGCAGTCGACGCAGTGCTGGTACATGACCCGGCGGTGCAGGTCGATGTGGTCGAGGTAACCCCGACCGTTGCAGTCCGGGCAGCGGCTCGGCCGGCCCCAGACGGGCTTGCGCTCGCCGACGGCTGGCTGCCCGGGGGCGCCGCGCCCGGCGGCCTCGGTCAGGTCGATGGCCGGGGCGGTCTCGTCGAGCTCGCCCTGCGCCTTCCGGATCCGGTCCAACAGACCCATGCTTCCCCCCCCGGTCCGCGTGCCTCGCGACCGGTCCCATCGTACCGCGCCGGTCCCGGGCGGGCGAGATCCGCACCGGCGCGCCCCGCCCCGTGGGAGGGCCGGTGACCGGGCCCCCGAGGCGGGGCGGCGCCCAGCGCATCCCCCGCCCACCGGGCACCCGTCCCGGTGACCCCGCGCCCTGGTCGGGCATCGAGGATCTCGGGTCGATGGCCACCGTCGAGCGCGTCCGGGCGGCGCTCACCCGGCGCTCCGCCCGGCCCGCACCGTTGCAGGTCCCGGGTATGCGGGCGGCGGCGGTGCTCGCCCCCCTCTACGAGGAGCGTGGGGCGCTCCACGTCGTGCTGACCCGGCGGGCCGAGCACCTGCGCTCGCACCGGGGTGAGGTCAGCTTCCCCGGCGGCGGGGCCGACCCCGACGACGAGGACCTCGTCGCCACGGCGCTGCGCGAGGCCCAGGAGGAGATCGGCCTCGATCCCGACACCGTGGAGGTCATCGGCGAGCTCGACCACCTCACGACGGTCTCGAGCCGGTCGTTCATCGTCCCGTACGTGGGGGTGCTGCCCGGCCGGCCCGAGCTCACGCCCAACCCCAACGAGGTGGACCGCGTCCTGCACGTGCCGGTCGCCGAGCTCCTGCTCGAGGAGGTGTTCCGGGAGGAGCGGTGGGGCATCGGGCCCGTCAACCGGCCGGTCTGGTTCTTCGAGCTGCACGGTGACACCGTGTGGGGGGCCACCGCGTCGATGCTCCGCCAGCTGCTGGCGCTCGTCACCGGCACCCACGCCTGAAGGGCCCGCCCGCCCGCAGGCGGGCTCAGCGCACGAAGGCGGCGACGAGCAGCGGCGCGACCACCAGGCCGGGCAGCATCGAGCCGACGGGCACCCGCCGGATGTCGAGCAGGCGCAACCCGATCCCCAGGATCATCACGCCGCCGGTGGCCTCCAGCTCGGCGATCATCCGCTCGGAGAGGAGCGTGTCGCCCACGACGGCGCCGAGGGCGGTGATGGCGCCCTGGAGCACCAGGATGCTGAGAGCGCTGAACGCCACGCCGATCCCGAACACCGAGGCGAACACCACCGCCACGATCCCGTCGAGCGCGGCCTTCACGATCAGCAGCTCGGGGTCGCCGCTGATGCCGTCCTGCAGGGCGCCGACGATCGTCAGCGCGCCCACGCAGAACGTCAGGCTGGCCGTCACGAACCCGTCCACGAAGCGCGCCGGCCGAGCGCCCTGCGGGCCCGTGGCGGCCGCGGCCGGTCCCGGAGCGGGTGCGAGGGTCAGCTCGTCGGGCTCCCGCTCCACGAAGCTGTGCGGCCGGGGCGTGGCCGGCGCCCGGTCGCCCTCGACCCGGCGGCGGATGGCCTCACCCAGCCCCTCGAGGCGCGCTTCGAGGCGCAGCGCCTCGCCCGCCAGCGCGCCGAGCACGATCGCCACGACCGGGATCACGGCGTTCTCGGTCTCAAGGAAGCTGCGCACGCCCACGCCGAGCGTCACCAGGCCGATGCCCGAGAGCACCGCCACCCGCACCCGCTCCGGGAGGCGGCCGCCGAGGAGCACCCCGACACCGGCGCCGAGGAGGACCGTGGCGACGTTGACGGCGGTCCCGAGGCCACGCACGGGCCGCGAGCGTAGCCACGGCCCTACGGTGTGCCGATGGACGAACCTGGCCTCGACCCCGCCGCCTTCCCGACCGAGGAGCACGCCCGGCGCGGCTTCCGGCAGGTGTACGTGCGCGCCGGGGTGGGCGGGGTGCCCCTGCTGCTGGTTCACGGGTGGCCGGAGACCAAGCGGATCTGGTGGCGGGTGGTCGCACCGCTGGCCGCTGCCGGCTTCGAGGTGATCGCGCCGGACCTACGCGGCTTCGGCGACAGCGAGGTCGCGCCCGACGGCTTCCACGACGTGCCCGCTCACAGCCGCGACCTGGCCGCCCTGGTGGGCGATCACCTGGGTCACGAGCGGGTGGTGGCCGTCGGCGGCGACCTCGGCGGGCCCGTGGTGCAGGACCTGGCGCTGCGGTTCCCCGGCCTGGTCGACCGGCTCGTGCTCTTCAACTCGCCGCTGCCCTATGACCGTGCGCGCATGGCCGGCATGCGCACCCGCCCCCCGGCCGAAGCCGCCGACTACTTCGTCCGGCAGGGCACCGACGCCGACGCCCTCGCCGCCGAGCTGGCCACACCCGAGCAGCGCCGCCGCTACGTCGCCACCTTCTACACGTCCCGATTCTGGGCCCACCCCGGCGCCTTCACGCCCGAGGAGGTGGCGTTCCACACCGAGCCCTTCGGCGACGGCGACAGGCTGCGGGCGAGCTTCGGCGGCTACGAGAGCGCGTTCACCGAGGCGGCCCGCTCCGAGCCGGCGCTCCTGGCCCGGAACCCCGATGTCCAGGCGCTGATCCTGTTCGGGCCGTCCGACCACGTCCTGTACCCGGACTTCGACCGCATGGCCGCGGTCGTCTTCCCCGACCACGTCGGACCGTTCCTGCTCCGGGACTGCGGGCACTTCGTCCCCTGGGAGGCGCCGAATGCCCTGGTCAGCGGTGTTCGAGCGTTCTGCGGCGATCTGCTGGTGCGTTTCGGTGGGCGGTTGGCCGGGGATCAATGAGGCCGACATCGCCGCACCCCCCAGGAGACAACCGTGTACATCGGCATCGGCACCCTGATCCTCATCATCATCCTGATCATCCTGCTGGCGTAGCCCCCGAGCGGGGCTACGCTCCGCCCATGGCGACGTTGAGCTTCGAGGGCGAGACGCACGACGAGATCGTCCTCAAGGTCAAGCGCTGGCTGGCCAGCCTCGAGGGCGCCGAGGAGGCGCACCTCACGCCCGTCGAGGCCGTCGAGCGAGGCGCCGAGCTCACCAAGGAGGCGTTGCGGGTGGTGGCCGCTGCCGCCCCTGGGCCCATCGCGGACTCCGATCTGCTCCGCTCACTGACGTCCGCGGGGTACAAGGCCACGGACCAGACGAAAGAGGCCGTCATCGCCGGCCTCGACACCTTGGCTGAGCTCACCGGCGGCAGCCTCGTCAAGCGGGTCGAGGGGGCCACCCGGGCAGCCGTGTACGAGATGAACGCCCAGATCGCCAAGCAGGTGCTCCGGGCCCTCAAGGGCTGACCGGCCCGCCCCACCCCGGCCCCGCCCCTGGCCCGCCCCGCACTCCGCTACCCCACCACCGACCCCCGCACGCCGCACCCCGCACGCCGCACCCCGCACCCCCCGCATTCCCACCCCGGCGCGTTTTATCGATTCTGTGGGCGATTCGGCAACCGATTCGGTGGGCGATTCGGCGACCGATTCGGTCGGTGATTCGGTGGCCGATTCGGTGGGTGAATCGATAAAACGCGCACGGGGTGAGGAGGTCGGGTGCGTTCCCCTCGTGGGGTCGGGCAGCGGCCGGAAGGACGCCACGGGGGCGCCGCGAGCCGGTAGGATCAGACCTTCACCGGGTGTCGAGCGGAGGGTGGCAGACCGTGGCTGAGGTCGAGATCGGGATCGGCAAGTCCGGACGACGGGCGTACGGGTTCGACGACATCGCCATCGTCCCCAGCCGGCGGACCCGCGACCCCGAAGACGTCGACATCAGCTGGGAGATCGACGCCTTCCGCTTCGACCTGCCGCTCATGGCCGCGGCCATGGACGGCGTCGTGAGCCCCGCCACCGCCGCCGAGATCGGGCGCCTGGGCGGCCTCGCCGTGCTCAACCTCGAGGGCCTCTGGACCCGCTACGAGGATCCCGACCCGCTCCTCGACGAGGTGGCCGAGCTGCCCGCGGACAAGGCCACCCGCCGCATGCAGGAGATCTACAGCGAGCCCATCAAGCCCGAGCTCATCGGCCAGCGCATCCGCGAGATCAAACAGGCCGGCGTGGTCTCCTGCGCCTCGGTCACCCCCCAGCGCACCGAAGCCTTCGCCGCCCAGATCCTCGAGGCCGAGCTCGACGTGCTCGTCATCCAGGGCACGGTCGTTTCCGCCGAGCACGTCTCGAAGACCGCCGAGCCCCTCAACCTCAAGAAGTTCGTGCGCGAGCTGCCCATCCCGGTCATCGTCGGGGGCTGCGCGTCGTACCAGGCGGCGCTGCACCTCATGCGCACCGGGGCGGCCGGCGTGCTCGTCGGCGTGGGCCCCGGCAACGCCTGCACCTCCCGGGGCGTGCTCGGCATCGGGGTGCCCCAGGCCACCGCCATCGCGGACGCCAAGGGCGCCCGCATGCGCCACCTCGACGAGACCGGCGTCTACTGCCACGTCATCGCCGACGGCGGCATGAGCACCGGTGGCGACGTCGCCAAGGCGATCGCCTGCGGTGCCGACGCCGTCATGCTGGGCTCGCCCCTCGCAGCCGCGGCCGAGGCACCGGGCCGGGGCTTCCACTGGGGCATGGCCACCTTCCATCCCACGCTGCCCCGCGGTGCCCGGGTCGAGGTCGGGGTGCGGGGCACCCTGAAGGAGATCCTCGTCGGTCCCGCTCACGAGAACGACGGCCGCCTCAACCTGTTCGGCGCTCTCCGCACGTCCATGGCCACCTGCGGCTACGAGAGCGTGAAGGAGTTCCAGAAGGCCGAGGTCATGGTCGCGCCGGCACTGCTCACCGAGGGCAAGGCCCTGCAGCGATCGCAGGGCATCGGCATGGGCCGCGGCTAGAGCCGCCCCCGCACCGCCACCGTGACCTCCGAGCCCCACGACGACTTCGACACCGTTCTCGTCGTCGACTTCGGCGCCCAGTACGCCCAGCTCATCGCCCGCCGCGTCCGCGAGGCGCACGTCTACTCCGAGATCGTCCCGCACACGATCACCGCGGACGAGATCCGGGCCCGGCGGCCCGTCGGGGTGATCTTCTCGGGCGGCCCGAAGTCGGTGCACGTCGAGGGGGCGCCCGTCATCGACCCGGCCGTGTACGACGCCGGCGTCCCGGTGCTCGGCATCTGCTACGGCGCCCAACTCGTCGCCCAGCAGCTCGGCGGCGAGGTCGCCCGCACCGGCCGGGGCGAGTACGGGCGGACCGAGATGGCCGTGGGCGAGGGCTCACGCCTGCTCGAGGACCTGCCCGCCAGCCAGCCGGTCTGGATGAGCCACTTCGACTCGATCGTGCGCCCCCCCGACGGCTTCCGCGCCGTAGCGTCCACGCCCGACGCCCCTGTGGCCGTCCTCGAGTCCGACGAGCGCCGGATCTACGGCGTGCAGTTCCACCCCGAGGTCGCCCACACCCCCCGTGGCCAGGACGTGCTCAAGCGCTTCCTCTACGACGTGTGCGGGGCACGGCCCACCTGGACGATGACCTCCATCATCGAGACGTCGGTCGAGGCCGTGCGCGAGCAGGTCGGATCGGGGCGGGTCATCTGCGCTCTGTCGGGAGGGGTCGACTCGGCCGTCGCCGCCGCCCTCGTCCACAAGGCGGTGGGTCCGCAGCTCACCTGCGTCTACGTCGACACCGGGTTGATGCGCGAAGGTGAGAGCGAGCAGGTGGTCGACACGTTCCACCGCCACCACGGCATCGAGCTGCAGCACGTCCGGGCCGCCGACCGGTTCTTCGAGCGCCTGTCCGGCGTCGTCGACCCGGAGGAGAAGCGCAAGGCGATCGGCGAGCTGTTCATCCGCATCTTCGAGGAGGCCGCGGGCGGTCTCGAGGACGCCCGCTACCTCGTGCAGGGCACGCTCTACCCCGACGTGATCGAGTCCGGGACGCGGGACGCCGCCCGGATCAAGAGCCACCACAACGTGGGCGGCCTCCCCGAGGACATGGACTTCGAGCTCGTCGAGCCGCTCCGCAACCTCTTCAAGGACGAGGTGCGCCGCGTCGGCGAGGAGCTGGGCCTGCCTGAGGAGATCGTGTGGCGCCAGCCCTTCCCCGGGCCGGGCCTGGCCGTGCGGGTCGTCGGCGAGGTCACGCCCGACAAGGTGGCGACCCTCCGCCAGGCCGACCACATCGTGCGCGAGGAGATCCGCCGGGCCGGCCTCGAGCGGGACGTGTGGCAGGCCTTCGCAGTGCTGCTCGCCGACGTGCGCTCGGTGGGGGTCATGGGCGACGAGCGCACCTACGGGCACCCGATCGTGTTGCGGGCCGTCACCAGCGACGACGCCATGACCGCCGACTGGGCCCGCCTGCCCTACGAGGTGCTCGAGCGGCTCGCCAGCCGCATCATCAACGAGGTCCCGGGCGTGAACCGGGTGGCCTACGACATCACCTCGAAGCCCCCGGGCACCATCGAGTGGGAGTAGCGGCGGTCCGCACGCTGCGTGTTTGACCGGCCCACCGATCCGGGAACAGTGCAGACCATGAGCTGGGAGCTCCTCCTCGTCCTGGTCGTGCCGCTGGCACTGATCGGAGTGCTGAGCCTCTCGGCGTGGGTCGAGCGGCGCATCCTCTCTCCTCAGGCGCTGATCGTGCGGGCCGCACGGGGCCACGGCACCGATCCCGACATCGCCGAGCGCCTCGTCGCGGTCGAGACCGAGCGCCTGCTCCGCCTCGCCGAGCGCGAGGGCGAGCTCAGCCCTGCCTGAGCGCTCGCGGCGGCAACCGCCCCGTTCCCTTGCGGCACCCGCGTGCGCCGGGCGTAGGAGAATGGCAGCGAGCGGCGAGGGGAGCAGGCGATGGCCGAGGCGCTGGAAGGGTTCACCCAGACGACGTTCGAGCACGGCGGGAAGACCCGCTCGGTGTTCCGGGCGGGTTCCGGGCCCGGGGTGGTGGTCATCCACGAGGCGCCGGGGATCACGCCGCTCGTGGCGGCCTTCGGGCGGCGGGTGGTCGACGCCGGGTTCACCGTCGCCATGCCGTCGCTCTTCGGTGAGCCCGGCCGGCCCGGCAACCTGGCGAGCTACGCCCGGTCCTTCCCCGCCGCGTGCGTGTCGCGGGAGTTCGCCGCGCTCGCCCGGGGCCGCACCGCGCCGGTCACCGACTGGCTGCGGGCGCTGGCCCGCTCGTTGCACGAGGGGCGTGGCGGATCCGGGATCGGTGTCGTCGGCATGTGCTTCACCGGCGGGTTCGGGCTCGGGATGATGCTCGACCCCTCGGTCACCGCCCCGGTGCTGAGCCAGCCGTCGTTGCCGCTCGGGCTGACCAGGAGCCACCGGCGCGACCTGCACCTCGCACCCGCCGACGTCGAGACGGTGCGGCGACGGGCGGTCGAGGAGGGCTGCGCCGTGCTCGGCCTGCGGTTCACCCACGACAAGCTGTCGCCGCCCGAGCGCTTCGCCCGCCTGCGCGAGCTGCTGGGCGACGCCTTCATCGCCGTCGAGATCGACTCGTCCCCCGGCAACCCCCACGGCATCCCGAGGAACGCCCACTCGGTGCTCACAGAGCACTTCGTCGACGAGCCCGGTCACCCGACCAGCGCCGCCCTCGACCGGGTCCTCGCCCACCTCGTCGACCGCCTCCAGGCGTGACTCACGCCAGGCCGAGGCGCGCCAGCTGGTCGGCAGGAGCGTCGACGGCGAGCAGCGCGTCGCGGAGCTCCCCGGCCAGGCGCGCCTCGAGCGGGGTGCCCACCAGGTTCAGCACCTCGTCGGGGTCGTCCTCGAGGTCGAACAGGTGGTTCCCGCTGAACCCGCCCCACGCCCAGTAGGGCAGCAGGTCCCCCTCACGGAACGGCTGGCGGATCACCGGCACGGTCGAGCCCGGCATGCGGTCGAGCACGGCGCGGCCGTCGGGGGGTGGCAGGCGCAGGTCGGGCACCGCCGGGACCGGCATCGTCGACCAGCGGTTCGACCACATCGAGAGAGGCTCGTTGGCGCCCTCCGGGGCCCGGGCGTACTTGTGGGTCGCGGTGACGAGGTGCACCTCGCGACCCCACACCCCGCACAGCAGGTGGTCCCGCACCGAGCGGGCTCCGCCGGTCACGAGCGGCACGAGGGAGCGGCCGTGGGTCACGTGGTCGACGGTCACGGCGAACAGGTCGGCGATGGTCGCGTGCACGTCGACGGTGGTGGTGAGGGCATCGACGCGGCGCGGCTCGACGCCGGGCCAGGCGACCATGAGCGGCACCGTGCCCAGCTCGCGGTAGACGGGCACCGGCGGCTTGCCCCAGATGTCGCGCTCGCCCAGGTAGTGGCCGTGGTCCGACAGCACGATCACCGCCGTGCGCTCCCACAGGCTCTGGCGGTCGAGGGCGTCGAGCACCCGGCCGAACCAGGCGTCGATCATCGTCAGCTTGGCGCCGTACGCGGCCCGCAGCTGCCGGGCCTCGCGGGCGGTGAGGAGCCCCTTCTGCAGCACGCCTCGGGCGTACGGCGGCCAGATCAGGCGGGGCCCGTCCCAGTCGGGGTCGTACATCGACGCGTACGGCTCGGGCGTGTCGAAGGGCTCGTGGGGGTCGAACTCGTCGACGAAGAGGAAGAAGCGGTCGTGGTGCGGCGCGTGCTCGTCGAGCCACCGGGCCGCCGCCGCCATGGTCTTGGGCCCGGGAAAGTCCTCCTCGACCCGGAACCAGCTGCGGCTGTAGTCGTAGGGGTGCCAGCGCTCGCCTTCGGCCACGGGCACGCCGAGGAACGACGGGTCGGGCCGGGTGCGCCACGGGTCGCTCTCGTGGCCCCGCAGGTAGTCCCAGGCGAGGAAGTCGGTGTGGTAGTTCTCGCCCCCGGTCTCGAACAGGTGTGGGTGGTCGGTGACGAGCATCGTCGCCACCCCGGCTCTGCGGAGCGACGCCGTGATCGCGGACTCCCACACCTCGATCGAACCCCAGGGCCGCCAGGGGAAGTCGAGGGCCCCGACGAGCAGGTCGTGCCGGGCGGGGATGCAGGGGAGCGAGCCGGCGTGGTGCCGGTCGAAGCACACCGCCCGGGCCGCGAAGCGGTCGAGGTTCGGTGTGTCGAACTCGTCGCTGCCCCAAGCGCCGAGCAGATGCCGGTTGAGGCTGTCGAGCAGCACCACGACGGCGCTGCCGGGCGCTCCGGTGGCCGGGGCCGCGGGCTCGTCCATGGCGGCGAGCCTACGACGGTGCCGTCACGGGCCGCCGGTAGGGTGGGTGCCGCGATGGAGTCGCCGCCCGTGGAAGGAACCGAGGCCGTCTTCGGCGCCGAGGAGCTGCTGGCGGGGCTCAACCCCGCCCAGCACGACGCGGTGACGCACGGCGACGGGCCGCTGCTGGTCGTGGCGGGGGCGGGCTCGGGCAAGACCCGGGCGCTCACCCACCGCATCGCCCACCTGATCGCCCACCGGCGGGTGTCGCCGTTCGAGATCCTGGCGATCACGTTCACCAACAAGGCCGCCGACGAGATGAAGGCCCGGGTCGAGGCGCTGGTGGGGCCCGTGGCCCGCCGCATGTGGGTGATGACGTTCCACGCCGCCTGCGCCCGCATCCTGCGGCGCGACGCCGACAAGCTCGGCTACTCCCGGTCGTTCACGATCTACGACCAGGCCGACGCCGTGCGCCTCACCGGCTACGTGCTGCGCGACCTCAACATCGACACCAAGCGCTTCACGCCCAGCGGCGTGCACGGGGCGATCTCCACCGCCAAGAACGAGCTCATCGGCCCCGCCGAGTACGCCGAGCGGGCCCGCAACCCCTTCGAGCGCAGGATCGCGGAGGTCTACGCCGAGTACCAGCGCCGCCTCGAGCGGGCCAGCGCCATGGACTTCGACGACCTGCTCACCGTGGCCGTCCGCCTGTTCCGCGAGCACCCCCAGGTGCTCGAGACCTACCGCCGCCGGTTCCGCCACGTCCTCGTCGACGAGTACCAGGACACCAACCGCGCCCAGAACGAGCTCGTCCTGCTCCTCGCCGGGGAGCACCGCAACATCTGCGTCGTCGGCGACAGCGACCAGTCGATCTACCGGTTCCGGGGGGCGGACATCCGCAACATCCTCGAGTTCGAGGAGGCGTTCCCCGACGCCACGGTGGTGGTGCTCGACCAGAACTACCGGTCGACCCAGACGATCCTCGACGCCGCCAACGCCGTCATCGCCAACAACCTCGGCCGGGCCCCCAAGGAGCTGTGGACCGACCAGGGCACCGGCGAGGCCATCGTGCGCTTCCAGGCCGAGGACGGCACCGACGAGGCCGTCTGGGTGGCCCAGGAGATCTCCCGGCTGCACCACGCCGAGGGGCGCCGCTGGGGCGACGTGGCCGTCTTCTACCGCACCAACGCCCAGAGCCGGGCGCTCGAGGAGCAGCTCGTCCGGCTGAACGTGCCGTACAAGGTCATCGGCGGCACCCGCTTCTACGACCGGCGGGAGGTGAAGGACGCCCTCGCCTACCTGCGGGCCGCCGTGAACCCCGCCGACGAGGTGTCGGTCAAGCGGGTCCTCAACGTCCCCAAGCGGGGGGTCGGCGACACGACGGTGGCCAAGCTCGACGCCTGGGCGGCCGACGCGGGCGTGCCGTTCCACGTCGCGCTGCACCAGGCCGCCGAGGCCGGCGTCAGCGGGCGGGCGGTCGCCGGCATCGCCGACTTCCTCGCCCTGCTCGACACCGTGCGGGCCCGCGTCGACGACGGGCCCGGCGCCATGCTCGAGGTCGCCCTCACCGACAGCGGCTACCTCGGCGAGCTCGAGGCCGCCGCCACCGGCAGCGGGCCCGAGCGGGCCGAGGCCGAGGGCCGCATCGAGAACCTGGGCGAGCTCGTCGGCGTGGCCAGCGAGGCCGAGTCGGTCGAGCAGTTCCTCGAGCAGGTGAGCCTGGTCGCCGACACCGACGACCTCGACGGTGACGAGACCACGGTCGTGCTCATGACCCTGCACTCGGCCAAGGGGCTCGAGTTCCCGCTCGTGTTCATCATGGGCATGGAGGACGGCGTGTTCCCGCACATGCGGGCCCTGGGCGAGCCCCAGGAGCTCGAGGAGGAGCGCCGCCTCTGCTACGTCGGCATCACCCGGGCCCGCGAGCGGCTCTACCTCACCCACGCCTGGTGCCGCACCCTGTTCGGCGCCACCCAGTACAACCCACCCAGCCGCTTCCTCGACGAGATCCCCGAGGGCCTCGTGCGCGAGGTCGGGCGCGACAGCGGCCGCACCCGCCGGGCGGGCAGCGGCGGCTGGACGGCCGAGCGCGACGCCGAGCCGGGCGGGCGGGTGTTCGGCGGGCGCTCACGGGTGGTCGAGTCCGCCATCCGCGGCGGGCGCCGCACCCCCCCGGCGGCCACCGGAGCCGAGCGCCTGGGCCTCCGGGCCGGTGACGACGTGCGCCACAACCACTTCGGCGAGGGCGTCGTGCTGGAGATCACCGGCACCGGCGACAAGGCCGAGGCGCTCGTGCGCTTCCGCGACGCCGGCGAGAAGCGCCTGCTGCTCTCCTGGTCGCCGCTCGAGAAGCTCGGCTGATCCGCCCTTTGCCTGCGTGACGCCCGTCAGGGCGCCTGCTCGGCGCGGAGGTCGACGAACAGGCGGCCCTCCTCGATCCGGGTGGGGTAGCGGGGGAGGCCCTCGCCGTCCTCGGGGAACTCGGCGTCGCCGCACGGGTCGCTGAACGTTCGCGTGGCGGGGTCCCAGCGCAGCACGCACTCGCGCCCGGCGCCGGGGGCCTGGGCCGCCATGGCGATCCAGCCCTCCTCCGGAGTGGCGCCCAGGTGCTGGAGGTACACGTCCCGGGCGCGGGCGGGCGAGGCGTCGGGGAACAGGATGGGCCCGTCGCGCTCGACGGCGCCCGCCAGGCGCTCGACGTGCCCGGCGTTGAACTCGTCGTCGCCGAGGCGCACCTCGACCTGGCCCCCGCCTGCCATCAAGAGGAGCAGCACGACGAGGGCGACGGCGGTCAGCACACCGGCGGCGGCGACGAGGACGGCACGGGTGGAGGAGCTCATGGGGTCGGCGCTCGACTGCCGGTCGGCGGCAGCCGAGGGCCTAGTATCGCGGCCTCGTGGACACCCACTACCGCGTCGTGGTCGCCAAACCCGGTCTCGACGGTCACGATCGGGGGGCGAAGGTCATCGCTCGGGCGCTGCGCGACGCCGGGTTCGAGGTCATCTACACTGGCCTGCACCAGACACCCGAGCAGGTTGCCGAGACCACCCTCCAGGAGGACGCCGACGCCGTCGGCCTGTCGCTCCTGTCCGGCGCCCACATGACGCTGTTCCCCCGGGTGATCGAGGAGCTGCGGGCGCGCGACCTCGACGACGTGCTCGTGTTCGGCGGGGGGATCATCCCCGACGCCGACATCCCGAAGCTGAAGGAGCTCGGCGTCGCCGGGATCTTCACGCCGGGGACCCCGATGGCCACCATCATCGACTGGTTGCGCCAGGCCCTCGACGAACGGGCCGCGGCCGCCGGCGACTGACCGCACCGACGAACGAGGAAGGGGAGGCGTGGACCTCTTCGAGTACCAAGGCAAGCAGTTCTTCGCCCGCTTCGGGATCCCCGTCTCGCCGGGCGACACCGCGGATGCGGTCGACGACGCCGTCGCCGTGGCCGACCGCATCGGCTACCCCGTCGTGGTCAAGGCCCAGGTCCAGGTGGGCGGCCGGGGCAAGGCCGGCGGCATCCAGCTGGCAGACACCAGCGACGAGGTGCGCGCCCACGCCGAGAGCATCCTCGGCATGGACATCAAGGGCCACGTGGTGCGCCGGCTCTGGATCGAGCGCGCCAGCGACATCGAGGCCGAGTACTACGCCAGCTTCACGCTCGACCGCTCGGCCAAGCGCCACCTCGGGATGCTGTCGGCCAAGGGCGGCGTCGACATCGAGCAGGTCGCCGAGGAGGACCCCGCCGCCATCGCCCGCATCCACATCGACCCCGTCGCCGGGCTCAGCGAGGAGCAGACCCGGGCGTGGGTCGCCGAGGCCGGGCTCGACGAGCGGGCCACCGACGGCGCCGTCGACATCCTCCAGAAGCTGTACCGGGCCTACACCGAGGGCGACGCCGACCTCGTCGAGATCAACCCGCTCATCCTCACGCCCGAGGGCAAGCTGCACGCGCTCGACGCCAAGGTCACGCTCGACGGCAACGCCAGCTTCCGCCACCCCGAGTGGGACGAGCTCGAGGGCCTCGAGTCGATCGACGAGCGCGAGCGCCTCGCCCACGAGAAGGGCCTGCAGTACGTCGGGCTCGACGGCACCGTCGGCGTCATCGCCAACGGCGCCGGGCTCGCCATGAGCACCTGCGACGTCGTCAACCAGGTGGGCGGCCAGCCCGCCAACTTCCTCGACATCGGCGGCGGCGCCTCGGCCGAGGTCATGGCCAACGCCCTCGAGGTCATCAACACCGACGACAAGGTCAAGGCGATCTTCATCAACATCTTCGGCGGCATCACCAAGGGCGAGGACGTGGCCAACGGCATCGTCACCGCCCTCGGGCGGGTCGAGCTGCGCAGCCCGATCGTGATCCGCCTCGACGGGACCAACGCCGAGGAGGGCCGGGCCATCCTCGCGGCGCACGAGTCCGACACCCTGATCTCCAAGCCGACCATGCTCGAGGCCGCCCGGGCCGCCGTCGAGCTCGCCAAGGGGGCCTGAACCCGTGTCGATCTTCGTCAACCGCGACACCAAGGTGATCGTGCAGGGCATCACCGGCTCGCAGGGCCGATTCTACGCCCTGCGCAACCGCGACTACGGCACGCAGGTCGTGGGCGGGACCAACCCCAAGAAAGCCGGCACCGACGTGGAGGGCATCCCCGTGTTCGCGTCCGTGGCCGAGGCCAGGGCCGAGACCGGCGCCACCGCCTCGATGGTGATCGTCCCCGCGCCGTTCGCCAAGGACGCCGTCATGGAGGCGGCCGAAGCGGGCATGGAGCTCATCGTCGTGCTCACCGAGGGCATCCCCGCCCACGACGAGGCGTGGTTCTACAACAAGCTCGCCCAGGACCACCCCGGCTCGCGCGTGCTGGGACCGAACTGCCCCGGGATCCTCACGGCAGGGGAGTGCAACATCGGCTTCATCCCCGCCGAGGTGGCCACCGCCGGCGGGCCCGTCGGCATCGTCAGCCGCTCCGGCACCCTCACCTACCAGGCGCTCAACGAGCTCACCGAGAAGGGCATCGGGGTGACCACGTGCGTGGGCATCGGCGGTGACCCCGTACCGGGCACGAGCTTCATCGACTGCCTCGAGGCGTTCCAGGCCGACCCCGACACCAAGGCGGTCATCATGTTCGGCGAGATCGGCGGTACCGCCGAGGAGGAGGCTGCCGCCTTCATCGCCGGCAACATGGACAAGCCCGTCGCCGCCTACGTGGCGGGGGTGACCGCGCCCCCCGGCAAGAAGATGGGCCACGCCGGCGCCATCGTCTCCGGCGGCAAGGGCACGGCCCAAGCCAAGATGGACGCCCTGCGCGAAGCCGGGGTCCTGGTCGCCCAGAACCCGACCGAGGCCGGCGAGCTCATGGCCGAGGCCGTCAAGAACCTGTAGTCCCGCGCGTTCCGGCCGATCGCGCACTCGTGCGTCCACGCGCGGGTCGATCCGGGAAAATTGCGCCGCTCGCGGTGTGGTCGGGACCGCGTGCCGCCATGCTGGAGGGAATGCGGCGGACGGTCCTGCTCCCCCTGTTGGTCGTCCTCGCCCTCGTGGCGGGCGCCTGCGCCGGCGACAGCGCCGCGCTGCCCCTCGAGCGGGCCGAGCGCACGACCACGACGCCGGCCACCGACGCACCCGCGGCCGAGCCCGAGGGGCCCACCGCCGAGCAGCCCGGCACCGAGCCCGAGGTCGCCGAACCCGTCGGTCAGGCGCCGGTGGCCGACCCCGGTGCCGGGGCGCTCGTCACCCCGGCCGGCTACGTCCTGCCCGTGCTCGGCCGCGAGGGCGACGCCTGGCGGGTGCTCACTCCGTGCTCCAACGAGGCGCTCGTGGTCGGCGGCACCCCACTGCGCTCGGCCGACGTCGTGCTCGACCCGGGCCACGGCGGCTCCGAGACCGGCGCCGTGGGCTACAACGGCCTGCGGGAGGCCGACCTCAACTGGTTCGTCACCCAGCACACCAAGGCCGCCCTCGAAGAGGCCGGCTACACCGTGGTGCTGACCCGCACGGGCGACTACCGCATCACGCTGCTCGCCCGGGCCCAGATCGCGGTGCGGCTGGGCGCCCGGGCGTTCGTGTCGATCCACTACAACGGCGGGCCCGAGCTCCACCGCGACACGCCGGGCACCGAGATCTACCACCAGCACGGGGTGCCCGAGTCCAAGCGCCTCGGCGGGCTGCTGTACGAGGAG
>SIRW01000113.1 GCA_004366205.1 Actinomycetota bacterium | reverse complement strand
GTGGACACCGCCCCGGCGCGGGCGCGCGGGCGCGCCGCCGCGCTGGTGGCAGCCGGCGCCGCCGGCGCCGCCGCGGTGGCGGGGTGGCTGCGGTTCCGGCGAAGGGGGACCGGCCGGTGAGCGCGCCGGTCGTGGGGACCCGGCCCGTCCTGCTCGTGGCGCTCGCCGCCGGCCTGACGGCGTGCTCGGGCAACCCCAACGCGCTCGACCCCCGCGGCGAGGGCGCGGCGCGCATCGCCGGGCTGTGGTGGCTCATGTTCTGGCTGGGCACGGCCGTGTTCGTGCTCGTGCTGGTCGTGCTGGCCGTGGCCGTGGTCGGTTCCCGGCGCCGGCGCCGGGGCCGGGCCGAGCCCGACGACCCGACCCTCGCGCCGCCACCCGAGGGCGAGCGCTCGGCCCACCGGCTCGTCGTCGGCCTCGGCATCGTGATGCCGCTCGTGATCCTGCTGCCCGTGATGGTCCACACGTTCCGGGTCGGCGCCGACCTGTCGCCGGTGCACGAAGGCGGCACCGACCTGACCATCGAGGTGATCGGCCACCAGTTCTGGTGGGAGATCCGCTACCCCGACCACGGGGTGGTGACCGCCAACGAGGTGCACATCCCCGTCGGTCAACCCGTCGAGCTGCAGATGACCAGCCGCGACGTGATCCACAGCTTCTGGGTGCCGAACCTGCACGGCAAGATCGACCTGATCCCCGGCGAGGACACCCACCTGCACCTCCACGCCCACGAGCCCGGCGAGTACTGGGGGATCTGCGCGGAGTTCTGCGGCGTGCAGCACGCCCTCATGCGCATCCTCGTCGTCGCCCACGAGCCCGGCGACTTCGAGGACTGGATGGCGGCCCGCGCCCAGGCGCCGCCCACCCCCGCCGACCCGGCCGCCCGGGAGGGCGCCGAGCTGTTCCTCGAGCTGGGCTGCGCCGCCTGCCACCGCGTCGCCGGCACCCCGGCGGAGGGCACCCGGGGCCCCGACCTGAGCGATCTCGCCGTGCGCCGCACGCTCGGCGCCGGCGCCATCGAGAACAACCGGGCGAACCTCGGGGGGTGGGTCGCCGACCCCCAGGCGCTCAAGCCCGGGAACCTCATGCCCCCCACACCGATGAGCGGCGAGCAGCTGCAGGCGCTGCTCGCGTACCTGGAGACCCTGGAGTGAGGGCGTGACGGCCACCGCTACCGGCACCGCCGTCGAGCACGCCGTGCTCGACCGCACCTGGTCGAGCCGGCCGGGCATCGTGGGCTGGCTGACCGCGGTGAACCACAAGCAGATCGGCCTGCGGTTCGTGGTGACCGCCTTCGGCTTCATGCTCGTCGGCGGCGTGCTGGCGGGGCTCATTCGCCTGCAGCTGATCGTCCCCCGGGCCGAGGTGCTGGGACCGGAGGCCTACAACCAGGTCTTCACCATGCACGGCACGATCATGATGTTCCTGTTCGCCGTGCCCATGCTCGAGGGCCTCGGCATGTACTTCGTGCCGTTGATGATCGGGGCGCGCGACCTGCCCTTCCCCCGCCTCAACGCCTTCGGCTACTGGCTCTACCTCGGCGGCGGCCTCATCCTCATGTGGAGCTTCGTCACCGGTTCGGTGCCCGACGGCGGCTGGTTCGCCTACCCCACCCTCACCGGCCCCGAGTTCTCCCCCGACCGGGGGCTCGACTTCTGGCTGCTCGGCGTGACCATGCTCGAGGTGTCCGGCATCGTCGGCGCCCTCGAGCTGGTCGTGGTGATCCTGCGCCACCGGGCCCCGGGCATGACGCTCAGCCGCATGCCGATCTTCGTGTGGAGCATCCTGCTGCAGGGCGGGATGATCCTGCTCGCCTTCCCGGCGATCATCGCCGCCAGCCTCATGCTCGAGATCGAGCGCAAGTTCGGCGTGCCCTTCTACGACCCGACCGGCGAGGGCAACCCGCTGCTGTGGCAGCACCTGTTCTGGATCTTCGGTCACCCCGAGGTCTACATCATGCTGATCCCGGCGACCGGCGTGGTCTCCGCCGTGGTGCAGACGTTCGCGCGGCGACCGCTGGTCGCCTACCCCCTGGTGGTGGCGGCGCTCACCGCCATCGCCATCCTCAGCTTCGGGTTGTGGGTGCACCACATGTTCGCCGTGGGCATCCCCATGCTCGCCCTCGCCCTGTTCTCGGTGGCGAGCATGCTGATCGCCATCCCCAGCGGCGTGCAGGTGTTCTCGTGGCTGGCCACGATCTGGACCGGGCGCGTCCGCTGGTCGACGCCGATGCTGTTCGTGGCCGGGTTCATCGTCATCTTCGTGGCGGGCGGGATCACCGGCGTGATGGTCGCATCCGCGCCGTTCGACTGGCAGGTCCACGACTCGTTCTTCGTCGTGGCCCACTTCCACTACGTGCTGTTCGGTGGTGTGGTGTTCCCGATCTTCGCCGCCCTGCACTACTGGTTCCCCAAGTGGACGGGCCGGGTGCCCGGCGAGGCGCTCGGCAAGGCGTCGTTCTGGATCATGTTCGTCGGGTTCAACGTGGCGTTCTTCCCGCAGCACTTCCTCGGCTTCCTCGGCATGCCCCGGCGGGTCTACACCTACGACCCCGGCCTCGGCTGGGAAGGCCACAACCTCGCCTCGAGCCTCGGCACCGGCGTGCTCACCCTCGGGATCCTCGTGTTCATGGTGAACCTGGCGGTCAGCGCGTCGCGCGGCCGGATCGCCGGCCCCAACCCCTGGTCGGCCGACACCCTCGAGTGGGCGGCGGCGTCGCCGCCGCCTTCGTACAACTTCGGCGAGCTCCCGGTCGTGGGCGCCCGCGAGCCGCTGTGGGCGCCGGGTGTCGACCTCGACGAGCGCACCCGCGCCGTGACCACGGCGCTGCGGGCCCCCACCGCGCCGGGCGCCCGCGAGCAGCTAGCCACCACCGTCGTCGACGCCCAGATCGTCGAGGTCACCCGCCTGGCGGGCCCGTCGATCTGGCCGCTCCTGACCGCCGCCGCCGTGACCGTCGCCATGGTCGGGGTCCTCGTGGACGCCTGGACGCTGGCGGTGCTCGCCGGCCTCGGCGTGGTCGTGGGTCTGGTGGCGTGGCTGGCCCCGAGGAGCCCGGCGTGAGCACCGCGGCCCGACCCGGTCCGCCCGCTGGTCCCGTTCGGGAGGTCGCCGGCGTGCCCGTCGGCCCGACCCGGCTCGCGGCGTCGTCGTGGGGGCTGTTGATGGGCGGCGTGAGCATCGCCGCCGTCCACGGGTCGTTCGTGTTCGGGTTCTTCTTCCTCAGCACCGGGGCGGGCGCCTGGCCGCCCGAGGGGATGGGCCCGCCGAGCGCCCTCCGGGGCCTGGCGACCACGGGCCTGGTCGTGCTGGGGGCGGGGCTCGCGGCGCTGGCGTGGCGGCTCACGGCGGCGGGCAGCCTGGCGGGCGTCCGATCGGCGCACGTCGGGGCCGCCCTGGCCGGCGGGGCAGCCGCCGTGCTCACGAGCCTGGACGTCGCCAGCCAGATCCCCGAAGCGGTCGAGCACGCCTACCCGGGCACGGTGGCGCTCCTCCACGGCGTCGTCGCCGCCGCCTTCGGCGCGGCGGTCGTCATCGCCGCCGTGCTCGCCGTCACCCGACGCGTCCGCCGCGAGGACAGCGCCGTGCTGGCCGGGTGGTGGCTGCTGATCGCCGTGCTGTGGCTCCCGACCTATGCCGCCGTGCAGATCTGGTCGAGGGTGCAGTGACCACCGCCCGGCGCTTCCTCCCGCCCCCGCCGACCGGCACCCGCGCCCCGCGGGCCGTGCTGGCCTGGGCGGTCGGCGGCAGCGCCCTGATCTGGTTCCTGCACCTGCTTGTCGCCTACGCCCTCGTGCCGATCGACTGCGAGGCCAGCGGCCCGCGCTTCATCCCGCTCGTCACCGTCGCCGGCGCGCTCGCCGCGCTGTCGTCGTGCGCCGCCGCCGTCCTGGTGCTGCGCCGGGCGCCCGACCCGGCCCCGGACCACCGGATCGACGCGGTGCGGTTCCTCGCCCGGTTCGGCCTCCTGCTGGGCGCCATCTTCGTGCTGGCCATCGTGCTGGCCGGCTCGGGGTCGCTGTTCATCCACCCCTGCCGGGCGCCGGCATGACGCGGCGCCGCGCCCCGGGCGCCGTCCCCGCCGGTGTGGTGCTCGCCCTCGCGCTGCTCGCGGCGTGCGTGCGCCCGCCCGAGGCGCCGCCCCGCATCATCGACCGCGGCGACCCGGCCGCGGGGGCCGCCGCCATCGAGCGCCACGCCTGCGGCGCGTGCCACATCATCCCCGGCATCCGCGGCGCCCGGTCACCCGTCGGGCCGCCGCTCGAGGCCTACAGCCGCCGGGCGTTCGTCGCCGGCACCCTGCCGAACAACCAGGACAACCTGGTGCGCTTCCTGCTCGACCCCGACCGCGTCCGGCCGGGCACGGCCATGCCCGACCTCGGCCTCACCGAGCGCGAGGCCGAGGACATCGCCGCCTACCTCCTCGGCCTGGGCTGAACCGGGCCGGTCAGCCCTCGAGCTTGTTGCCCCAACGGTCCCAGTGGACGATGCGCTCGGGCGGGGGGCGGTCGGCGGGCTTGAAGTCGGTGCCCTTGGTGTAGGCGACCGGCAGCAGCGCGACCTGGGTGACGTCGGGTGGGATGCCCAGGATCTGTGCGGCCTCCTGCTCGTAGGCCAGGTGGAACGTCGTCCAGCACGACCCCAGCCCCCGGGCGCGCAGGGCGAGCTGGAAGCTCCAGACCGCCGGCAGGATGGAGCCGAGGAAGCCCGCCCACATCGCGGTGGGCGACCCCTCGGGCACGCGCCCCTTGATGCACGGGATGACGTGCACCGGCACCCGCTCGAGGTTCTCGGCCAGGTAGGCGGCGGAGTCGAGGACCCGGGCGGTCTGGTCGAGCCCCTCGGCGAGGTTCTGCTTGGCGGCGTTCAGGTAGGCGCCGCCCGCCTTGCGGTACAGCTCGGCGAGCTTGGCCTTGGTCTCGTCCTCGGTGACGACCACCCAGCGCCACCCCTGGTTGTTGGAACCGGTCGGCGCCTGCTGGGAGAGGCGGATGCAGTCGAGCAGCACGTCCCGCTCGACCGGCCGGTCGAGATCCAGGCGCTTGCGCACGGCACGGGTGGTGGACAGCAGCCGGTCCACCTCGGCAAGGTCGAAGGGAGCCATGCGCCTTCGTAGCGCGCCAGGCCGCCCGGCGCCAGCGCCCCGTGCCCCCCGCCCGGCGCGAGCTCGAGGCTCAGCGCACCGGAACCCGCCACGCTCAGCCTCGAGAACGACGCCCCCCGCGAGCTCGAGGCTCAGCGCACCGGAACCCGCCACGCTCAGCCTCGAGAACGCGGGCGGGGGGGCGGGACGGGACGGGGCGGGGACGGGGGCGGGTCAGGGGCGGGGGCGGGAGCCGGGGGCGCGGTGGGTGGTGTCGAGGGGGTCGGCGGCGGACTGGAAGCCCGCCCGGAACACCGACCACCGCAGGCACACCCCACCGGCGAGGAGCAGACCGGCGCCGGTGACGGCGACGGGGCGGCGGCGGCCCCCGACGGCCAGCAGGGCGGCGCCGCCCGCCGTGCAGGCCTTCGCCGCCGTGGCGAAGCGGCCCGCGCGGCCTTCGCCGTAGTGGCGGCCGAGCTCGCCCAGCCGGCGGGGCATCGCCGCGGCGAGCAGCCCCTCGGCCGCCGCGCCAGCGATCGCCAGGCGACGGGCGGGCGCGGCGTGCTCGGCCGGGACGAGCGCGGCGACGGCGGCACCGCCGGTGGCCGCGGCGCTGGCGGCGAACAGCCGCGGCAGGTCGGCGCGGGCCTCCCGCCAGACCGGGATCGACGTGCTGGCGAGCAGCACCCCGGTGTAGGTCGCCATGGGCAGGCCGAGCAGCCCGGCCCCACCTTCGAGGACCATCCGCAGCCGGGGGAACCGGCCGGCGAGGCGCAGCCCGGTGGCCCCGGCGGCGGCGCCGCTGTAGGCGGCGAGGATCCACGACCCGACGCTCATCGCCGAGGTGGGCTTGAGCACCCGCAGCATGTTGAGGAAGCGGCGGGGCCGGCCCAGGTCGCTCGCCAGCAGCGCCGGCCCCGCCACCGCCCCCGCCGCGCCCACGAGCGCGGCGGCGTCGGCCAGCCGGTCGTGGCCCGCCCAGCGGGCGGCCGCGCCCAGGGCCGAGGCGGCGCCGGCCGTGCCGCCGGCGAAGAGGTACCACGGCACCTCCCAGGTCCACTCGGGCTCTTTCACCACGGGCCGGCCGTAG
>SIRW01000112.1 GCA_004366205.1 Actinomycetota bacterium | reverse complement strand
TGGTGGTGACGCCCCGCCCGGCGTCCTCGAACCCCAGGTGCAGCTCGGCTTCGAGGTCGGCGCCGCGGCGGGGCCCGGCGGCCGCGCCGGCGCCGGCGCGGCCCCGCCGGCCGAAGAGGTTGCCGAACAGGTCCCCGAGGTCGCCCAGGTCGTCGACCCGGAAGCTGAAGCCGCCACCCGGCCCGCCGGGCCCGGGACGGCCCCCGAACCCACCCGCCATGGGCCCGAGCCGCCGGACCTCGTCGTACTCCTTGCGCCGCTCAGGGTCGCCGAGCACGTCGTAGGCCGCCGAGATCTCCTTGAAGCGGTCCTCCTGGCCGGGGTTGGCGTCGGGGTGGTACTGGCGGGACAGCTTCCGGTAGGCCGCCTTGACCTCCTTCTGGGAGGCCGTCTCGGGCACTCCCAGCACGGCGTAGTAGTCCTTCTCGAACCACTCCCGCTGGGGCGCCACGCCTACCCCCGGACCTTCACCATGGCCGGCCGGAGCACCCGCCCCTTCCAGCGGTAGCCCACGCGCAGCACCTCGGTCACGACCGAGCCGCCGTCGTCGCTCTCGCCGGGCTCGTGGGCGACCGCCTCGTGCTCGTTGGGATCGAACGGCTCGCCGTCGGGCTCGAGCCGCTCGAGACCCTCCTTGGCGAGCACGTCGAGCAGCGCGGACAGCACGGGCGCCACGGCGTCTGCTCCGTGGGCCACCGCGGCGTCGGCGGCGTCGAGCGCCGGCAGCAGCTTCTCGACGAGGCCGGCGGCGGCGTGCTCGAGGTGCTCGGTCTGCTGGCGCACGACCCGCTTGCGGTAGTTCTCGAAGTCGGCCTGCAGGCGCCGCAGCGCTTCGAGGTACTCGTCGCGCTCGCGCAGCACCGCGTCGAGGTCGGCTTCGATGCGCGCCGCCGCCTCCTCGACCCCGCCGTTGCCGCCGGGGGCGACGTCGGCTTCCTCGGTGCCGGCGGCGGGGTCGCCGGCCTCGGCGACCGGTTCGCCGGGCGCGGGCTCACCGGGCGCCGCCGGCTCCGGCGCCGCCGGCTCCTCGGGCGCGACCCGATCCTCACCCGGCGAGCTCACGACGCCTGCTCACCGCCCTCGTCGACGATCTCGGCGTCGACGACCTCGTCGTCGGCTGGTCCGGTGGCGCCGGCCTGCGCGCCGCCCTCGCCGCCGGCGGCCTGCTGCTCGGCGGCCGCCTGCTCGTAGAGCTTCTGGCTGAAGCTCTGGCTGGCGGTCATGAGGTCCTCGCTGGCCCGCTTGATCGCCTCGACATCGCTGCCACCGAGGGCCTCCTTCAGGGCCCCGAGCTTGGTCTCGACGGTGGCCTTCTCCTCGCCGTCGATCTTGTCGCCGTGCTCGCGCAGCACCTTCTCGGTCTGGTACACGAGCGAGTCGGCGTTGTTGCGGACCTCGGCCTCCTCGCGGCGCCGGCGGTCGTCCTCGGCGTGGGCCTCGGCGTCGCGGATCATCCGGTCGATCTCGTCCTTGCTCAGCGAGGACTGACCCGTGATCGTCATCGACTGCTCCTTGCCGGTGGCGCGGTCCTTGGCGGACACGTGCACGATGCCGTTGGCGTCGATGTCGAAGGTCACCTCGATCTGCGGGACGCCACGGGGCGCCGGGGGCAGGTCGACGAGCTGGAACTTGCCGAGGGTCTTGTTGTACATCGCCATCTCCCGCTCGCCCTGCAGGACGTGGATCTCGACCGAGGGCTGCATGTCCTCAGCGGTGGTGAACACCTCGGTGCGACGGGTGGGGATGGTGGTGTTGCGCTCGATGAGCTTGGTCATCACGCCGCCCTTGGTCTCGATGCCGAGGCTGAGGGGCGTGACGTCGAGCAGCAGCACGTCTTTGACGTCGCCCTTGAGCACGCCGGCCTGGATGGCGGCGCCCACGGCGACAACCTCGTCGGGGTTCACGCCCTTGTGGGCGTCCTTGCCCGTGAGCTCGCGCACCAGGTCCTGGATGGCGGGCATGCGCGTCGAGCCGCCCACGAGGATCACGTGGTCGATGTCGCCCTTCTGCAGGCCGGCATCGGCGATGGCCTGCTCGAACGGGCCCTTGCAGCGCTCGACCAGATCCGCCGTGAGCTCCTGGAACTTCGCCCGGGTGAGGGTCTCGTCGAGGTGCAGCGGCCCCTCGGCGCCGGCGGTGATGTAGGGCAGGTTGATCGAGGTCTGCTGGACGGTCGAGAGCTCGATCTTGGCCTTCTCGGCGGCCTCCTTCAGGCGCTGCATGGCCATCTTGTCCTTGGACAGGTCGATGTTGTGGGCGCCCTTGAAGGTGGTGACCAGCCAGTCGATGATCCGCTCGTCCCAGTCGTCGCCGCCGAGGTGGGTGTCGCCGTGGGTGGACTTGACCTCAAACACGCCCTCGCCGATCTCGAGGATCGACACGTCGAACGTGCCGCCTCCGAGGTCGAACACCAGGATCGTGTGGTCGGACTCCTCCTTGTCGAGCCCATAGGCGAGGGCGGCGGCGGTGGGCTCGTTGATGATCCGCAGCACCTCGAGCCCCGCGATCTGGCCGGCCTCTTTGGTCGCGGTGCGCTGGGCGTCGTCGAAGTAGGCCGGCACGGTGATGACGGCCTGGGTCACGGTGTCGCCCAGGTACGCCTCGGCGTCGCGCTTGAGCTTCTGCAGGACCCGGGCGCTGATCTCCTGGGCGGTGTAGCGCTTGCCGTCGATCTCGATCGACCAGTCGGTGCCCATGTGGCGCTTGACCGAGCGGATGGTGCGGTCGGGGTTGGTGATGGCCTGGCGCTTGGCGACCTCGCCCACCAGCACCTCGCCCTGCTTGGAGAACGCCACCACCGACGGCGTGGTGCGCGCGCCCTCGGCGTTGGCGATGACGACGGGGTCGCCGGCCTCGAGGACGCTGACGACCGAGTTGGTGGTGCCGAGATCGATGCCGACGGCTTTGGGCATGGTGTCGAGCCTCCGGGTTGGGACGGGTACGTGCGATCGTTGCCGGGGCCAGTGTAGCGGCCTCCAAACGGAGTGTGTGACAAGAAACTTGAGTGTGAGATTGACAAGGTACAGGGACGGGCTCGGAATGTGACAGTTCGCGCGCGACGGCAGGTGTGCGCGCGCTCCGTGGCGAACACAGCAGGTGATGGGCCCGGTGGGTTCCGACCCCCGTTCGGCGCCCGGGACTGCGCTTCGGCCAGCCGCCGAGAAGCCGACCGCCGGCGGCGACGACAGCGACGCTGCCCTCGTCGCCCGGGTGATCACCGGCGACGTGGGCGCCTTCGACGCCCTGTACCGCCGCCACCACGAAGCGGCGTGGCGCCTGGCGCTGCTGGTGACCTCGAACCGGGCCGACGCCGAGGACGCGGTCGCCGAGGCCTTCGCCAAGGTGTTCGCCGCCCTGGGGCGCGCCGGCGTCTCGTCGTTCCGGCCCTACCTGCTGCGGTGCGTGCGCAACGCCGCCACCGACGCCCACCGCCGCACGGCGCGCCTCGACCTCCGGGACGAGCTGGACCTGACCGAGGGGGTGGGCCCGGCGCGCCGGACGGCGCCAGCAGCCGAGGAGCTCGCCGCGGCCGACGACGAGGCGGCGCTGGCCCTCGAGGCGCTGAACGCCCTCCCCGAGCGGTGGCGAACCGTGCTGTGGCTGACCGAGGTCGAGGAGATGGGGCCCGCCGACGCCGGGCAGATCCTGGGGCTGTCGGCCAACGCCACGGCGGGCCTGTCGTTCCGGGCCCGTGAGGGCCTGCGGCGCGCCTACCTCGCCGCCCACCTGCGTCCCGGCGCGCCGGCGGCGTGCGCCGCGGTCGCCAAGGAGCTGCCGGCCTACGCCCGGGGCATGCTCGCCAACCGGGCGCGGGACCGCGTCGACGCCCACCTCGAGGACTGCGCCGGCTGCCGGCAACGGCTCGAGGACCTCGACGCGCTCAACCGCCGGCTGGCCGGCCTGCTCGTCCCCGCCCCGCTGCTGCTGGCGCCCCTGGCCCGACTCCGGTGGGCCGAGACCGCCAGCGTGCTGGCGCGCCGCGGCGCGCTCGGCACCCGGCTCGATCGGGTCACCCGCAGCGGGCCGGTGCACACGGCGATCGGCGCGGCGGTCGTCGTGCTGCTGGTCGGCGGCGGGCTGATGCTCGTCGCACCGGACGACGGCGACCCGACGGAGGCTCCCTCGGCGGTGACGGACGCCGAGGCCGGCCGCGAGCGCGCCGGGCCGGAGGCCGGGACCGGACCGGGCCGCGCGGACGGCGCCGGACCATCGGTCGCCGGCGAGATCGTCGAGCGCCCGGCTGTCCACGGCCCCGGCGGTGGCCCTCGGGGCCGGGGCGCGCCCGGGACGGCGCCCGGGCCGCACGTGGGGCTGGCACCCGGGCAGGACGGCGTCGACGCCGGAGGGCCCGGCCCCGACAGCGATCACGAGATCCCGGTGGACCGGTCCGACGACAGGGTCGACCGGGCCCCCGGTCCCGGGAACGGCGGGGGCAACCGGGGAGGTGACGGTGGCGGGAACGGAGGTGGCGGCGACGGGGATGGCGGCGGGCCGCCTCCGGGTGGCCCGGGGCCCGGGCCGGGCGACCCGGGCACGGTCGCCGGTGTCGGCGTCGAGCTCGGTCAGGGCCCGGTCGGCGTGGTGGTGGACCTCGCCCTCACGGGCGACGGCCCCGACGTGGACCTGACCGTGGGCGAGCAGCAGGTGCTCGGCGATGCCCCACCGGCGGACGGGACGTGCCTCACCGTCGACGTGCTGGACAGGACGGTCCCGGTGCTCTGCCCGGGCGGGGCGGCGGCCGCAGGGGGTTCCCGAGCGTGATCCGCCTGACGACGCCGGGCAGGGCGGCGGCGACCTCGCGGCACAGGCGCCCCTCGGCGGCCTCGGCGGCGACGGCGCGCTGGGCTCGACGGTCGTCCCACGCCGGCTTGTAGACCCGTTCCGAGCGGAGCGCGCAGTAGATGTCGGCCACCTGCAGGGCACGGACCGCCACGGGGAGGTCACGCACCCCCATCGGGTAGCCCGAGCCGTCGACGCGCTCGTGGTGCAGGGCGGCCATCGCGACCGCCGCCGGCGGGAACCCGGCCTGGCGCAGCAGCTCGGCGCCCAGCAGCGGGTGCGCCTGCATCGCCCGGGTGCCGGCCGGACCGAGGGGGCCCGGGCGCAACAGGACGTCGAGGCAGTAGACCTTGCCGATGTCGTGGTAGCGGGCGTAGCGCCGCAGGTCCTCGGCGCCCGGGCCGTCACCCAGCGCCGCCGCCAGGCCCGCGGCCAGCTCGCCGAGCACGCCGTCCCACTCGCCGGCGAGGCCGAGGGCGGGGTCCTCCAGGATGGCGAGGGTGGCGTCCACGGCCGCTCGGCCCTCGGTCACGGCGATCGGTTCCATGGGCAGGAGACGCTCGAGGCGCGCTGCCATTACGCCGCGCCCCGGCGGGCGCGTATCGTCGGAGGGCATGCCCTCCCTCGTGCTGCTCCGCCACGGCGAGAGCACCTGGAACCGCGA
>SIRW01000111.1 GCA_004366205.1 Actinomycetota bacterium | reverse complement strand
GCGGGCAGGCCGTGGGCCTCGTTGCCGATCACCAGCGCGAAGGGACGCACGAGGTCGGCTCGGTGGTGCCCGATGCCCCCCCGGGCCGCCGTGGCGAGACGGCGGACTCCCCACGCTCCGAGCTCCGTCAGCACGGCCAGTGGTGCACCTCCGTTGACGATCGGGACATGGAAGACGGACCCGGCCGAGGCCCGCACGGTCTTCGGGTTGAACACGTCGACCGTGCCGTCGCAGCAGACTACTCCTCCGGCCCCCGCGGCCTCGGCGCTGCGCAGCACCGTGCCGAGGTTGCCCGGGTCGCGCACGTCGACAGCCACGACCAGCAGGTCGGCACCTCGGAGCTCGGCGAGCCCGACGTCGTGGCGGCGGACGACGGCGAGCACCGGTTGGGGCGTGACCGTGCCCGCCACCCGCTCGAGCACCCCGGGCGCGAGCTCGTGGACGCGGTGGCCGGCCTCGAGCGCCCGCACGGCCACGGGCTCGGAGGTCGCCCCAGCGGCGGTGAACACCGCCTCGATGCGGGCGCCGGCGTCGAGGGCCTCGCCGACGAGCGTGGGGCCCTCGACGACGAACGCGCCCTCAGCGCCGCGGTAGCTCGCCTGGCGCAGGAGCCGGCGGAGGCGCTGAACCCGCTGGTGGCGGGCGCCGAGGGGCACCGCGGCGCGGCCGTCCTCAGCCGGCGTGCTCGGCCGGTGCCGCCTCGGCCCCGATGTGCTCGCGGGCCACGTCGACCAGCGCGGCGAACGCCGCGGGTTCGCGCACGGCGAGGTCCGCCAGCACCTTGCGGTCGACGTCGACCTCGGCGGCCTTCAGCCCGCTGATGAAGCGGCTGTAGCTGAGGCCGTGCTGCCGGGAGGCGGCGTTGATCCGCTGGATCCAGAGCTTGCGGAACTCGCCCTTGCGCGCCCTGCGGTCACGGTAGGCGTACTGCAGCGAGTGCATCACCTGCTCGTTGGCGGCGCGGTAGGACCGGCTCTTGTTGCCGTAGTAGCCCTTGGCGCTCGCGAGCACGGCCCGGCGGTGCTTCTTTCCGGCGACGGCGCGCTTCACCCTTGCCATCGGTGGCTCCTTTCCAGCTTGTGGGTTCGTCCGAGTGGATCCGCTACATGCCGAGCAGGCGGCGGGCGCGCTTGTCGTCGGCGCCCTCGAGCACCGTGTCGCGCTTCAACCGGCGCGTCCGCTTGGTCGGCTTCTTCTCGAGCAGGTGGTTGCGGAAGGCCCGGCCGCGCTTGAGCCTGCCGGTCCCGGTGACCTTGAAGCGCTTGGCCGCGCCCCGGTGCGTCTTCATCTTGGGCATCGTCTTGCTCCTTCAGCTGCTCTGGCCGGCGTCGGAAGCGGCCCCGTCGTCGTCCTGCTTGCCGCCCTGCGCCTTCGCCCGCTTGTCGGGTGCGAGCACCATCGTCATGTTCCGGCCCTCGAGCTTGGGCGCCGCCTCGACCTTGGCGAAGCCCGACACCTCCTCGGCGACCCGGTCGAGGATCCGCTGCCCGAACTCGGGGTGGCTGGCCTCCCGGAAGCGGAACATGATCGTGACCTTGACCTTGTGGCCCTCCTTGAGGAACTGGGCCACCTTGCGGGTCTTGGTGTCGAAGTCGCCCGACGCGATCTTCGGGCGGTACTTCATCTCCTTGATCGAGACCTGGGTCGACTTCCGCCGGCTCTCCCGCGCCTTCTGCGCCGCCTCGTACTTGTACTTGCCGTAGTCCATGATCCGGCAGACGGGCGGGTTGGCCTGGGGAGCCACCTCGACCAGATCGAGATCGAGCTCCCGGGCGATGCTGAGGGCCTCGGGCAGCGGCTTGATGCCGATCTGCTCGCCGTCCGGCGACACGAGGCGCACCTCCCGGGCGCGGATCCGGTCGTTGATGCGGGGCTCGTTGGTGGGGGGCGCGGCTATCGGGCCTCACTCCTTCTGGGGCGGGCCGTGGCGGCGCTCGGCCCTCGGCTCGGTGTCATGGGCTGCTCCTCGTGGCGAAAACGACGAACGGCGGACGCCGGGGAAAGCGGCGTCCGCCCGAGCACCGGCCCGTCGGGCCGGTTCCGTGCGGTGCCGAGGGCACGCACGGCCAGGTGGCTCGACCCGGCGCACACCGGTGCGGTTCGTGCACCACTCAGGTGGCCGGGTGGGGGTCGGCGATCAGCCGGACCCCGCTTTCCGTCGACATGTCGTGCCGTAGGGTACCAGCCATGAGCTCCATCTGGACACCCGGTGGCGAGCACCCCGTCGAGCCCGAGCGCGAGCCGCCGCCGGGAGCGTCGGACACGGCTGGCCCGGCGGCTGGCGCTCCCGACGGGGAGCAGCTCGAGGCCGAGCTGGCCGAGGTCCAGCGCCAGCTCGCCGAGACCCCGGTCGAGGTGGTGGTCGCCAACCACGCGGTCGGCCTGTTCCAGCTGGCCGTGCTGCACCTCAACCAGCCCCAGCCCGACCTCGACGAGGCGCGCCTCGCCGTCGACGCCATGGGGGCGCTGGTCGAGGGGCTGGGCGACCGCCTCGGCGAGCAGGCGCCCGCGCTCCGTGACGCCCTGGCCCAGCTGCGGCTGGGGTACGTGCAGGTCGTGCGCCGGCAGGGGGGGACCGCCGGCGACACGAACGCGGGCGCGCCCGACGAACCGGGTGGTTCCGAACCGGCCGGCGCGGGGTAGTCCCCCGTCATGGGACGACCGCAGCAGCCCGAGCTGAACCGGAGCGGCACGACGCCGCTCGACCCCGACAGCCTCGCCAGCGAGGTCGAGGCCCGGGGTCCGCTCCCCGCCGACGACGTCCCGGGCGGCCCGGTACCCGAGGCGAACCGGCCCGGCCACCGGCCCGAGCAGGACCAGGACAAGCCCGACGCCCGCGCCTTCGTGGCGCGCTGGCAGGCGACCGACCGGCCCGAGGCGGCCGAGGCGCGCCGCAACCGGCTCGGGCCCGCGGTCGCCGTGGCCGCCGGCGTGGGCGCCGCCGTGGGCGTGACCCGCGCCATCCGCCGCCGCTTCGGCTGACGCCCGGCGGCGCCCAGGCTGAACCGGCGTCAGAGGCGCTCGACGGCGCCGGCCTCCCAGCGGCCCAGGTGGCCGGGGACCACCTCGAAGCGGACGCGGGCGCCCTCCGGGATCGTCCTGGTGCCGTCGGTGATGGCGGTGCAGTGGAAGAACCACTCCTCGCCGGTCTCGTCGCGCACGGTGCCGTAGCCGCGGTGCTCGTCGAAGGTGGCGACGTGACCGGTCCGGCTGCCCACGGTCAGTGGACGATCTTCGAGAGCGGAAGCTCGATGATGTCGCTGGCTCCAGCGTCGCGCAGCGCCGGGATCAGCACGTTGATCTCGGTCTTCTCCACGACCGTCTCCACTGCGTAGGCGTCCTCGCCGAACAGCTTCGACACGGTCGGCGCCTTCATGGCGGGGAGCAGGCCGATGACCCGGTCGAGGTCGGCCTGGGCCACGTTCAGCTTCACCAGCACCTTCCCGCGGGCCTCGAGCACGCCGGCGAGCAGCGTGTGGATCTGGCGCATGGCGTGGCGCTTCTCGGGGTCCTCGTGCGACACCGGGTTGGCGATGAGCTCGGTGTAGGAGGTGAGGATCTCGGCGATGACCTTCAGGCCGGCCTGGCGCAGGGCCCGGCCGGTCTCGGTGATCTCGACGACGGCGTCGGCGATGTCGGGCACCTTGGCCTCGGTCGCGCCATAGGAGAGCTGGACCTCGGCGTGCACGCCGTGCTTCTCGAGGAAGCGCCGGGTGAGCTCGGTGTACTCGGTCTGCACGACCAGCCCCTCGCTCGGCAGGTCCTGCACCGACTCCCACGGCGAGGACTGGGCGACGGCGAGCACCATCCGGATGGGCCGGGCGGTGGCCTTCGAGTAGCGCAGCTCCCCGAGGCTCACGACCTCGCTGGCGGTCTCCTCGATCCAGTCGCGGCCGGTGACGCCGAGGTCGAACAGGCCGCTGGCGACGTACCGGGGGATCTCCTGGGGCCGCAGGATGCGGACCTCGGCGATGCGGGGGTCGGCGATGCTCGCCTTGTAGTCGACGTCGGAGCTGCGCACGACGGCCAGGTCGGCGGCCTCGAACAGCTCGAGCGTCGCCCGCTCGAGCGAACCCTTGGGCAGGACCAGCTTCAGCACGTGGTCGACCGTACCGCCCGCGGACGGTCATCCACGCATCGTTCGGCCCCGGCGGACGACCTCGTAGGCGGCGATGCCGGCCGCCACGGCCACGTTGAGGGACTCGGTGCCGCCGGGCATCGGGATCGCCACCCACTCGCCGACCTGGCGGCTGACCGCCGGTGACACGCCCGCCGACTCGCCCCCGAGCACCAGCGCCGTGCGACCCCGCAGCTCGACGTCCCAGATCGGGGTCGCGCCGTCGGGCCGCAGCCCGAGGAGGCGGAAGCCGGCCAGCACGAGGGCGTCGGCGGCATCGGCGGCGGTCCCGGCGCGCAGGACCGGCGCGGCGAAGGCAGTGCCGGCCGACGCCTTCACCACCAGCGGGCCGATGCCGGCGCAGCCCGCCCGGGGGACGACCACCCCGTCGAGCCCGGCGGCCACCGCCGAGCGCAGGATCATGCCCACGTTGGCGGGTGTGGTGACGCCGTCGAGCAGGAGCACGGTCGCGGTGCCCGGCGCGCCCGGGAGCCAGTCCTCCAGCTCGGCCAGCCCCCGGGCGCGCACCTCGGCCACCACGCCCTGGTCCTGGCGGCCGTTGCCGGAGAGCCGGGTCACGTCGTGCGCCCCGGCCCGCCGCAGCGGCGTCCCCCGGGCCTGGGCGGCCCGCAGTATGTCCTCGACGGCGTCACCGCGGGCGCTGCGGGCCACGAGCACCCGCTCCACCTCGACCGCCGGGTCGGTGAGGACCTCGAGGACGGGCTTGCGTCCGTAGACGGCGATGGTGGCGCCGCGGGAGCGGTCGGACCCGCCCCGGCGGGTCACGCCGAGCGCTCGCCGCCCTTGGGCAGCTGGCGGAGCAGGTCGGCCATCTCGATGGCCGTCACCGCGGCGTCGAAGCCCTTGTTCCCCGCCTTGGTGCCCGCCCGCTCGATGGCCTGCTCGACGGTGTCGGTGGTGAGCACGCCGAAGGCGACGGGCACGCCGGTGTCGAGCTGGACCCGCTGCAGGCCGGCGGCGCACTGGCCGGCGACGAGCTCGTAGTGCCCGGTGGCGCCCCGGATGACGGCTCCGAGGCAGACGACGGCGTCGACCTCGCCGGACGCGGCCAGGCGCTGGGCGACCAGGGGGAGCTCGAACGCGCCTGGCGCCCACGCCACGATGACCGAGTCCTCGTCGACGCCGTGGCGGGCGAGGGCGTCGCGCGCCCCGGCCAGCAGCCGGTCGGTGATCAGGTCGTTGAAGCGGGCGCACACGAGCGCGACCCGAAGGCCCTCGCCGCGCCGCGTGCCCTCATAGGACGTCATCGAGGCCCTCCAGCAGGTGACCCATGCGCGCCTGCTTGGCGCGCAGGTAGGCGATGTTCTCCGGGTTCGGCTTCGTCTGCAACGGCACCCGCTCGACGATCTGGAGCCCGAAGCCCTCGAGGCCGCCGTACTTGGCGGTGTTGTTGGTCATGAGCCGCATCGTGGTGACCCCGAGGTCCACGAGCATCTGGGCGCCGATGCCGTACTCGCGGCTGTCGACGGGCAGGCCGAGCGCGGTGTTGGCGTCGACCGTGTCGTGGCCCCGCTCCTGCAGCCGGTAGGCGAGCAGCTTGTTGCCGATGCCGATGCCGCGGCCCTCGTGTCCGCGCAGGTAGATGACGACACCTATGCCCTCCTCGTCGATGCGCTGCATGGCCTGGGAGAGCTGGATGCCGCAGTCGCAGCGCAGCGATCCGAACACGTCGCCGGTGAGGCACTCGCTGTGCACGCGGACCAGGACGTTCTCCTGGTTCTGCACGGCGCCCCGCACGAGGGCCAGGTGCACCTCGCCGTCGAGCAGCGACTCGTAGGCGTAGCAGGTGAAGTCGCCCCACTCGGTCGGGATGCGGGCCTCGGCGATGCGCTTCACCAGCTTCTCGCGCTGGCGGCGGTAGCGCACCAGGTCGGCGATCGAGATCATGACCAGCCCGTGCTCCTCGGCGAAGCGCTCGAGCTCGGGCAGGCGAGCCATGTCCATCTTCTTCTCGTCGACGATCTCGCACAGCACCCCGGCCGGGTAGCAGCCGGCCATGCGGGCCAGGTCGACGGCGGCCTCGGTGTGCCCGGCGCGCTTGAGCACCCCGCCGTCGCGGGCCTCGAGCGGCAGGACGTGACCGGGACGGGCCAGGTCGCCGGGCTCGGTGGCCGGGTCGACGAGGGCCTGGATGGTCGCCGAGCGGTCGTGGGCGGAGATGCCCGTCGACGTGCCCCGCCGGGCGTCGACGGTCACGAGGAACGCCGTGCGCATGCTCTCGGTGTTCTCGGGGACCATCAGGGGCAGCTCGAGCTCCCGGGCCCGCTGGGCGGTGATGGGGGCGCAGATGTAGCCGGACGTGTGGTGCAGGAAGAAGGCGATCTTCTCGGGGGTGGCGAACTCGGCCGCCATGATGAGGTCGCCCTCGTTCTCGCGGTCCTCGTCGTCGACGACCACGACGATCTCGCCGCGGGCCACCGCGGCGATGGCGTCCTCGATGGGTGCGAACGGCATGGGCCTAGGACCTCGCTTCCTGTCGGTGGGGTGCGACCAGGCGCTCCACGTACTTGGCGACCACGTCGACCTCGATGTTGACCGTAGCGCCCGGACGCAGGCGACCCAGGGTCGTGACCTCGGCGGTGTGGGGGATGACGGCGACGGTGAACCCGTCGGCCAGGGGCTCGACGACGGTGAGGGACACGCCGTCGACGGTGATCGAGCCCTTCTCGACGACGTAGCGGGCAAGGGCTCGGGGGAGGCGGATCCGCAGGTCGGGGGCGGGGTCGACGACCTCGCCGACGCCGTCGACGTGGCCCTGCACCAGGTGCCCGCCCAGCCGGTCGGCCAGTCGGACGGGGCGCTCGAGGTTCACCGGGCTGCCCGGTTCGAGCCCGCCGAGGGTGGTGCGGGCCCGGGTCTCGGCGCTGAGATCGGCCTCCCACCAGCCGTCGCCCAGGGCGACCACGGTGAGGCAGCACCCGTTGACGGCGATGGAGTCGCCGATGGCGGCGTCCTCCACGACGCGCGTGGCGCCGATGCGGACGCGGTCGCCCGCGACCGCCACGACGGTCCCGAGCTCCTCCACCAGGCCGGTGAACATCAGGCGACCTCCGCGGGCGGTGCCAGCTCGACGCGCAGGTCGTCGCCGAGGCGCTCGGCCGAGACGATCCGGCCGCGCCACACGTCGTCGATGGTGGCCGCGCCGGGCCCGGTGAGCAGCGGGCGGGCGTCGCCGCCGCCGAAGAGCACGGGCGCCAGGTAGAGCACGTAGCGGTCGACGAGCCCGGCGCGGTGGAAGGCCCCGGCGACGGTGGCGCCGCCCTCGACGAGCACCTGCAGCACGCCCTTGCCGCCGAGCACGTCGAGCACGTGTCCGAGGTCGCCGTCGAGCTCGAGGCACGGGTGCACCCGGGCCCCCTCGGGTGCCCGGCCGAGCACGACCCGCAGCGGGTCGCTCCCGGGCACGTGGCGGACGGTGAGCTCGGGGTCGTCGGCCCGCACGGTCCCGGCCCCGACGAGGACGGCGTCGCTCTCGGCCCGCAGCCGGTGGGCGTCGCGGCGGGCCGCCTCGCCGGTGATCCACCGGCTGGTGCCGTCGGGGGCGGCGGTGCGCCCGTCGAGGCTCGCCGCCAGCTTCAGCACCACCCAGGGCCGGCCGGTGCGGCGGTGCTTCAGGTAGGGCGCCAGCTGCTCGGCGGCCTGGCTCGCCGCGCAGCCGACGTCGACGGTGACGCCGGCGGCCCGGAGGCGCTCGATGCCGCGGCCGGCGACGCGGGGATCGGGGTCCTCGAGGGCCACCACGACGCGCCTGACGCCGGCGCCCACGATGGCGTCGGCGCACGGCGGGGTGCGGCCGTGGTGCGAGCACGGCTCGAGCGTGCAGTAGAGGGTGGCGCCCCGGGCGGCGGCGCCGGCGGCTTCGAGGGCGACGGCTTCGGCGTGCGGTCCGCCGGGTGGCCGGGTGGCGCCCTCGAAGGTGCGCCCGCCGGCGGTGACGACCACGCAGCCGACCCACGGGTTGGGGGCCGTGGCGCCCCGCACCGAGGCGCCCAGGGCCAGCGCCCGGTCCATGGCGGCGTGGTCGCTGCTGGTCACTCGACGCCTCCAGGGGTCGCCGGTTTCTTGACCGGTCAGTCTAGTTTCGCTTCCGGCCGATCCCAAACGCTCGCGGCGGGCCCGTGCTCGCGGCGGGCCCGTGCTCCCGGGGGGTCAGTGCTCGCGGCGGCCGGCGAGCAGGCGGAGGGCGTGGGGCAGGACGTCGAGCACGGCCTCGAGGCACTCCACCGCGCCGCTCGTCGAGCCCGGCAGGTTCAGCACGAGCGCCTCACCTCGGGTGCCGGCCAGCGCCCGGGAGAGCCGGCCGAGGGGGTTGACGAGCCGCATCGCCTCGGCGAGGCCCGGCGCCTCGCGGTCGAGGACGATGCGGGTGCCTTCGGGGGTGCGGTCCCGGGGGCCGAAGCCCGTGCCGCCGGTGGTGACCACCAGCCCGGTGAAGCCCTCGCACAGCTCGACCAACGCCTCGGCCACGGTCTCCATCCCGTCGGCTACGACGCGCCGGTCGATGACCTGGAAGCCCGCGGTGGTGAGCCGGTCGGCGACGGCGTCACCGGAGCGGTCCTCACGGGTGCCCTCGGCGACGCCGTCGGAGACCGTCAGCACCTTGGCGGCGAGCTCGATGTCGTTGCTGCGGCCAGGGTGGGGCACGGAACGAGCTCGTCGCTACTCGATCACACGAAGCTGCTCAGGTGTCACGCGCCGTCGATTCTGGCACGCGTGGGGGGCGCTCCCGGCCACGACGGCGGGCTACGGCTGGAGCAGCAGGCGCAGCCGGCGGACGGCCACCCACAGGCCGGCGGTGCCGAGGGCCACCAGGTAGGCCACGTGGACCAGCAGGCCGGGGCCGGCGTCGCCCGTCACGAGCGCACGCACGAGTGCGACCCCCTGGTACAGGGGCGTGACGGCGACCAGGCCGGCCAGCACGCCCGGGTACCGGTCGAGCGGGAAGAACGTGGCCGAGAACAGGAACATCGGGATGATGGCGAGCATCACGTAGTCGAAGTCGACGAACGACCGCATCCAGGTGGTGGCGGCCAAACCCAGGCCGGCGAAGGCGTAGCCGATGAGCACGGCGGCGGGCAGGGCGAGCACCGCCCAGGCCGACCCGACCAGCCCGAAGGCGAGCATGGCCACGAGGAACGCCCCGGCGTAGGCAGCGCCCCGGCCGAGCGCCCAGATGACCTCACCGGCCGCGACGTCGCCCACCCGCAGGGGGGTCGCCAGCACGGCGTCGTAGGTCCTGGCGTACTTGAACTTCACGAAGAAGTTGAAGGTCGTGTCGAACACGGCGCCGTTCATGGCGGCGGCGGCGAGCAGGCCCGGGGCGACGAACACCTCGTAGGGCGTGGTGCGGTCCCCCACGACCACCTCGCCGACGAGGGCGCCGACCCCGATGCCGATCGACAGCAGGTACAGGACGGGCTCGGCGAACCCGGTCAGGAACACCACCCAGGCCCGGCGGTAGGCCAGGGCGTTGCGCTCCACGATCCGCAGGGCGCGCCGCCGGTCGACCCCCGGGAGGGCCTGGCCCCGGTGCCGGGGAACCTCGACGGAGGAGCCGGCCGGCGCGGTCACTGCGTGAGCCTCCGACCGAAGGTGCGGCTCCCCCACCAGCAGCCCGCCGCCGCACAGGCCCCGAGCGCGGCGACGTGCCCGGCGGCGACGATCGGCGCCATCCCCGACCCGGTGGTGGCCGCCCGGCAGAGCTCCACGCCGTGCCACAGCGGCGAGATCCACGCCACGGGCTGGACCGCTCCGGGAAGCTGCGCGACCGGGAAGAACGTCCCGGAGAACAAGAACAGCGGCATGACGCCGAGCCGCATGATGACGGGGAAGCTGACGTCGGTGTCCTGGGTACCGGCAAAGGCGGCGAGCGGGGCGGCGAAGGCGGTCGCGGTGAGCACGGCCGCGGGCAGGGCGACGACGCCCCATGCCGAGGGGACGCCCCCGAGTGCGGCGGCCACGGCCAGGAACGCGGTGGCGGCGACGGCGGCACGCACGCCGGCCCACACCACGTGGCCCACGAACACGTCCGTGGCCGAGAGGGGGGTCGCCACCATGCCGTGGTACGTGCGGATCCACTTGGTGCCGGCCATCACCGGCCAGAGCGACTCGCTGGCGGCGCCCTGCATGGCGGTGGCAGCGAGGAGCCCGGGCGTGACGAACGTGAGGTAGTCGAGCCCGCCGGGGAGCTCGCCGGCGCCGTCGTCGATCAGCCCGCCGAGGCCCAGGCCCATGGCGCCGAGGAACAGGACGGGCGCGAGGAAGTTCGAAAAGACCGAACCGCGCCACAGGTGACGGAAGACCCGAGCCTCCCGCTCGACGACGCGCAGCACAGCGGTGGCGGCCATCACTCGTCCTCGAGCGTGCGCCCCGTGAGGCGCAGAAAGACGTCCTCCAGCGTGCTGCGGCGCACCAGCACCGACGAGGGCTGCACGCCGTTGCCGGTGACGGCCGCGACCGTCCCGTCCCCGTCGCCCGTGTAGAGGAGGATGCGGTCGGGCAGGGGCTCGACCTCGGCCCCCGCGCCGCCCGCGGTGGCGCTCAGCGCCTCGGCGGCGGCGTCCTGCTCGTCGTGCGTCGTGAAGCGCAGCTCGACCACGTCGCGGGTGGCGTGCCGCTCGATCAGCTGGCGCGGAGAGCCCTCGGCGACGATGCGGGCCCGGTCCATGATCACGAGCCGATCGCAGAGCTGCTCGGCTTCGTCCATGTAGTGGGTGGTGATCACCTGGGTCACACCCTCGCGCTTCAGGCGGTACAGGCGCTCCCACAGCAGGTGGCGCGCCTGGGGGTCGAGGCCGGTGGTGGGCTCGTCCAGCAGGAGCAGCTCGGGGCGGTTGATGAGCGCCCGGGCGATCGTCAGGCGTCGCTTCATCCCGCCCGACAGCGGGTCGACCCGGTCGCGGGCGCGCTCCTCGAGGCGGGCGAAGGCGAGCAGCTCCGTCGCCCGCTCCCGGATCTCGGCCCGGGTCAGCCCGAAGTACCGGCCGTAGATCACGAGGTTGTCCCAGACGGTGAGCTCGGTGTCGAGGGTGTCCTCCTGGGGAACCACGCCGAGCCGGCTGCGGATCGCCGGGCCGTCGGTGACAGGATCCATGCCGAGGATCCGCAGCGTGCCCGCGCTGATCGGGGACACGCAGCCGATCATCCGCATCGTCGACGACTTGCCGGCGCCGTTGGGCCCGAGGAACCCGAACGTCTCGCCGCGGTGCACCTCGAAGTCGATGCCGTCGACCGCGACGAAGTCGCCGAACCGCTTCGTGAGCGAGCGGGCGTGGATCAGGGGGGAGCCACCTTGCACCGGCGCGACGGTACCGCCGGCAGGTCCCGCTCACGCGGCCGGTTACCGGCCGCCTCCCCTCTATGGCCCGGGGCGGCGGTCGCTGCCGGTGCCACCGGGGGCGCGGAGCCGCAGGACGAACATCCCGTCGGTGCCGGCCGCCTGCGGGACCAGCAGCGACCCCCTGCCCCATGGCCGCCAGGGACCGCCCTCGGGCCCCGGCTCGGCCCGCAGGTCGGGGTGCTCGGCGGCCAGCCACCCGTCGATGCCCAGCGTCTCGACCGCCGTGAGCGTGCACACGCTGTAGACGAGGAGCCCGCCCGGGCGCAGCAGCGTGCGGGCGGCGGCGAGCAACCGCTGCTGGAGGCGGGCGAGCCGGTCGGGTGCGTCCGGTTCGACTCGCCAGCGGGCGTCGGGTCGCCGGCGGAGTACACCGAGCCCCGAGCACGGGGCGTCGACCAGCACCCGGTCGAACCGCGCCGGCCGCAGGGGCGGGTGGGCCCCGTCGGCCACGACCACCAGGGCGCGGTCCCCGACGCCGAGGCGGCGGGCGTTGTCCCGGACGGCGCCGGCGCGCCCGGGGTGGCGGTCCCCGGCCAGCACCGTGGCACCGGCCGCCGCCATCGCCGTGGCCTTGCCGCCGGGCCCGGCGCAGGTGTCGGCGACGAGGTCGCCGGGCCCGGCCGCGACGAGCTCGCTGACCCACTGCGAGGCGAGGTCCTGCACGTAGCCGTCGGACCGGGTGGTCACGGCCGGCGCCTGGTTCATCTGCTCGAGGGCGGCCAGGGCGGTCTCGGGGCCGAGATCGGCCGTGAGGCGCTCCACGATCCAGTCGGGGTAGCTGAGCCGGGTCGGGTCGTCGGGCCAGTCGACGCGCGACGCCGGACCCAGCGCCGAGACACGCCGGAGCACGGCGTTGGCGAGGCCTCGGACGCGTCGGGGCGCGAGGTCGACGGTCTCGGCCACGGCGGCGTGGGCCGGGATGTCGAGGAAGGCGAGCTGGTAGGCGCCGAGGCGCAGGAGGTCCCGGGTCGCGGGGTCGGGCGGGTGCAGCAGGAAGCGGTCGAGCAGGTGGTCGCACGCCCGGCGCATCCGCACCGTCCCGTAGGCCAGCTCGGTGGCCAGCGCCCGGTCGCGCCCGTCGAGGCCGCTGCGGTCGAGGAGGCCCGGCAGCACCCGGTTGGCGTAGGCCCCCTCCCCCACCCGCCGGAGCGCCTCGAGCGCGACCGACCGCGCCGTGGGACCGGCCGGTGATCCACGAGTGTGGCCGCTCCGGCCGCTCCGCCGGTCCTGCGTCCCGGCGCCTCTCGAGCGTGCCGGGCGACGGCCGCCACCCGGGCGGCGGGACCGGCTCACCGGCCGAGGCGGTCGCCGGGAGCGGTCCGGGCGCCCCGCGCCCAGTCGTCGGCGGCGAGGACGCCCTTGCCCTCGGGCTGGACGGCGACGAGCCGCAGCGCCCCCGCACCGGTGCCGACCAGGGCGCCGTCGAGCTGGCCGGGCTCGAGGCCGCGGCCCGCACCGGCCGGGGCGAGGACAGCCCGGTGCACCTTGAGCCGCTTGCCCCGGTGGGTGGTGTGGGCCCGGCCCGAGCCCGCCCGCACGACGCGGTGCAGCTCCCCGGCCGGGCGCGCCCAGTCGAGCTCGAAGTCGGCCGGCTCGAGCTTGGCGGCGTAGGTGGGCTCACCCGCCTGGGGCGTCGGCGCCGGCAGCCCGTCCCGCAGCGCATCGAGCAGCATCGCCGTGCCGATGGCGACCAGGCGCGCCCGCAGCTCGGCGGCGGTCTCCTCCGGGCCGATGGGTGTCTCCTCGCACCGCAGGACCGGGCCGGTGTCGAGCCCCTCCTCCAGCACCATGAGGCACACACCCGTGCGCTCGTCGCCCGCCAGGATCGCCCGCTCCACGGGGGCCGCGCCGCGCCACCGCGGCAGCAGCGAGAAGTGGAGGTTCACCATCGGCACGGCGTCGAGCACGTGGGGCTTGACGAGCCGCCCGAAGGCGACGACCACCCCGAGGTCGGCCCCGACGTCGATGACGTCGTCGACCCGGTGCGTGACGGGGAGCCCCAGGCGATCGGCGGCGGCCTTCACGGGGCTCGGCATGGTGGCGCCACCCCGACCGCGGCGCTTGTCGGGCTGGGTGACGACAAGGCCCACGTCGTGGCCGGCCGCCACCAGCGCCTCGAGCGGGGGGACGGCGTCGGCCGGGCTGCCGAGGTAGACGAGCCGGCGCGGGCGGAGGCCGGTGAGCTGCGCGGCCACGGCGGCGGCGTCAGCCCAGGCCGGGCAGGCGCAGGCCCCGCCGGGCCGGGGGCTCGGCGACCTCGGGGGTGGCGGCGGCCACCTGGATGTCCCGCAGGGCGGCCATGGCGGCCTTGCGCTCGTCGGGGTCGAGCCGGTCGATGAAGAGGATCCCGTCGAGGTGGTCGACCTCGTGCTGCACGACGCGGGCGACCAGCTCGTCGGCTTCGAGGCTGATGTCGTTGCCGTCGAGGTCGACGCCGGTGAGGTGGACCTGCGGGGGCCGCACGACCGCCCACGTGAGGCCCGGGATCGACAGGCACCCCTCGTCGTAGACGGCCTCGCCGTCGCCGAGCTCGAGGACGGGGTTCACCACCACGTGGGCGCCGGTGCCGTCACCGACGTCGTAGACGAAGAGCCGGCGCAGCACGCCGACCTGCACGGCCGCCAGTCCGATGCCGGGGGCCTCGTGCATCGCCTCGATCATCCCCCGGGCCAGGCGGACGACGCCGTCGTCGATCTCGGTGATCTCGGCGGCGCGCTGGCGCAGGACGGGGTCGGGGAAGACCCGGATGTCGTAGGCGGCCATGGCACCCAGGGTACCGTCGCATCCGTGCCGTCCCCGCAGCGCCCCGGCAGTTCCGGCCCGGGCGACCAGCCTTCCGGGGCCCGTCACTGCGACCGCGGCCCCCATCCGGCCGGTTCGGCGCGCGGCGACGCCGGGCACTACTTCGCGCCCGAGCCGGTGGCCGCGTCGCGCCCCGTGACGGTGCGCCTCGACCTGCCCGACCTGACGCTCGACCTGCGCACCGACCGCGGGGTGTTCGCCCATGGTGCGGTCGACCCGGGCACCAAGCTGCTGCTCCTCGAGGGGCCGGCACCGGCCGGCGGTGACCTGCTCGACCTGGGCTGCGGCTACGGGCCGATCGCGCTGGCACTGGCGCGCCGGGCGCCCGCCGCTCGGGTCTGGGCCGTGGACGTGAACCAGCGGGCCCGCGCCCTCGCCGCCGCCAACGCCGAGGCGGCGGGGGCGCGCAACGTGACCACCTGCGCGCCCGACGACGTCCCCGCGCAGATCCGGTTCGCGCAGATCTGGTCGAACCCCCCGGTGCGGGTGGGCAAGGCCGCCCTGCACGCTCTGCTGCTGCGGTGGCTCGGCCGGCTGACGCCGGACGGGTGGGCCCACCTGGTCGTGCACAAGCACCTGGGTTCGGACTCGCTCGCCCGCTGGCTGCAGGCCGAGGGCTGGGTGGTGCGGCGCCGGGCCTCCCGGCGGGGCTACCGCCTGCTCGACGTGACCCGGGCGGCTGACCGCGTCCGCGAGGCGGGGACGTGACCCGCCGCAAGCTGGGGCCGACCAACCTCAAGCGCCTGCACCGGGAGTGGCGGCG
>SIRW01000110.1 GCA_004366205.1 Actinomycetota bacterium | reverse complement strand
GCCACCCCCGCCGGCCCGGGCACCGCCGCCCCGCCCGCCGCCCGTCCCGAACCCGCGCCCGCGGTGGTCTCCGAGCCGCTCGGCGCCGCCGGCTCTGCGGGCTCGGAGGGCCCCGCCGTGCCCGCCTGGGCCTCCAGCTCGTCGGGATCCAGGCCACCGCCGTCGAGCAGGCGCGACTCCTCACGGCACTCGACCGCACCCGCCAGCTCGTCACCGGCGCCCGGAACAGGGGCGCCGGCCGCCGCCGCCTCGTCCTCGGCGGCGCCGAGGGTCTCGATTGCCGCACCGACCGCAGGTCCGGGTGGCGCCACAAGGTCGTCCTCGGGGACCACGGCGGCGATCTCGTCGTCGGGCGCGCACACGGTGTGGCTGTGCTGGGGCGGGGTCACCGCGCAGGCGGCGCCGTGCAGCCACAGGGCGTAGCGCATCGCCAGCACCACCTCGTCGGCAACCTCGGGCACGGCGCCGGGTGCGACGATGCCGGCGAGGGCGAGCGCGCCGCCCGTGGTGGCGCAGACCGAGCCGAGCGTCGCCTCGCTCAGGGGTGTCGCCAGCTCGAGGGCGGGGTCGGCCTCGCTGGGCGGACCCGGCAGGGCCGGGGGGTCGGGCGGCGCCACCTGGGCGCGCGCACCACCCCCCACCAGCACCATGGCGACGGCGCCGATCCCGACCGCGAGGACCCTGGCAGTGCGCGTCCGCATGCCCTCCGAACGGGGTGGGAGGGCAGGAACTTGCGGCGCTCAGCCGTTCTTCGGCAGCTCGTTGAAGGGCAGGCGCGACAGGTCGCCCGGCTCCTTGGGGAGGCCGAGGGCCCGCTCGCCGATGATGTTGCGCTGGATCTGGTCGGTGCCGCCGTAGATCGGCAGCGCCTGGGCGCGCAGGGCGTACGCGGTCATGGCGGCGGCGGCGTCGCCGCCCGGCGCCCCGGCGAGGGTCGCCCGGCCGGCGTCGTCGTAGGCGTGCAGCGTGCCGCGGGCGCCGATGATCCGCATGCCCAGGTCCCGGTTGTGCCGGAGGATGTCGGCCATCAGCAGCTTCGAGAAGTTCGGCAGGCCGGGGATGTCACCGCCGGCCGCCCGGACCGCCTTGTGGCGCTCGGTGTTGAGCCGGCTGAGCTCCCCCAGGATGTGGGACTGGGCGAGGCCCTGGCGCACGACGGGGTCCTGGTCCTTGCCGAAGCGGCGGGCGAGCTCGATGTACTGCGCGGCCGGCGAGCTGCGCGGGCGGTCGGGGCGGGGCTCCGCGCCGGTACCGCGCTGGCGGCGGGCGCGCACGAAGTCGCCGGCCCGCTTGCCGAGGTCGCCGGCGACGGTGCCGGCGCGCGCGCCGATGCCGGCCGCGGCCCCGCCGCCGGCGCCCATGCCCGAGCGCTCGTAGAGCAGGGTGGTGTTGGCGACCTTCCAGCCGTCGTTCAGGTCGCCGATGCGGGCGTCGTCGGCCACCACGGCGTCGGTGAAGAACACCTCGCTGAACATGGTGTGGCCCGTCATCTCCTTGAGCGGCCGCACCTCGACACCGGGCTGGTCCATCTCCAGGGCGAACCACGTGATCCCCTGGTGCTTGGGGACGGTGGGGTCGGTGCGGGCGAGCAACATGCCGAGGTCGGCCAGGTGGCCGCCCGAGGTCCACACCTTCTGCCCGTTCACGATCCACACGTCGCCGTCGCGCACCGCCCGGGTGCTGAGGCCCGCGAGGTCGGAGCCGGCGCCGGGCTCGCTGAACAGCTGGCACCAGGCGCGCTGGCCGGTGACGATCGGCCGGACGTAGCGCTCGACCTGCTCGTCGGTGCCGTGCGTGGCGATGGTGGGCGCCGCCAGCGCCAGCCCCAGACCGGCTGGGGGACCGAGGGCGCCGAACTCGGCGATGGTGCGGGTGACGCGGATGGCGTCCCCCCGGCTCAGGCCCCGGCCGTACCGGCCCGGGGGCAGCAGCGGCGCGGCCCAGCCGGCGAGGCCGAGCCGCTCCCACCACTCGGCCACGCTCAGGTCGGGGTCCCAGTTGCCGGCGAGCCAGTCGCGCAGCTCCTCGACCGGGTCGGCGCCGGTCCGCACGGTGTCGTCGGTGACGGTCATCGGTGCCTCCTCGGGACTCAGGGCGTGAACGTCGCCCGACCCTGGTCGATCACGACGTCACCGGTCTGGGTCTCGGTGCGGAAGAGGGCCTCGCCGTCGCCCGTGACCCACATGCGGACCGTGAGCGTGTCGCCCGGGAACACGGGCTTGGAGAACCGAGCCTCCATCGAGCGGAAGCGGGCCGGGTCGGAGCCGCACAGCGTGTGCAGCAGCGCCCGCCCGGTGAAGCCGTAGGTGCAGAGGCCGTGGAGGATGGGCCGGTCGAAGCCTGCCATCTTGGCGAACTCGGGGTCGGAGTGCAGCGGGTTGCGGTCGCCTGACAGCCGGTACAGCAGCGCCTGGTCGGGCCGGGTCTCGTAGGTGACGACGTGGTCGGCGTCGCGATCGGGGGCCACGTTGCGGGGCCCGGACGGCCCCCGGTCGCCGCCGAAGCCGCCCTCGCCCCGGATGAAGACCGACGAGCGGGTGGTGAACCGGGGTTCGCCGGTCTCGGCGTCGACCGACTCGGCCTCGGTGGCGATCACGGCGCCGGAGCCCTTGTCGTAGATGCCGGTGATGCGGCCGGTGGTGCGCACCGTGCCCTCGACCGGGATCGGGCCGTGCAGCTCGATGGCCTGCTCGCCATGGACGAGCATGGCGGGGTTGAACGTGCCGACGTTGCGCATGCCCCCGCCGCCGCCCCCCACGATGACGGCGAAGGTGGGCAGCACGGCCTGCTGGACGTCCTTGCTGTTCTCGGTGGTGAACTCCAGCTCGAACCCGGTCGGGTCGGTGGCGCCCGCGCCGACGCCGAGGGCGTAGAGCAGCGCGTCCTTCGACGTCCACGACCGCTCGGTCGGCCCGGACTCGGTCCCCACGGCATCCGGATTGATCGGCATTCGTCGTCCCCCTCGTCGGCGCGGTGTCGCCGGACCCGGCGGTCCGGCCGCGGACGTGAGCCTATCGAACGACCCGGGCCCGCGGTCACTCGACGCGCCAGGAGCGCACGGCCGTCACCGTGCCGGCGGCCGCCCGGTGGAACAGCTCGAGGCCGGCCAGCGCGATGCGGTCGCGGGCCTCGGCGAAGGCGCCGGCGTCGGCGGCCACCTCGGCGCACGCCTCGGCGAAGCGCTCGGCGACCGGGACGAAGCTGGCGGCGCCGGCAGGGTCGCCGCCGCACGCCTCGGCGTAGCGGCGGAGGTGCCAGCGGGTGACCCGGGCGCCGGGCCTTCGGGTGAACAGGCGGTTCCCGATGGAGGTGAGCTCGCCGCGGAACAGCTCGGCGAGCTGCTCCCGTTCGGGGCTGTCGAGGCCGAGGGCGATGCCGACCTCGGTCCCGAAGGCGCCCACCAGGTAGGCGTGGAACGCGTAGGCCCGCCAGGACAGCGCCCGCTCGGGCGCACCCGCCCGCTGCCAGACGTCGACCAGCGTCTCGGCGGCGTCGGTGCCCGGCTTGCCGGCATCTGCGAGGACGTCGTGCAGCACCGTCGCCAGGTCCCGCGCCGCGACGGCGCGCCCGGTCTCGGGGCGGAGCGTGAGCCGCTGCTCGAGGTCCCGGCGCCACCGCCGGTCGGCCGCGGCGAGCGCGTCAGCAGCCATCCGCCAATTTTCTCGAAATGTGCGAAATCCGACAGGAAACGGACTTCGGGGGTCGAACTACCTCCTCACAGCCGGACGTGACGGATGGCACGAGGGCCGGCGGCGTTCTGCAAGGGCGTCGCCGGTGCCGCACGAGGGGGATCATGGCCGACAGCGGACGCCGAGGCACGCAGCTCGCCGAGCAGCCGCCTCCCGAGGCGGTGCAGGCGGATGCGGTCGGACCCGGCGCCCGGCGGCGGGCGAGCCGGGCGGCAGCCGCCGATCAGCGGCCGCAGCGGGTCGCGTGGACCGTGGCGGGCGCCGTGGGCTTCTGGGGGGTTATGCAGCTCTTCTGGCCGGCGCCGCTCGGCGTCTGGGTGCAGGGCATGGTGATCGGCGGGCTCACGGCGCTCATCGCCTTCGGCATCGCCCTGGTCTACCGGGCGAACCGCATCGTCAACTTCGCCGCCGGCGACATGGGCGCCGCGCCGGCTGCGCTCGCCGTGCTGCTCATCGTCGGCCCCGGGTGGCCGTACTTCGTGGCCATGCCCGTCGGCATCCTGGTCGGCCTGGCGCTGGGGGCGGTGGTCGAGCTCTGCTTCATCCGGCGCTTCTTCCGCTCGCCCCGCCTGATCCTGACGGTGGCGACGATCGGGGTGAGCCAGCTCCTCATGGGCGTCGGCCTCATCCTGCCCAGCCTGTTCGACATGCGGATCCCGCCGCAGTCGTTTCCCTCGCCGTTCGACTTCTCGCTCTCGATCCACCCGATCATCTTCCGGGGCAACGACGTGCTGGCGATGGTCGTGATCCCGGTGGTCATCGTCGGGCTGGCGGCGTTCTTCCGCTACACGAGCGTGGGCATCGCCGTGCGGGCCAGCGCCGACAGCACCGACCGGGCCTTCCTGGTCGGCATCCCGGTGAAGCGCATCCAGATGATCGTGTGGGTGCTCGCCGCCGGGCTCGCCACCGTGGCGCTCATCCTGCGGGCCGGGATCGTGGGGCTGCCGATCGGCTCGGTCCTCGGGCCCGCCGTGCTCCTGCGGGCGCTCGCCGCCGCCGTGATCGGCCGGATGCAGAACCTGCCGGTGATCTTCGTGGCCGCCGTCGCCCTCGGCGTCGTGGAGCAGTCGATCATCTGGCACACGGGCCGGGGGCTGCTCGTCGCGCCGATCCTGTTCGGCACAGTCCTCGTGGCGCTCCTGCTGCAGCGCCGCGGGCAGACCGCCCGCGCCGAGGAGGCGTCGGCCTGGCAGGCGGCCGCCGAGGCCCGGCCCGTGCCCCGCGAGCTGCGCGACCTGCCCCCGGTGCGCACCGCCTTCCGGGCGCTCGCCGGCGGCCTCGCCGTCCTGCTCCTGATCCTGCCCGCCCTGGTCCCCGAGAGCCGCACGAACCTGTTCGCGGTGGTGTTCCTCTTCGCCATCATCGGGGTGTCGCTCGTCGTGCTGACCGGCTGGGCCGGGCAGGTGAGCCTAGGGCAGTTCGCGTTCGTGGGCGTGGGGGCCGCCGTGGCCGGCGCCCTGACGACCCGGGTGGGCCTCGACCTCGGCGTGGCCGTGATCCTCGCAGGGTTCGCCGGCGCCGCGGTGGCCGTCCTCATCGGCATCCCCGCCCTGCGCATACGGGGCTTCTACCTGGCCGTCACCACGCTGGCCTTCGCCCTGGCGGCCTCGCACTACTTCTTGAACCGGGCCTTCTTCGACTGGTGGCTCCCCGAGGGCCGGGTCACCCGCGGGGCGGTGTTCGGCCTCGTCGCCGTCGAGAGCGAGACCCGCTACTACTACCTGTGCCTCGCCGGGCTCCTCCTCGCCCTCGCCGCGGCGCGCGGGCTGCGGCGCAGCCGGGCGGGCCGGGTGATGATCGCCATCCGGGAGAACGAGCGGGCCGCCCAGGCCTACGGCGTGAACGCCACCCGCACCAAGCTCGCGGCCTTCGCCCTGTCGGGCTTCCTCGCCGCCTTCGCCGGCGCCCTGTACGTCCACCACCAGCAGGTGTTCGGCACGTTCGACGCGGAGCGCAGCATCTTCGTGTTCACCATGGTCGTCATCGGCGGCCTCACGTCCATCCCCGGTGCCCTGCTCGGCGCCACGTTCGTGTTCTTCGTGCAGTGGGTGCTGCCCCCGGCCTTCCGCTTCCTGAGCACGGGGGTCGGGATGCTGCTCATCCTCATGCTCTTCCCGGCCGGCCTGGGCGGGCTCATGTACCAGTTGCGGGACGCCTACCTGCGCGTCGTGGCGAACCGCGCCGGCATCCACGTGCCCAGCCTCGTGGCCGACCGGCGCCAGGACGACCCGCCGCCCGACATCGCCATCGACGAGGTCGCCGCCGCGGGTGGCACGGCGGCGCCCGCCGGCCACGGGCCGACGCCGGCGAGCATCGCCCTCGACGCCGGCGTCGCCGGCAACGGAGCCGGCCGGCGACGGCCGGGCCACCGGGACCGGGAGGCGCAGCCGTGAGCCGCGAGGCGCGCCTGTCCCTGCGGGAGAAGCTGTCGCTCAAGCGGATCACCGGCGGGGCGGCCGCCTTCCCCCTCGTCGTGCTGTTCGGGCTGAACGCCGTGGACGAGCTCGACCGTGAGGCCTTCTCGATCCTCGTACCCAACATCCGCGACCACTTCGACCTCAGCCTCCAGGGGATCCTCACCCTGACCTCGCTGGTCGTGTTCGCCGTCCTCTTGCTCGAGGTGCCGCTCTCGCACCTGGCCGACCGTCACGACCGCATCAAGATCTCGGTGGCGGGCGCGTCGGCCTGGGGTGGGTTCTCGGTGCTCACGGGCCTGGCCCCCAACCTGGCGGTCATGGCCGTCGCCCGTACCGGCGCCGGGTTGGGTCGAGCCGTGAACGGCTCGACCCACAACTCGCTGCTCGCGGACTGGTATGCCCCCGACGTGCGGCCCTCCGTCTACGCCGTGCACCGGGCGGCCAACTCGGTCGGCCAGTTCGTCGGGCCGCTCGCCGCCGGCGCCATCGCGTTCCTCATCGGCTGGCGGGCCCCGTTCCTCTTGTTCGCCATCCCCACCTTCGTGCTCGTCGTGCTCGCTCTGCGCCTGAAGGACCCCGTGCGGGGCGCCCAGGAGCGCAGGGTCGCCGGCGCCGACGAGGAGACGGTGCAGACGGCCGAGGAGCCCGCCTCGATGGGTGAGGCGTTCCGCATCCTCTGGCAGGTCCGCACCATGCGCCGCATCTGGTTCTCGCTGCCGTTCCTCACCGTGGCCGTCGTCGGGCTGGCCCCGCTGATCCAGCTCTTCTACGAGGAGGTCTTCGGGCTCGACGAGCTGCAGCGGGGGATCATCTCGGCCGTCACCGAGCCCTTCCAGATCCTGGGCTACCTCATCGGCATCCCCATCGCCCTGCGCATGATGCACCGCGACTCGGGGCTGCTCATCAAGTTCCTGGGGATCACCGTGATCCTCTCGGCGGGCGGGTTGCTGCTGCTCGTCGCCGCCAACAACCTGCCTCTCGCCATCGCCGCCCAGGCCGTTCTCGCCGCCCTGCGGGCCTCGATCGCCCCGGGCCTGGCGGCGGCGTTCTCGCTCGCCATCCCGCCACGGGTGCGGTCCCTCGGGTTCTCGATCGGCAACTTCTTCATCATCGGCGGCCTCTTCGCCATCCCCATCGTGGGCGGGCTCGGCGACCGCTTCGGCCTGCGGCCGGCGATGCTGCTCCTGCTGCCGCTGCTCGGCATCGGTGCGGTCATCATCATGAGCGCCGGCAAGTTCATGAACCAGGACATCACCCGGGTGCGGGCGTCCACCGTGGCCATGGCCGAGGTGCGGGCCGCCCGGCTGCGCGGCGAGACCCGGCTGCTCATGGTCCGCGGCCTGGACGTGGGCTACGGCGGCGTGCAGGTGCTGTTCGGCGTGGACTTCGAGGTCGACGAGGGCGAGATCATCGCCCTGCTCGGGACCAACGGCGCCGGCAAGTCCACCCTGCTGCGGGCCGTCTCGGGCCTGGTCGAGCCCTCGGCCGGGGCGATCATCTTCGACGGGGCCGACACCACCTACGCCCAGCCCCACGACGTGGTGCGCCGCGGCATCGTGCAGGTGCCCGGCGGCAAGGGCGTGTTCCCCTCGCTCACCGTCGCCGAGAACCTGCGGATGGCGGGCTGGATCTACAAGCGTGACCCCGCCTACGTGAACGAGGCGACCGACCGGGTGCTCGAGTACTTCCCCGTGCTGCGGCAGCGCTGGGACCAGCCGGCCGGCAACCTCTCCGGGGGCGAGCAGCAGATGCTGACGCTCGGCATGGCGTTCATCGCCCGACCCAAGCTGCTCATGATCGACGAGCTGTCCCTCGGGCTCGCGCCGATCATCGTGGAGCAGCTCCTCGAGATCGTGAAGGCCATCCGGGCCCAGGGCACCACGATCATCCTCGTCGAGCAGTCGGTGAACGTGGCCCTCACGATCGCCCAGACGGCCTACTTCATGGAGAAGGGCGAGATCCGCTTCCGCGGTCCCACCGCCGAGCTGCTCGAGCGGCCCGACATCCTGCGCTCGGTGTTCCTGGAGGGGGCGGGCTCGATCGTCGGCGACGGCGCCGGCGGCAGTCGGGCGCCGTCCCCACGCGAGCCGGCCCGGCCACGCCGGCGGCCCGCCCCGCCCGGCGGCCCGGGCACGGCGCCCACCGTGCTGGAGGTGCGGGGGCTGGGCAAGAGCTACGGCGGGATCCGGGCGGTGCACGAGGTCGACCTCGAGCTCCGGGAGGGCCGGATCCTCGGCGTGATCGGGCCGAACGGCGCCGGCAAGACGACGGTCTTCGACCTGATCTCGGGCTTCGTCACCCCCGACCATGGCCGGGTGCTGCTCGACGGCGAGGACATCGGGCCCCTCGGACCCGACGCACGCGCCCGCCGGGGCCTGGGCCGCTCCTTCCAGGACGCCCGCCTCTTCCCGTCGCTCACGGTGGCCGAGACCATCGCCAGCGCCCTCGAGCGCAGCGTCGCCGTGCGCGACCCGGTCGCCGCTGCCCTCAACCTCCCGGCCGTGGCCGAGTCGGAGGCGGCCGTGAGCCGGCGGGTCGACGAGCTCATCGAGATCATGGGCCTCGGCGCCTATCGCGACAAGTTCGTGATGGAGCTGTCGACGGGGACGCGCCGCGTGGTCGACCTCGCCTGCGTGCTCGCCCACCGGCCCCGCGTCCTGCTGTTCGACGAGCCGTCGTCAGGGATCGCCCAGCGCGAGACCGAGGCGCTGGGCCCGCTGCTGTTGCGGATCCGGGAGGCGACGGGGGCGAGCCTGCTGGTCATCGAGCACGACATGCCGCTGGTCACCGCCATCTCCGACGAGATGCTCGCGCTCGATCTGGGCACGCCGATCGCTCGGGGCACGCCCGAGGAGGTCGTGAACGACCCCCTCGTCGTCGAATCGTACCTGGGCGGGTCGGACGCCGTGATCGCCCGCTCGGGCTCGACCGGGGCGCGTGCGGCGCCCACCTCGGCGAAGGCCGTTCGGCGCCGGCGGCGACCGTTGACGGCGACGAGGTGGTGACCGACGTGCGCCGAGCGGCCCAGGACGGGAGGCGACCATGACCTCGTGGCGTGACGGGGTGCTGGGCGACCTGCTGCGGGGGCTCGCCCGCAACAAGGCCTACGTGGCCGCGGTGGCGGCCCTCGTGCTGCTGGGGATCATCGTGCCCGGCACCCGCACAGACGAGCGGGCGGTGGAGGCCGGGCAGGCGGCGGCCGGGCCGCGCGGGCCGGGCACGACCGGCGCCGGCGGCGACCTCGATCTCGACGGCGACGGCATCCCCGACCGCGCCCGGGACGCCGCCGCGACCGCAGCCGGTCGGGGAGGCGCCGGGAGCGCGGCGGGACCGGGCGGAGCGGGGGGCGCGGCCGGCCGCCGGCAGGTCCAGGTGTCGGCCGAGGCGGCGGCCTCGGCGAGCTGCGACCCCGAGACCGGTCGGGTCCGCATCCCGGCGCTCTACGCCGCGCCGTGCGTCCCCGCCTTCGGCGGCGGCAACGGCGGTGCGACCCACCGGGGCGTGACGGCGGACGAGATCGTCGTCGCCGTTCGGGTCAACCCCGACAACCCGGTGATCAGCGCCATGCTGATCGCCGCGGGCGCCGAGGACACCACCGAGCAGATCCGCCAGACCCGCCAGGACTGGTTCGATCTCTTCGAGCAGCACTACGAGACCTACGGGCGCCGCGTCCGCTTGGTGTACTTCGACGCGCGCGGCGAACCCGAGGACGACGAGGCGGGCCGGTCCGATGCCCTCTACGTCGCCAACGAGCTCGGCGCCTTCGCGGTGTGCTGCGCCCTCACGAACGAGGGGTTCCGCGACGAGCTGGCCCGCCGGGGCGTCATCTGCCTGTGCGGTGGCCGGGACAACCGGTACTTCGAGGAGCGGGCGCCCTACCTCTACGGGGTGCAGCCCTCGTTCGAGCAGTGGATGGGCCCCGTGGCCGAGTACGTGGGCAAGCGGCTCGCCGGCCGCAACGCCGTGCACGCCGGCGACCCCGCCTACCACCTCATGGAGCGCCGCATCGGCCTCCTCTACGCCGAACCGCCCCAAGGTGAGTACAACAAGGTGGGCGCCGACCACTTCGAGCGGGAGCTGGCGCGCCACGGTGGCCGGCTGGCGGACCGGGTCTCCTACGTGCAGGACGTCAACACCGCCAACGAGCAGGCACGGACCATCGTGAGCCGCCTGCGGGCCAACAACATCACCACGCTCGTGTTCTGGGGCGACCCGCTGGCGCCGATCTTCCTCACCGAGGAGGCGACCCGGCAGCGCTACTTCCCCGAGTACGTGATCGCGGGCGGCAACCTCGTCGACACGACGTTCTTCGGCCGCACCTACCACCCGCTGCAGTGGCGCAACGCCTTCGGCGTGTCCCAGCTGTGGGCCCGGCCCCCACAGGCGGTGGCCGAGGTCTTCCACCTGTTCAACTGGCACCACGGCCGGCCCCCGACCGCCGAAGCGTCCTACGAGATCCTGTACTGGACCGAGGCGTGGCCGCTCTACACCGGCATCCACCTGGCCGGGCCCGACCTGAACCCGCAGACGTTCCGCGACGGGCTCTTCTCGTTCCCGCCGAGCGGCGGTGGGCCCACCACGCCGCTCGTGTCGTTCGGGAACCACGGGCTGTGGCCCCACACCGACTGGACCGCCTTCGACGACGTCACCGAGGTGTGGTGGAACCCCGACGAGGTCGGCGAGGACGAGATCGGCAACGTCGGGGCCGGGATGCTCCGCTACGTCGACGGGGCCCGCCGATACCGGGCGGGGGGATGGCCGGCGACGGACCCGAAGGTGTTCGTGATGGACGGCTCGGTCAGCAAGTTCGACGAGCTGCCGCCCGAGGACCAGTACCCGCAGTACCCGCCACCGCAACGCTAGGAGGAAGGCAATGCGCTGGGGAGAGAGGCTGACCGAGCTCGGTTCGAGGCTGGAGCCGTACCAGTCGGTCGTGGGGGCGCTCACGGCCGTGACCCTGGTGCTCGGCGTGGTGGTCGTGGCGAACGACGGTGACGGCGCCGGCCCCGCGGCCACCGGCCGCGCCGGCGACGTCGTCGCCGGCGATGCCCGCGGGCCGGCCGGGCTGCTCGGCACCGGTGACGTCGACCACGACGGCACGGTCGAGGTGGGCGCCGGGGGCGGGGCGACCGCCGCGGGTGGGACCGGGGCCGGCGACCGCCGTGACCGCCGGGGCCAGCCCGTGCAGGCGCCCGCGACCGCAGCAGGCGGCGGCGACCCGATGGCCCATCCGAACTGCGACCCCAACACCGGGCGGGTCGCCGTGCCGTCGCTGTACGCGCCGCCGTGCGTGCCCGAGTTCCCCGCCGGCGGCGACAACGGCGGGTCCACGCACCGGGGCGTCACCGGCGACACGATCACGGTGGTGGTCCGCCACGGCGCCGGCAACCCCGCCGCCGAGGCCATCCTGCGCGCCGCGGGCGCCGACGACTCCCGCGAGGACATCCAAGCGACCTTCCGGGCGTACCGGGACTACTTCCAGCACCACTACGAGACCTATGGCCGGCAGGTCGAGATCGTCTTCTTCGAGGCGACGGGCGACGACGACGAGGCCGGCCGGGCCGATGCCCTGCGGGCCGTCAGCGAGCTCGGCGCCTTCGCCTCGTGGGGGGGCAGCGGCGCCTACGCCCAGGAGCTCGCCGCACGCGGTGTCATCTGCCTCGACTGCCCGGTCTCCGAGCCCATCGAGAGCTATCACGCCCGGGCGCCGTACTTCTGGGGCACGCTCATGTCGTCGAACCAGGCGTACATGCACCGCGCCGAGTACATCGGCAAGCGCCTGGCGGGCCGCAACGCCGTCCACGCGGGCGACGTGACCATGCAGCAGCGTCCCCGACGCTTCGGCATCGTCTACTACGAGACCGAGGACGGCGCCTACGGGGCCGGTGTGGACTTCTTCGAGCGGGAGCTCGCTCGCTACGGCGTCGCGTTGGACGACCGCATCGAGTACGTGCTCGACCTGAACACCGCGCCGCAGGACGCCCGCACGATCATCGCCCGGCTGCGGAACAACGGCATCTCCACCGTCATCTTCGCCGGTGACCCGCTGATGCCGATCTTCCTCACCAACGAGGCCCGCAACCAGCTCTACGAGCCCGAGTGGTTCATCACCGGCTCGGCGCTGACCGACACGACGTTCTTCGCCCGCACCTACGAGCGGACGCAGTGGTCCCGGGCCTTCGGCGTGTCGATGCTGGCCGCCCGCGGCACCCAGGAGCTGGGCGAGCCGTACCGGGTCCACCTGTGGCACCACGGCACCGCACCGCAGGCCGAGGCGGGGTACGCGCTCATCTACGCGCCGGTGTGGATGTTCTTCACCGGCGTGCACCTGGCCGGGCCGAACCTCAACCCCCAGACGTTCCGCGACGGCATGTTCGCGTTCCCGCCGTCGCCGCCTGACGGGGGGATCATGAGCGTCCACACGGCGTTCGGGGAGCACGGCTTCTGGCCGTGGACGGACTACACCCGGTTCAACGACATGACCGAGATCTGGTGGGACCCGACGGCCACGGGCGAGGACGAGATCGGCCAGGACGGCGTCGGGATGTACCGCTACGTCGACGGGGGCCGCCGCTACCTGCCGGGCGAGTGGCCGTCGTCGGACCCGCGGCCGTTCGACCGGGAGGGCACCGTGACGTTCTACACCGAGCGCCCCGAACCGGACCGCTACCCGGAGTACCCGCCGCCCCGCTGACCCGCCGGTCGGCCCCTAGCCTGGGCGCCGTCCACCCAGCCAGCGAGGTGCACGGTGCCCGGGCGAGACCGATCCCATCCAGGTGTGCGCACGAACCGCCGCGTCGAGCGGGCGCTCGCCCGCCAGCGCGCCCGGAGGCGGCGGACGGCCCGGATCGTCGGCGGCGCGCTGGTGGTCGTCACGGCCATTGGAGCCGGGCTGTACCTGTTGCTGCGCGAGGAGCCCGGCCGGCCGGAGGACTTCGACCGCGCCGGCTCCGAGCTCGTCACCGACGAGGGCAGGCCGATGGGGTTCGCCGATCCGCCGGCGTCCTACCGAATCGTCTACCGCGACGAGACCGCCGACGCCGGCGGCTGGACGGTCACGACCGAGGAGGTGCTGGTCCGCCGGCCCTTCGACAGCATCGTGCGGACCCACAGCGGACCGCCCGGGTCCGGCGAGGCCACCGGAGGCCAGCGCACCGCGTTCGGGGTCCTCACGACGGTCGGCGGCGACGGCCGCGAGGTGGTCATCGGCGCCCAGCCCGCGCTGGCGGCCTCCGACCTGCGCCCCGACCTCGCCATCGAGCACGCCGTCGAGCGGGGCGACGTGCAGCGGGGCGAGCGGCGGCGCGTCCTCGGCCGCGAGTGCCAGGTCTACCGGTCGGGCGGGCCCATGACGGCCGGCGACATCGAACCCTTCGATCCCGAGGGGCGGGAGCGGGCCGAGACCTGCTTCGACGCCACTGGCTTTCTCCTCGAGGAGCTGTGGTGGATCGACGAGCGCCCGGTGCGCCGCCGGCTCGCCGTGGAGCTCGAGGTCGACCCGCAGGTCGACGACGAGGACTTCCCCGCCGGCGCCGAGCCCACGATCAGCGTCGAGCAGGGCTCGGGCTCAGTGCGCGAGGTCGACCGGGACAGCCGGCCGGAGGGCGCCTTCCTGGAGCTCGGCGAACCCGTCGCCGGGTTCACCCACACCGGTCGCTACGCCGTGGTGTGGGCCCAGATGGGCGGCGCGCCCGCCAACCCGGTCGAGGGCGCCGATCGCACCGCGGCGGTGCTGGACGTGTGGCGGCGAGGCCCCGACGTGGTCCTCGTCGAGCGGGGCGGCACGCGGTACTTCAGCCAGCCGTTCGACGAGCACCCGCGCGGCGAGACCGTCGAGCTCGGTCCCGTCCTGGGCACCGGCCAGGTGATCATGGGGCTCCGCGGGAACGAGGTCCGCGTCCTGCGCGAGGGCGGCTCCTTCGTGCGCATCCTCGGCACCGTCGCTCCCGAGGTGCTGGTCGGCATCGCCCGGTCGCTCCACGAGGTCCATGACGGCGAGGGCCTGGTGTACCTGGACGAGCCCGGGGCGGACTTGGAGGAGCAGGTGGTCGACGAGGCCCTGGAGGACGCCGAGCCCGAGGGCTAGGGGTCGACGGCGAACGCGACCTGGAAGTCCGGGGCGCTCCCGGCCGGGACCAGCGCGAAGCCCGACGCCGAGGTCGGCTCCGCCACCCCGGTGAGGTCGAACGTCCAGCGGCCGTCCTCGCCGGCCTCACCCTCGATGGCGGCGCCGCAGTCGTGCTCGGGCGCCTCGTCGAGGGGCACGCCCTCGGCGGGGGCCCAGGAGGGCTCGGTGATGGGGCACAGCGCCACTCCCGCCAGCCGGGCGAAGCGGTTGGCGCCCTGGTCGGGCACGGGGGTGAGGATCAGCGCCGTCGAGCTCCCCTCGAGGCGCACGAAGCTGAGCCGGTCGGTCTGGCCGGCGCGCCGCCCCACCGGGAGGCTGCCTTCGGGCACCTCGACGCCGTCGAGCGGGGTGCCGGCGGCCCGCGAAGCCCACCCCGAGGCGGCGATGCGGTAGGAGGCCTCCAGGGGCGCCGCCCGCTCGGCGCCGCCGGCCGGCGGCGGGGTGGGGGCCGCGGTCCCGGACGGGCGAGGGGTCGGTGTCCCGCCCGCCCGGGGGGCGGTGCCGAGCGAGGCCGGCCCGCCGGCCGGGTGCGTCGCGAGCGGAACCGCCGGGGGCGGCCCCGGTGCGTCGCCGGCTGGCGGCGACGGGCTGTCGCGGTCGCCGTCGTCGCCCGCGAACAAGGGTGTGCGGGGGCCAACCGCGCCCGCGGCGGCCTCGGTGGCGACCTGCTCGGGTCCCGGCAGGACAGCGGCGGCGAGCAGGATGGCGAGGGCGGCGAACAGCACGGGCCGGTAGCGCTCGGCCCGCCGCACGATGTCGATGGCGCTGAGGCCGCCGAACCGCTCCACGCTCGTCCTCCCCCCGATGTGACGCGCTCTGGTCGTCCTTTATGTTCGGGAAGCACCATGCATCCTCCTGCTCCGGATCCGGTCTGCTTGCCGATCGGGCGCCGGGCTGCGAGAATCGTTCGACGTCCGAACGGCTCCAAGGGGGGCAGGCCATGACCGCAGTCGAGAACCTCGATGACGTCGTGCAGATCGCACGCAAGGCCAGCGAGTGGGCATCGCCCAAGGGCCTGCGCACCGACAGCGTCCCGTGGCGGCTCTACGAGAAGGCCAAGCAGAACTTCTGGGACCCGGCCGACATCGACTTCTCCCAGGACGCCAAGGACTGGGCCAACCTCTCCGAGGAGCAGCAGTTCGTGGTGGCCGGCCTCGCCCGGGGCTTCATGGTGGGCGAGGAGGGCGTCACCCTCGACATCGTGCCCCTGCTGATCGCCCTGGCCGACGAGGGCCGGGTCGAGGAGGTCATCTACCTCACGACCTTCGCCATGGAGGAGGCCAAGCACGTCGACTTCTTCCACCGCTGGTTCGACGCCGTGGGCTTCGACCTCCAGCACATGATGAAGGTCAACCGGGAGCGGATGATCGAACGTGGCGTCACCCCGCCCGACCCCGACCGCACCGAAGGGCTGTTCGAGCGGGAGCTCCCCCGGGTGATGCGCAACGTGCTCGTCGACCGGTCGCCGAAGGCGATCCTCGACGCGTCGATCACCTACAACCAGTTCATCGAGGGCTGCCTGGCGATGGCGGGCTACAAGGTCTGGGGCCGGCTGTTCGAGATGTTCGGGGTGCTGCCCGGCATCCAGCAGGGCCTGGCGCTGGTCCGCAAGGACGAGAGCCGCCACATCACCTACGGCACGTACCTGTGCCGGCGCATCATCGCCGCTGACCCGTCGCTCGCGGCGTTCGGCCGCGAGCGGATGGTCCAGCTGCGTGACGGCTTCAACCCCGTCGGCGGTGGCGGCGGCTACGGGGCCGGCGGCCCCGGTGAGGGCAACGGCGCCCAGCAGGTCCAGAACGAGGGCGCCGGCATGTTCCTGTCCTACGTGATGGAGCAGTCCGACAAGCGCATCGCCATCCTCGAGAAGGCCGCCACGATCACCCCCGAGGAGGCCGAGGGCAGCGGCGCCGAGGAGGCCGAGGCCGACCTGCTCGAGGTCTAGGTCCCGAGCCGCCGGCCCAGCGTCCGGGCGGCGGCGGCGAGCTCGCGCTCGTCGACGTCGCCGAACAGGCTCTGGGCGACCAGCAACGCGACCGCGGCGCCCTCCCGCATGGCCACCACGTGGATGTAGGCGTCGAAGCGGGCGGCGGTCCCGGGGTCGGACACGCTGACGACCGAGACCGACCGCACGGCCTCGACGCCCGCCCCCGGGTAGGGCCGGACCGGCCCGGTGGACGTCTCGGTGGTCCGCGCCCGGCCCGCGGCATCCGCGAGGTCGTTCACGCGCCCCAGCACCACGCAGGCCGTGAAGGCCTCGCCGGCCATGCGGGTGAAGAGCTGTGAGGCCCGCCCGTCGTCGGTGAGCACGGCGGCGGCGGTGACGACGGTCCGCTCGGCGTCGCCCTCGAGGTGGAGCAGCTCGGCGGACCGGGCGGCGGCCACGACGCCGTCCCCGCCGGGCGCGCCCTCGAGGCAGGGGTGCAGGAGCGACAGCCCCGCCGGCCCGGACGCCGTGTCGGGGGCGCCCTGGTCCCGCCAGCCGCCACCGAGGTCGGGCGCGGTCAGCGGGATCCCCTCGGCCCGGGCCTGGACCGCGGGCGCGGGCGGCTCGGCGGCCGGCGAGGTCCCGGCCGGGCGGTCGCCCCGGCCCAGGCCGGCGTCCTCGGATGCACCGCCGCCGGTGCGGCACGCGCCGAGCGGCCCGGCCAGGACACCGGTCAGGATGACCGCCACGACCCTGCGTCCCGCCGTCCCTCGCGCCACGAGCGGGGATGATCGGCGGCGCCACGTCCGGCGTCAACCCGCTCGCCGACCGCCGAAATCATTCGCTAATCTAATGATCCAGTGAGCACCGGGGGAATCACCGACCTCGAGGCCGGGCCGGGCGGCGCCGCCGGTCCCGGCACCGATCCGTTCCGACCGCTCGCCGTGCGGGCGCGGTACCCCGCGCCGCGCGCCTGGGTCCACCACGACCGGCAGCGGGGCTGGATCAAGCGCATGGCCCCGGTGCTGCTCGCCCACCGGTGGACGATCGCCCTGGCCCTCACCGGCGCCGTCGTCATGTTCAGCCTGCAGATCGCCGTGCCCCGGGTGGCCATGGAGGCGATCGACGCCGCCCTGATCTTCCGCACCCAGCCGCTCGCGCCCTTCGTGGTGGCTCTCGTGCTCCTCGCCGTGGGGCGCTTCGTGGCCGGCTTCACGTTCCGCTACTCGCTCCAGCGGGCCAGCATGTACATCGAGTACGACCTCCGCACCCAGATCTTCGAGCACCTCACCCGGCTCTCGTTCGGGTTCTACGACCGCGTGCAGTCGGGCCAGCTCATCTCCCGGGCCAACTCCGACATCCGCGCCGTGCAGATGTTCCTGGCGTTCGCGCCCACCACGGCAATCACGATCGTCACGTTCTTCGCGGCGTTCGGGATCATGCTCACGATCCACGTGCCGCTCGCCGTCGTGGCCGTCTCCACGCTGCCGCTCGTGTACTTCGCGGGCCTCAGCATGCGCTCGAAGCTGTTCCCGGTCAGCTGGGTCGTGCAGGCCCGCCAGGCCGACATCGCCACCCTGGTCGAGGAGAACGTCACCGGGGTGCGGGTCGTGAAGTCGTTCTCCGCCGAGGCCCACCAGGTCGGGTTGCTGCACCGCGCCGCCTCTCGCCTGCGCTGGGCCGCCACCCGCCAGATCGACATCCGCGCCCGCTTCGCGCCGCTGATGCAGAACCTGCCGCGGGTGGGCCTGGCCCTGGTCCTGCTCTACGGCGGGTGGCTCGTCATCGAGGGCGAGGTCACCGTCGGTACGCTCGTGGCCTTCAACGCGTACGTCCTGATGCTGCAGGCGCCGTTCACGATGCTCGGCTTCCTCATGCTCATGTCCCAGCGGGCCCGGGCGTCGGCCGAGCGCATCTTCGAGATCCTCGACGAGCGGCCCGACGTGGCCGAGAAGCCCGGCGCCTTCGACATCGAGGACGTGGCGGGCGACGTGCAGCTGCGCGACGTCACCTTCGCCTACGGCGACGGTCCCGCCATCCTCCAAGGCCTCTCGTTGCACCTGCGGCCGGGTGAGACCGTGGCCATGGTCGGCCGCACCGGCTGCGGCAAGTCGACCGTCGCCCGGCTCATCCCCCGGTTCTACGACGTGACCGGCGGTGCCGTGCTCGTCGACGGGGTCGACGTGCGGGACGTCACCCTCCGCAGCCTGCGCCACCACATCGGCCTGGTGCTCGACGAGCCGTTCCTGTTCTCCGAGTCGATCCGGGACAACATCACGTTCGGGCGTCCCGACGCCACCGACGAGGAGGTCGAGGCCGCCGCCCGGGCCGCCGGCGCCGAGGACTTCATCCTCGCCCTGCCCGACGGGTACGACACCGTGATCGGCGAACGGGGCTACACGCTGTCGGGCGGCCAGCGCCAGCGCATCGCCATCGCCCGGACGCTGCTGGTCAACCCGCCGATCCTGATCCTCGATGACGCCACCAGCGCCGTGGACGTGCAGCGCGAGCAGGAGATCCACGACGCCCTGAAGCGCCTCATGGCGGGGCGGACGACGCTGATCATCGCCCACCGGCTGTCGACCGTCGCCCTCGCCGACCGGGTCGTGCTGCTCGAGGAGGGGCGCATCCTGGGCGACGGCACCCACGAGGAGCTGTTGCGCACCGTGCCCTCCTACGCCACGATCCTCGCCCGCGCCGAGGAGGACTGGCTGGCCGCGCATCAGCCCAACGGCGACGGCGACGACGCCGGTGGGCCCCCCGAGGCGGACGGGCCGGGGGGCACCGACCCCGGCTGGCGCCGACCCGGCGGCAACGGCGGCCTCGGGCCCCTGGGCGGCATGCCCGGCATCCCCGACCTCCCGATGGGGGGTGGCGGCTGATGGCGTGGGGTGGCTTCGGCGGGGGCGGCATGATGGGTGGCGGGTTCGGGGGCGGGAACCGCCACGGCGGCGGCCTGGGCAACGCCCCGGGCGTGCCGTTCGCCGGTGTGCCGCCCGAGTACCTCGAGCGCATCGAGAAGCTCTTCGCCGACGAGCCCGAGTTCGAGGTGCCGACCATCCGGTTCGAGCACCGCACGCCGGACCGGCGGCCCCTCACGCTGCGCCGGCTGATCGCCCCGCACTGGCTCGCCCTGGCCGTCGCCTTCGGGCTCGTGCTCGTCGAGATCGTCACCCAGCAGGCCGGACCGAAGATCACCCAGGTGGCCGTCGACGACGGCATCATGGCCGGCGAGTTCGGGGTCGTGCTCGTGGCGTTCTTCGTGTACCTGGGCGCGATCGCCGGCAACTGGGCGAGCGGCTACGCCCGCCACGCCTTCACCGGCCGGCTCGGGGAGCGGCTGCTGTTCGACCTGCGACTGCGCGTCTTCACCCACCTCCAGCGCCTGTCGCTGGACTTCTTCACCCGGGAGAAGGCGGGCCGGGTGATGACCCGCATGACCAGCGACATCGAGGCCCTCCAGCAGCTCTTCCACGACGGCCTCGTGAACCTGGTCGTGCAGGCCCTCACCCTGGCCGTCGTGGTCGGGATCCTCTACAGCATGAACCCCGAGCTGGCCACGGTGGTCGTCCTCGGCGTGGTGCCGGCCCTGACCGTGCTCACCCTGTGGTTCCGCAGGGTCTCCGACAAGGGGTACCTCAACGTCCGCGACCGCATCGCCGACGTCCTGGCCGACCTCCAGGAGAACCTGTCGGGCATCCGCATCGTGGCCATGTACAACCGCCAGCGCCACAACGTCGTGCGGCACCGCAACATCGTGGGTGCCCACCGCGACGCCAACCTCTACACGGCCCGCGCCGCGGGGATCTTCGGCCCGGGCAGCGACGCCATCGGCGTGCTCGGGCAGGCCCTGGTGGTGCTCATCGGCGGGAACATGGTGCTCAACGGCGACCTGCAGGTCGGCGAGCTGATGGCATTCATCCTCTACCTGACCGCCTTCTTCGCCCCGATCCAGCAGCTCGTGCAGCTCTACGACGTGTACCAGAAGGGCCGGGCGGCCATCGTGAAGCTGCGGGAGCTGCTCGCCACCGAGCCGAGCGTGCCCGAGCGGGAGGGCGCCCACGACCTGCCCCCGATCCGCGGGGACATCACCTTCGAGGGCGTCACGTTCGGCTACGAGCCGGGCATCCCCGTATTGCGCGACGTCGAGCTCACCATCGCGGCCGGCGAGACGTTCGCGCTGGTGGGACCAACCGGGGCGGGCAAGTCGACCATCGCCAAGCTCGTCACGCGCTTCTACGACCCTCAGGAGGGCCGCATCCTCATCGACGGCCACGACCTGCGGGACGTGCGCCTCGAGTCGCTGCGGCGCCAGCTCGGCATCGTCCCCCAGGAGGCGTTCCTGTTCGCCGGGACGATCCGCGACAACATCGCCTTCGCCCGCCCCGACGCCACCGACGACGACGTTCGCGCCGCGTGCCGGGCGGTCGGCATCGACGAGCTCGTCGAGCGGCTCCCCAAGGGCCTGGACACGCCGTGCCACGAGCGCGGGGTGACCCTGTCGTCGGGCGAGCGCCAGCTCATCGCCCTGGCCCGGGCCTTCCTGGCCCGGCCGCGCGTGCTCGTGCTCGACGAAGCCACGTCGAACCTCGACCTCGCCACCGAGGGCGCCATCGAGCACGCCCTCGACGTGCTGCTCGAGGGCCGCACCGCGATCCTCATCGCCCACCGCCTGAGCACGGCCATGCGGGCCAGCCGGATCGGCGTCGTGGAGCACGGCCGCATCGTCGAGGTGGGCAGCCACGACGAGCTCCTCGCCGCCGGCGGCCGCTACGCCGCCATGTACCGCACCTGGGCCGCCCAGGGCCGGGCCGTGCCCGCGGCCGGGGGGCAGGCGTGAGGAACGGGCCGGTGGCCGCCACCGTCATCGGCCCCCCGCGGCTGGCCCCCGCCTCACCCGCCGAACCCCTGCTCGCCCTGCTCGATCTCGAGCCCGCCGGCGAGCGTCGCTTCCTCGCTCCCAACCCTGGCGACAGCCGGCGGATCTTCGGGGGGCAGGTGGCGGCGCAGGCCCTGTGGGCGGCCGGTGCGACCGTCGAGGCCGGCCGCGCCGTGCACTCGATCCACGCCTACTTCCTCCGGCCGGGCCGGGGTGGCGTCGCGCTGGAGGTCGAGGTGGAGGAGGGCACCGACGGCATCGCCCGGTCGACCCGCACGGTCGTGGTGCGCCAGGACGGCGAGGCGATCTTCGGCCTCGGCGCTTCCTTCCAGCGGCCCCGTCCCGGGCTCGAGCACGCCCTGGGCGCGCCCGCCGCGCCGGCGCCCGAAGGGCTGCCACCCCGGGAGCACGGCGGTCGCCACCACCGCCCCCTCGACAGCCGCGAGGTCGAGGTGGCGTGGGACCCCGGCACCGGCACGGCGCGCCGCTTGTGGTTCCGGGTTCGGGGCCCGCTCCCGGACGACCCCCTCCTGCACGCCTGCGGGCTGCTGTACGGATCGGACATGGGACCCCTCGGCGCCGTCCGCAGGCCCGCCCGGGCCGCCGGCGTCGAACCCGCCATGGCGGCGAGCCTGGACCACGCCGTGTGGTTCCACCGGCCGGCGCGGGCCGACGAGTGGCTGCTCTACGACCTCACCGCCGTCAGCAGCTCGGGCGGGCGGGGGCTGTGCTGGGCCACCCTGCACACCGCCGACGGCACGCTCGTCGCCACCGTCGCCCAGGAAGGACTGGCCCGCCCCTCGCACCGGCGCGAGGCTGACGGCAGCATCACGGGCAGATCAGGAGGCGCGGCGTGAGCAAGCAGGTCCCGATCGTCGACTACCTCGTGCTCGACGGCGACCAACCCCACCTCGAGGCCAACGCCTGTGCCGAGTGCGGGGCGCTGTACTTCGACCGCCGCAACGCCTGCGCCCGGTGCGGGGCCCAGTCGTTCGAGCGGCGGGCGCTCGCGGGGAGCGGCACCGTCCGGGCGTTCACGATCGTGCACCGCGCCGCGCCCGGCGTGAAGACCCCCTACGTGTCGGCGGTCGTCGACCTCGACGGCGGCGGCGTGGTGAAGTCCAACCTGGTCGACGTCGAGCCCGATCCCGAGCAGATCGCGCTCGGCATGCCGGTGCAGATGGTCACCTACGTGGCCGGCACCGACGACGAGGGCACCGAGGCGATCGCCTTCGGCTACGCCCCCGCAGATGCGTCCCACCCCGAGAACGGAGCATGACCGTGTCCGACACCGTGTGGATCATCGGCGCCTCGATGACGAAGTTCGGGCGCTACCCGGACAAAGACGTCGTCGACCTGGGCTCGGAGGCCGCCCTGGCGGCGCTCGCCGACTCGGGGAAGACGATCTTCGACATGGACCTGATGGCCGTCGGCAACCTCTACGAGGCCAACGGCATGGTGGGCCAGCGCATCCAGAAGCAGATCGGCCAGACCGGGATCCCCTGCTACAACACGGCCAACGCCTGTGCCACCGGCGCCAGCGCCGTGCGCATCGCCCACACCGCCATCAAGGCGGGGGAGGCCCGCATGGCCATCGCCGTGGGCGTCGAGCAGATGGGCAAGTCCGGCCTCCTGGGGGGCGCCGGGCGGGCCAAGGGCGACAGGAAGGTGTTCGAGCCGTCGGGCCGGTACGGCGCCGTCATGTCCCCCGAAGGCGTGCTCGGCACCGGGATCATGCCCGGGGTGTTCGCGCAGGCCGGCATGGAGTACGCCCGCCAGCACGACGGTGTGGGGTTCGAGCAGTTCGCCCGCGTCGCCGAGAAGAACCACAAGCACTCGGTCCTGAACCCCCTCGCCCAGTACCAGAAGGAGTTCAGCCTCGAGCAGATCATGGGCGCCGAGGTGGTGGCGTACCCCAACACGCTGCTCATGTGCTGCCCCACCGGGGACGGTGCCGCCGCCGTGGTGCTGGCCTCTGACGAGGTGGTCCGCCAGCTCGACCCCGACCAGCGGCGCCGGGCGGTGAAGATCTCGGCCTCGGTGCTCACCTCCGACCCGTGGACCGAGTCGGCGCAGGTGCAGCCCGATGTGAACACCCTGACCCGCCAGGCCGCCGACCAGGCCTACGAGCAGGCGGGGGTCGACCCGCAGGACCTCGACCTCGTCGAGCTGCACGACTGCTTCGCCACCGCCGAGCTGCTGCACTACGACAACCTGCGGCTGTGCGAGCCGGGCGGCGCCGGCGAGTTCATCGACTCGGGCGGCCCGTGGCGCGACGGCCGCATCCCCGTGAACGTCAGCGGGGGGCTCATCTCCAAGGGCCACCCCCTCGGCGCGACCGGCGTAGCGAACCTCTACGAGGTCACCACCCACCTGCGGGGCGAGGCCGGCGACCGGCAGATCGAGGGCGCCAAGGTCGGCCTCACCCACGTGATCGGGCTCGGCTCGGCCTGCGCCGTTCACATCCTGGAGAAGCCGGCCGCCTGAGAGGGCCGGGGGAGCGGGGGAGCAGATGACCGTCACCGACCACGTCGAGGCCGATCGGGACCTCGAGGCGTTCCGCCGACGCGTCCGGGCGTTCCTGGACGAGCACGCCCCCCAGCCGGCGCCCCGCCGGGACGACGGCGCCGGCGGGCCGGTCGGGGCGTCGCCCCTCGCGCCCGCGGGCGAGGACGCCGTGGCGCGGGCCCAGCGGTTCCAGGCGCTGCTGTTCGACGCCGGCCTGGCGGGCATCACCTGGCCCGTCGAGTACGGCGGCCGGGGGCTCTCCCAGGCTCACCAGCGGGTGTTCAACGAGGAGGTGGCGGGACGCGAGGTGCCCACCGGGATCTACACGATCGGCCACGGCATGTGCGGTCCCACCATCCTCGAGCACGGCACCGAGGAGCAGAAGCAGCGCTACATCCGGCCGATGCTGCGGGGCGAGGAGATCTGGTGCCAGCTGTTCTCCGAGCCCGGCGCCGGCTCCGACGTGGCCAGCCTCCAGTCCCGGGCGGTGCGCGACGGCGACGAGTACGTGCTGAGCGGGCAGAAGGTGTGGACCTCGGGGGCGCACTACTGCCACTACGGGATCGTGATCGCCCGCACCGACCCCGACCAGCCCAAGCACCGGGGCATCTCGATGTTCATCGTGGACATGAAGGCGCCGGGCGTCACGGTCCGCCCGCTGCGGCAGATCACCGGCGGCAGCAACTTCAACGAGGTCTTCTTCGACGACGTCCGCATCCCCGCCGACCACCTCGTCGGTGGGCTGAACGAGGGTTGGCGGGCTTCGATCACCATGCTCATGAACGAGCGGGTGGCCATCGGCGCCGGGGGCGCGGGCCGCAACCGGGGCACGGGCGGCGTCACTCCCTACGTGAGAGCGGCGCGGGAGCGGGGCCTCGACCGCGACCCGGTGATCCGCCAGGGCCTGGCCGAGCTCTACACGCGCCAGCAGATCCAGGGCTACATCGGCATGCGGGTACGCGAGGCCGTGCGCACCGGCCGGGCGCCGGGCCCCGAGGGGTCGGTGGCCAAGCTGTTCGGCGCCCAGCTGGCCCGCTTCGCGTCCGACCTGGGCATGCGCATCGCCGGCACGGCCGGCGTCGCCTGGGAGCCGGGGGACCAGGGCGCCGAGCGCTGGTCGATGGCGGTGCTGTCGGCGCCGGGCTCGGCCATCGCCGGGGGCACCAACGAGATCCAGCGCAACATCATCGGCGAGCGGGTGCTCGGCCTGCCCAAGGACCCCCAGGTCGACCGCGACGTCCCGTTCCGCGACCTCAAGGTCGGCACCCAGCGCTCCGACGGGTGACGCCCCTCGTGGTCAGGCGCTCTCGGCCGCCTGGGCGGCGAGGCGCTCCTCGAGCTCGCGGTCGAGCACGGCGCCGACGGCCCGGAGGGCCTCGGCCAGCCCGGGCGTGCCCGCGGCGTCGAGCAGCTCGCCCACGCGCTCGGCGACCCGGGCGTCGGCCGCGGCCAGCGCCGCCTGCCCCTCGGGTGTCAGCTCGAGACGGATGCCGCGCCGGTCGCCCTCGACCGGCACCCGAACCATGAAGCCCTGGCGCTCCAGGCCGTTGACGAGCGAGGTGAGCGTGGGCCGGCTCACGGCGCTGCGCGACGCCAGCTCACCGGCGCGCTGCGGTTCGCGCTCGACCCAGACCATCAACCGGTACTGCGGCAGGCTCAGCCCCGCGTCCTGGGTCACGTTCTCGATGATGCGCGCCAGGCGGGCGAGGATCCGTCCCGCCCGGACGAGGTCCGGCGCCGGTGCGGTGGCGCCGCCGTCGTGGTCCGTCATGTCCCTCCTCCCGCCCCCTCGGTCGTTCGCAGAGCGTACGACCTCGCGGGGCCCGGCGGTAGCCATCCCCGGTCCTCCCGGTCTCAGCGCAGCATGCCGGTGACGGCGAGGGCGTAGGCCGCAGCGGTGAGCGTGGCGGCCTCGGGCGCGGCCTCGCACCCGAACGCCCCGGCCATGCCGTCCTCCACGGGGTCGAGCGCGGGCCCTCCGCCGCCTTTGACCAGGTTGTTGAGGTCCCGGGCGGCGCTCACCACCTGGCTGCCCCCGGGCGCCTCGCACTCCTCGCCCGGCGCCTCGTCGTCCTCGGGAGGGACGGGTGGCGCCGGCGCCGGCGGCGGCGGGTCGAAGGACCCGTCGTCGCTCGGGGCGGGCGCCGGCGCCGGCGCCGGCGGGGGCGCCCCGGCGCTGGCCCGACCCAGCGCCGGGGGCGCGGGCTCGGCCGTCAGCACCGGCGGCCCGGACGGGGGTGGGGGTGCCGATGTGGCCACGCCGGGGGTCGCCGCGGGTCGTGCGGGGAGGGCGGGGGGCACGACGCGCTCGACCGGGGGCACGAAGGCGGCCACCACCGCGAAGGCGGTGCCGAGGGCGTAGAACTTGAAGTAGCGCCGCACGTGGATGCCCGCCCGCGCCGGGGCCGGCAGGCCGGCCGGACCGGCGGCGGCGACGTCGGGGCCGGCGCCGAGGTCGGCGTCGTGGTCAGCCATCGGTCTCTCCTTCCGCACCTGGTGCGACCAGCCGCAGGCCGCCCGCCAGCTCGACGAGCACGGACGGCTCGAGGGTGCCGAGGAGCCGGACGCTGCGGCCGAGGTCGTCGACGAAGCGGACCTCCGAGGCCCGGCCGTCCACCACGAGCTCGGCCTCGCCCAGCGCACCGAGCGACACCCGGTAACCGTGGGGGTGGGGGGGCAGCAGCGGCTGCCCGTCGGCGCGCCCGCCCTGGTCGACGATGAGCACGTCGGGTCCCCGGCGCCACACGTCGGCGACGACGACGGCGCCCGAGGCTTCCTCGACCATGGGGTCGCGCAGGGGGGAGTCCACGGCCGGCAGCAGGACCACCCAGCGCCCGAGGTGCCGGAAGCCGGGAGGGAGGTTGCGGGGCGTCCACGCCGAGTCGTAGGGGCCGGGGTCGCCGGGTTCGAGCTCCTGGGCGAAGCCGCCGCGCCGCGCCGGCTCCAGGAACGTGAGCTCGGGTGGGGCGGCGAGGTCCACGTCGCCGACCTCGACCTCGACGGCGACGCGGTGGCGGGCCACCGCGCCGTCGAGGTACCAGAGCTCCTCGAGCAGCAGGCCCCGCTCGTCGAGGCACACGTCGGCGTGGTCGCCCGGCTCGACGACGGGTTCGATGATGCCGGCGACCAGCGGACCGCCGGCCCGGAAGACGCGGCAGGCGAGGCCGGCGACCTGCCGGACCTCGCGCGCGTCGAGCAGCCCCCGGTCGACGGCGGCGCCCACGGCGCGGTCGAGGCGCAGGTCGCCCGACGCGATCGCCGGCGCGAGCCGCAGGGCGGTCCAGTCGCCGGCGCCGCTGCGGGCGGCGAGCAGGAGCAGGTCGCTGACGCGCTCCTGGACGGCGTCGTTCCCCGGCGGCTCGCCCTCGAGGACGGTGACGTGGCTGCGGAACGGTCGCTCCACCGCGACCACCTCGGTCGTCACGGCCGGCCCGTCCGCGGTGGCGACCTCGACCCGGTACACGATGCGGTAGGCGACGGGCGCGGCGGCCGGGTCGACCGTGACGTCGCGGCCGGTCAGCTCGACCGACCCCGTGCGCTCGAAGGCGCCGGGCGCGCCGTCGCGCCCGGCGAGCAGCGCCGTGGCGGCAGCCCCGACGAGCACACCGGCCAGGGCGACAGCCGGCCACCGCCGGCGGCGGGCCGGGGAGGCGCCGCCCGGCGGGGTGCGACGGGATCGCTGGGCCACGGCGGTCAGCTCGATCCACCTCCTTCGAGGGCCTCGAGCGTGGTCGAGCCCAGGTAGGACTCGATGACCCGCGGGTGGGAGGTGACCTCCTCGGGGGTGCCGATCGTGACGACCCGTCCCAGCTCGAGGGCGACGACGTGGTCGGCGACGCTCGTCAGGAGCGGCATGTCGTGCTCGATGAGCAGGATGCTTCCGCCGATGTGGTCCCGCAGCCGCAGGAGCACCGGGCCCAGCGCCTCGGTCTCGCGCTGGGCGATGCCCGACGACGGCTCGTCCAGGAGGAGGATGTGAGGCTCGTTGGCGAGGAGGGCGGCGATCTCCACCATGCGGCGCGAGCCGGTGGACAGCTCGCCGACGAACTTGTCGCGGAAGGCGCCGAGCCCCAGCAGCTCGATGAGCTCCTCGACCTGCCGGTCGACGCGGCGCTCGGCGTCGAGGGCGTTGGGCAGGGCGAGCATGGAGGCGAGAGGAGAGCGCACGTCGACCCGCCGCTCGAAGGCGGCGGCGATCGACTCGCGCACCGTGAGGGATGGCCAGAGCCGGGCGTCCTGGAACGACCGCCCGAGGCCGAGGGCGGCACGCCGGTACGCCGGCCAGCCGGTCACGTCCTGCTCGCCCAGGAGGACCCGGCCGCCGTCGATCGAGGCGAACCCGCTGAGCAGGTCGAAGATCGTGGTCTTGCCGGCGCCGTTCGGCCCGATGAGCCCGAGGATCTGGCCCTGGTGCAACCCGAACGACACGTCGCTCACCGCCGTGATGCCTCCGTAGCGCTTGGTGATGCCCCGCGCCTCGAGGACGAGCGGCGCCCGCAGCAGCTCGGCGCGCCGGTGGGCCCGGGCGGCCGGATGGCCGCCCTCCGGGGCCGGGCCGGGATCGGCCCCGGCGGTCACGCGCAGGCCGGCCTCGGTTCCTTGCAGGAACACGGCGCGCAGGATGTCGGGGCGGTCGAGCAGCTCGGCGGTGGGCCCGCTGAAGCGCACCTCGCCCTTCTCCATGAACACGGCCCGCTCGGCGAGGCGCAGGGCGGTGTTGACCGACTGCTCGACGATGATGATCGTCGTGCCGTTGGCGTGGATCTGCTCCACGATGCCGACGAGCTTGTCCACGATCGTGGGCGCCAGGCCGAGGGACAGCTCATCGATCATCAGCAGCGTGGGCCGGGCGATGAACGCCTGGGACAGCGACAGCATCTGCTGCTCGCCGCCGGAGAGGTCGCCGGCGTTGGTGCGCCAGCGGGTGCGGAGGATGGGGAAGTGGTCGAGCACCTGCTCGAGCGCCCGGCGGACGTGCTCGGGGTCCTTGCGGTTCATCCAGCAGGCCACCTGCAGGTTCTCGGCGACCGTCAGGTTCGGGAACACGCCCCGGCCGCCGGGCACCGTGGCGATGCCCTTGGTGGCGCAGCGCACGGGGTCGGCGGTGGTGATGTCGCTGCCGTCGAAGATCACCGCCCCGGCGTCGGGGGTCACGAGCCCGGCGATGGCTTTCAGCAGCGTGGACTTGCCGGCGCCGTTGGTGCCGAGCAGGGCGACGATCTCGCCGTCGTGGACCTCGAAGTCGACGCCGAACAGGACCTGGGTCTGCCCGTAGGACACGTCGAGATCCCGGACGATCAGCAGCTTCGGGTCGCCCTCGCGCCGGGCCCGCGCCGCCTCGGCCTGCGCCCGGGCGGCGGTCTGCACCTTGCGCATGTCACCGGCCACGAAGTTGCCCGAGGACGCGAGCAGGAACGAGCCGAGCAGGAACAGCGGCAGGAACATGAGGATGCCGACCCGCAGGCCGTAGGTGTCGCCGATCATCCCGATGAACGGGAGGACGGGCAGGCCGAGCAGGAACCACAGGTTGGCGGTGGCGTACCCCATCGTCCGCATGCGAGGCGGGATGATCATCGACGCCAAAGCGAAGATCCCGGGCGTGAGGGCGCCGGCGAAGAACGAGTAGCTCATGTGGCCGACGATCGCCACCCAGATCGACGGCGCCACGGCCATGATCACGAGGCAGCCGGCGGCGAAGACGGCGACGAGGGCGATGAGCTTCATCGTGAGGCCCGGGTCGCGGTTCATCGTGCGCTGCACGATGATGGCCCCGGCCAGCAGGCTCGCCACCTGGAAGATCTCGGTGCTGCCGAAGATCACCCCGCGCCAGGCCGGCCCGACGCTGAACACGTCCTCGTAGTAGAGGCTCAGGAACGTGCCGACGCCGAGGCTGAAGGCGGTCAGGAACGGCAGGGAGAAGTAGATGCGCCGGGCGGACGGCAGGGCGAACAGCGTCCGGAAGGTCTCGCCGACGCTCGCGGCTTCGTCCTCGACCTCGGCCGTCGCCGCGTCGGCGCCGGCTTCGACGCGCTCGTGCACCCCCCGCTTCGGCTCCCGCAGCCGCAGCGCCAGGAAGACCAGCACGGCCGAGGGGACGGCGAGGACGATGAACGGCATGCGCCAGCCCAGCCACAGCGCCAGGAAGCCGGCGGCGAGCGGGCCGGCGAACTGCCCGAGCGAGTTGGCGAACCGGTGGGCGTAGAACACCCGAGCCCGCTGCTCGCGGGGGTAGTAGTCGGCGAGCAGGCTGTTGTGCGTGGCGTTGAAGAGCTTCCCGAACGCCGATCCGATGCGGGCGACGTAGAGGGCGAACAGGTTCCAGGCCAGGCCGGTGAAGGCCGAGAAGAACGCCCAGATGGCGGCGCCGGCCGCGGCCATCCGCACCCGCCTCTTGCGGTCGGCGAAGTACGCGATGGGGAACTCGAGCAGCAGCGACACCGGCAGGAGGACGGCGGTGAGCGTGGCCACACCGGCGATGCTGAGCCCGAAGCCGTCGCGGATCTCGGGCGTGAGGACGTTGAAGGCGGCCCGGTCGAGCTCGTCCACGGCGTTGAGCCCGAACAGCACGGCGAGCGGGAAGAACGGCGCCGAGCCGGTGATCCGCCGCGGATCGAAGCGCCGCCACCTCCCGCCGCCGCCCTCGAACAGGGGCTCGACCGGCGTCGTGGCGCGTCTGGCCGCTTCGGCCGCGGCCACGGCGAGGCCCGCTTCGCCGCCGACCGGGGTGACCGGGTCGGCGGGCGGCGTGTCGGGCGGTGCCTCGTGCCCGGTCGGCGCGGCGCTGCTCCCGGGACGCCCCCTCCCGTTCGTCGACGGTTCGCTGCCGCCGCCGTTCCGGCCCGGCGCCCGGAGGGGCCGCTCGCGGCGCCGGCGGGCGGGAGAGCCGTCGGGTGCGGGCGGCCGGGTGCGGTCGGGGCGGATGTCGGTCACGGCGCCTCCCGTTCGGTGCGGTCCTGGTCGCGGCCGAGCCCACCGAGGGCACCGGTGAGCAGGGCCTCGGTGTCGGGCTCGTCCCGGGCGTCGTCGCCGGCCTGGTCGTCGTCGCCGGCCCGCTCCACCCGGACGTCGGCGAGCAGGCTGGGCACGACCAGGCCGCGCCGGCGCGCCACCAGGCGCAGGATGCGGTCTCGGACGCCGTACACGAGGCCGCCGAGCCCCTCGGGCAGGAACATCAGCAGCAGCAGGATCCCGGCACCGCTCGCCATAAGCGACCAGGCGGGCGGGAGCAGGAACTCGGCGCCGCGGATGTAGAAGGCGCCGAGCACCGCGCCCGGGACGGAGCCGAGCCCCCCGATGACGACCATCGAGAACAGCCGGATGCTCTGCTCGGCGCCGAACGCGTCGGTCTGGAGGCCCTGGGCGTACACGACGTAGAGGCCGCCGGCGAAGCCGGCGAGGGCGCCGGAGATCACGAACGCCACCAGCTTGAGCCGGGTGGTGTTCATCGTCACCGACTCGGCGGCCAGGGCGTTGTCCCGCACGGCGATGATCGCCCGACCGGTCCGGCTCTGGCGCAGGTTGCGCACGAACCAGAGCGTGAGCAGCAGGCCGGCGAGGGCGAGGTAGTACATCTGCCAGCTCTCGTCGAGCGGGAAGCGGTTGAACAGCACAGGCCGCTCGATGCGGCGCTGGATGAACCACGGGAAGTAGCGCTCGACCAGCAGGAAGTTGGCGGCGGTCACGGCGAAGGCGAGCGTGGTCACGGCGAGGAAGGGTCCCCGGATGCGCAGGGCCGGGAGGCCGATCACCAGGGCGACGGCGGCGGCGACGGCCACCCCGGCGGGCAGGGCGAAGAAGTAGTCCCAGCCGTGCCGGCCGTAGAGCACCGCGGTCGTGGCGCCGCCGAAGCCGGCGAGGGCGAACTGACCGAGGGAGATGTGGCCGGCCCAGCCCGTGAGGATGAGCAGGGACAGCGCCACGATGGCGTAGATCAGGATGATCGACATGGCGCTGGTCTGGCTGGAGCTGGCGAAGACGGGCCACAGGAGGGCCCCGCCGGCGAGCAGGATCCGCACGGCGCCGAACCCGTAGCGGATCTCGGGCAGGTCGCGCAGCTCGGCGGGGATCGGGCGCACCTCGCGCACCGCCTTCCAGGTCGAGATGCCGGTCTCGGCCGCCCGCCGCAGCAGGTCGCGCTGCACGAGCAGCGCGACCAGGATCACGACGACGAGGCTGGCGTCGACGAAGTCGGTGTTCGCGAACTGCCAGCTGGCGATCTCCTGGAACACGCCGATGGCGAGGGCGGCGACCACGGTTCGGGGCAGGCTCTCCATTCGGCCGATGACGGCGGCGGCGAGCGTGCGCAGGAGCAGCGCGTTCCCGGCTCCCGACACGCCCTGGAACGAGGTGAAGCCGACGATCGGGATGCGCAGGATCACCGCCACCGCCGACAGCACGGCGGCGAGCGACCAGACGATCGTCGAGAGCCGGGGCACCGGGACGCCGAGCAGGCTCGCCCGGTCGCCGTTCTCGGCGGCGGCCCGGATCGCCGTGCCGTAGCTGCTGAAGCGCAGGAACGCCCCGAGGCCCACCATCACGGTGGGCACCACCACCAGCGCCACCACGTGGTTGGCGTTGAAGACGACGGGGTTGATGCTGAAGCTGGCCTCGAACGGCGTGGCGAACCGCCCGGCACCGGCTCCGCCCGCGAACAACAGGCCGATGAGGATGGAGAGGCCGTTGAGGATCTGGGCGATGCCGATGGTGGCCACGGCGAGCAGCAGGCGGGGGGCGTTGCGGAACCGGCGGATGACGGCCACGTTCACGATGGCGCCGACCAGGGCGGCCAGCACCAGGCCGGCGCCGATCGCCATGAAGTAGTTCCAGCCCCAGACGATGACGAGCTGGATCGCGGTGACCGCCGCGACCGAGCCCAGCTCGGCCTGGGCGAAGTTGATCACGCGGTTGGCCCGGTAGATCAGCACGACGCCGATGGCGAGCAGGGCGTAGAACGAACCGAAGACCAGCCCGAGGACGATGATGCCGGGGGGCAGCCCCCGTGTGAGCACCCGGTCGAGGACCAGCCACATGAGCAGGAGCCCGAGGACCCACGCGGCGGTTCGCCCCCACTCCTGGGGGGTGCGCTCCCGGAGCCCATCCAGCGCCTCGGCCACCACCGTGCGGGCCGTGCCGGGGCGGAGCTCGGCGCCGTCGAGCCGGTGGTCGCCGCTGGGTGCGGTGAGGGCCACGTGCGCCTACCGTCCCGGGTAGACGGGTGGTTCCTCGGCGGGCCACTCGCCGTTGCGGAAGCGGCGACCGTCGTAGGTGGGGATGAACGCCCCCCGGTTGCCGTCGGGAGCGGTGGCGCTCGCGTCCCAGTAGATCTCGCGGGAGTCGTCGATGGCGGTGTGGGCCCGGCCGCCGGGCGTGCCGTCGGGCCCGTCACGGAAGTTCCACATGCCGACCGCGTAGTCGGGTGCGCCTGCCGGGGGCATCGCCCAGGTCCCGCGGGCCATGTTCTCCGGCGTCAGGTTCGGCCCGGCCGCCTGCAGCATGTTGAACATGTGGACGTAGGCGTAGTACTCGCCGGTGGTGCCCTCGGGGATCTCCTCGCCGGTGAGGCGCCGGTAGAGCCGGCCCGGCTCGCTCTCGGGGCCCATGATGCGGTCGGCGTCGGCGAGCTGGCTCATGCCGAACAGGCTGCCGTCGACCTGCCCGTCGTACAGACGGGCCCAGTTCTCGAGGTCGGTGCCGGCCACGCCGATCAGGATCCACTCGGGCTGCCAGCGCTGGGCGGTGGCGGCGCCGGTCAGGAAGATGACCGAGATGGGGTCGCATGCGAGCACCAGGCTGGTGACGCCGGCCTGGCGGAACTGGACCGCGGCCCGGGCGGCCTCGTCGGGGAACCGCGACACGTCGAGCGTGTAGTTGTACCGGGCGGCGATCGTCGCGCCGTACTTCTCCCGCGCCTCGCGCTCATAGACGTTGACGCAGTGCTGGTAGGCGTCGTTGTTGGGCACGTACACCCCGAAGCGGCGTTCCTGCTGGCGCATCAGCGGGTCGCCCGCCCAGCGGGCGTTGCGGCCGTGGAGGCGCTTCCCGATGTACTCCGCCACCTGGTACGAGATGCGCTCGCAGTCCATCACCGTGTGCCACACGAACGGGCTGCGCTCCCGGTACCACGACTCGGGGAAGTAGGCCGCGCCCTGGAAGACGACCATGCCACGGCGGTAGGCGCAGTCCGAGAACGGGTCGGACTGGCCGTTGCCCACGCCGAAGGGGGCGAACTCGGCGAGGATCTGCTCGGCATCGAGGCAGGCGCCCTCGCGCCCCTGGCTCTGCGCCTCGGCGGTGGCGTCGCCGTGCTGGGAGACGTAGTCGACGAACTCGACCTGGCGGCCGTAGAGCTCGTAGGCGCCCTGGAAGTACTCGAGGAACACGTCCCTGACCCGCTCGGTCACCTGCTGGTCGGCGAACCCGGCCTGGGCCTGGGCGGCGCGCACGGCCCGCTGGTTGGGGGACTCGGGGAACGAGCGGCGGACGATCCTGATCGTGTCGGCGGTGACACCCCGGTAGGTGGCGCCCCCGTTGTCACCCTCCCAGCGGGGCACGCACGGTGCGGCGTAGGCCGAGTCGGGGAGCTGCCGGGCGCCTTCGACGCACTCCACGCCCGACCGGGCGACGGTGCCGACGGAGCCTCCGCTGGCCTGGCCGCCCCCACCGCCGCCGCCGGCTCCGGCGGTCTGGGCGCCAGCCGCGCCGCCACCGGGCCCACCCCCCGTGCGCCTGCCGCCGGCAGTGCCCGCGGCCCCGGCGCCGCCGTCCCATGCGCCGTCCCACTCGTCGTCGAAGCCGCCGTTCTGGCCGGCGGCGAACCCGCCACCGTCGCCGGCCACGCTGCGGACCCCGCGCTCGATGCTCGGGAAGTTCGCGATCAGCACGACCCACACGGTGGCCAGGGCGTAGATCGGCAGGTAGGTCCGAAGGTGGGACCGCACCCGCAGCCGGCGCCGCACCCACGGGTCGGTCTCGGCGGCGATCGCCGCCCGCTCCGCCCGTACCTGCTCGGCGAGCTCGCCCCCGCCCGTGGATCGCGCCATCCGTCATCCCCCCAGCAGACAGTCGGTGGCTCGCGTGACCAGCGTCACGCAGATCGTTCGGCAGTCTTACGACCTGCTGACCTGGCGGTCAACAGGTCGTGACCGATGTCACTGACTTCGCCGTCAGGTCCCTCGGTTCCTGCCGAGGTGGCGGTCAGGGAGTGAGGCGCGCCCGGGCGCGGCGCGCCGCCAGCCCGCCGAGGGCCAACAGGAGCGCCACGGGAGCCAACGCCGGTCGGTCGCCGCCCGTGGCGGGCAGCCCACCCGGGAGCCCGGCGTCGAGCACCCCGGTGCCACCGTCCGCCTGCGGGGGGAGGCCGCCGTCGCTGTCGGCCCACTCCGACCCGTCCCCGAACGAGACGATCCCGTCGTCGCTGAGGTCCTGGGTCCGGCAGTCGAGCTGCTCGCTCAGCTCGGCGGCGATGCTGGCGGGCAGCGTCTGGCCCGTGAGCGTCTCGATCGCCGCTTCGATGGCGAGCAGCTGGTCGAGGAGGGTGCCGAGAGCGGGCGGGGTCTCGGCGGGCACGTCACCTGAGACGTCGCCCAGCACGCCGTCGACGGGCGACGAGTCGTCGAGCGCGCACCTGGAGGTCGTCTCGGGATAGGGCACCTGTCCGCAGAGCAGGAACAGCGGCTCGACGAGCGGGTAGATCTCGTCGGTCGGCACATCATCGACGGTGCCGCCGACGAGGAACACGACCACGCCGACCAGGCCCACGGCCTTGCACCCTTCGGCGAGCAGGGGGGCGAGGGCCTCGAGAGCGGGCTGCAGCTCCTCTGGCAGGTCGGGCACCGGCACCCCGGGCACGAACGCCGGCTGCACGCCGGTCGGCAGCCCTGCCGCGGCCATCGACGCCACCGCGCCCATGCCTGCCGCGTCGGCCCGCTCGGTGGCGCGCACCAGCTCGGCGTGGCTGGGGCCGAGCAGGCGGACGACGGTCCGGTCGTCCACCGAACCGTCTCGGCGGGCGCCGGCGACCGGGCCGGCGGTGCGCCCGACCGCGGCCAGGTCGAGCGCCAGCTGGTCGAGGAGGCCTACGACGCTCCCGTGCACCTCGGCGGGGGCGGCCGGCGCGGCGCCGACCGCCTCGAGGGCGCCGGCGACGGCGTCGATCGTCCCGGCGAGCGCCTCCAGGGCGGCGGCGAGGTTCGCCAGCGCGGCGGTGGGCGCCACCGGCGCGGTCGCGGCCGTGGTGGTGCACCCGAGCTCGGCCAGCGCATCGACCGGCAGATCCGCACCCGTCGCCGCCGGCACGGTCCCCAGGACCGTGTCGAGCGTCCCGGCGACCTGCCCGGCGACCGGCGCCGGGAGGATGTCGTCGAGGTCGCAGCGCCAGGCGTCGCCGCCTTCGTCGCCCGGGGCGGCGCCGGTGTCCCCGAACGGTGGGGGAGGAGCGGCGCCGGTGCCCTCGGCCCCGGCGAGTGGGGCTCCGCCGGGGCCTGCCGGTGGCGGGGACGACGCGGTGCCGGGCTGGCCCGCGGGCGTCGACGGTGCCACCGCCCCGGCGCTGGCGCCGGGGGCGCCCGGGCCCGGGTGGCCGGTGGCCACGTCGTCGACCGGTGTGATGCTCGACTCACCCGAGGGACCGAGCAGGGGCGCCCGCAGCGGGCTGCCGGCGGGCAGCATCGCCATGACCACGAGCCAGACGACGCCGGCGGCGTAGAACTTCTGGTAGCGGCGGACGTGCACGAAGGTCCGCAGGGCGCCGCGGACCACCCGGTCCTCGGCCAGGGCGGCCGTCGTCGGGTCGGCGGCGGGGGTCGTCGGGCGCGTCACGGTGTGCCTCCTGGCGTGGTGAGCTCATCGACGGCGCCGCCGAGGTAGGACTCGACGACGCGGGGGTGGCGGACGACCTCGAGCGGCGGCCCCTCGGTGACGACGCGGCCGAGGTCGAGGGCGACCACACGGTCGGCCAGACCGGTGAGCAGGGGCATGTCGTGCTCGATCACGACGATGCTGCCGTCCATGTGCTCGCGGAGCCGCCGGATGACGGGGCCAAGGGCTTCGGTCTCTTTCTGGGCGATGCCCGACGAGGGCTCGTCGAGCAGCAGCACCCTTGGCTCGTTGGCCAGGATGGCGGCGATCTCGACCATCCGTCGCGAGCCCGTGGACAGCTCGGACACGAACTTGTCGCGGAAGGCGCCGAGGGCGAGCAACTCGATCAGCTCATCGACTCGAGCGGCGGTGGCCCGCTCGGAGTCCCGGACCTGGGGCATCCCGAACAGGGCCGCGAGGGGCGAGCGGACGTCGATCGACCGCTCCAAGGCGACGGCCAGCGCCTCCCGCACGGTGAGCGAGGACCAGAGGCGTGCGTCCTGGAAGGACCGACCCAGCCCGAGCCCCGCCCGCACGTGCGCGGGGACGTGGGTCACGTCGATGCCCCGCAGCACGACCTGGCCGCCGTCGATCGGCGCGAACCCCGAGATGAGATCGAAGATCGTGGTCTTGCCTGCGCCGTTGGGGCCGATCAGCCCGAGGATCTCGCCGTCCTGCAGGTCGAGGTCCACGCCGTCGACGGCGGTGACGCCGCCATAGCGCTTGGTGAGCCCCCGTGTGCGCAGCACGACCTCGCGGCGGTCGTGGCCGTTCCCGTCTGCGCCCCGGCGCGCCGCCGCCGGCGCCCGGCGCCGGCGGCGTCCGGCGCTGTTGCCGGTCTCGCCGCCGTGGCCGCCCAGGGCGCTCTGGGCGCCCTCGAGGAAGACCGACCGCAGCACGTCGGGCCGCTCGAGCAGCTCGCTGGTGGGGCCGCTGAAGCGCACCTCGCCCTTCTCCATGAACACCGCCCGCTCGGCCAGGCGCAGCGCGGTGTGCACGGACTGCTCGACGAGCACCACCGTCGTGCCGCCGGCGTGGATCTCGCGCACGATCCCGACCAGCTTCTCGACGATCGTGGGCGCGAGGCCGAGCGAGAGCTCGTCGATCATGAGGAGGCGGGGACGGGCGATGAACGCCTGCGACAGGCTCAGCATCTGCTGCTCGCCGCCGGACAGGTCACCGCCGCGGGTGTGCCAGCGCCTGCGGAGGGCGGGGAAGTACTCGAGGACGCGCTCGAGGGCGCGCCGGACGTGGTCCGGGTCGCGCCGGTTCATCCAGCACGCCACCTTGAGGTTCTCGGCCACCGTCAGGTTGGGGAACACGCCCCGCCCGCCGGGCACCTGGGCGATGCCGAGCTGGGCGGTGCGCACGGCGTTGAGCGTGCTGATGTCCTCGCCGTCGAAGATGACCACGCCCGCGTCGGGCGTGAGCAGACCGGAGATGGTCTTGAGCAGGGTCGACTTGCCCGAGCCGTTGGTGCCGAGCAGGGCCACGATCTCGCCGTCGCGGACGTCGAAGTCGACGCCGAACAGGACCTGGGTCTGCCCGTAGGACACGTCGAGGTCACGCACCACGAGCAGCTTGGGGTCGCCCTCGAGGCGGGCCCGGCGCACCTCGGCCATCGCCACGCTCGACCGGGCCGCCCGGTCGATGTCACCCCGCACGAAGGGGGCGACGGTGCCGATCATGAACGCCCCCAGCAGCATCACCGGGATGAGGAGCAGCATGGCCGGGCGCAGCCCCCAGTCGTCGGCGAACCCGCCGACGACCGGCCCGGCGAAGAGGGCGGGGATGATGAAGAAGTTGGCGACGCTGAAGCCGAGCGACCGCACCCGGGCGGGGATCACCAGCGACCCGAGGGCGGCGATCCCCGGGGCCAGCGACGACCGCACCGCCGCCAGCACCACCTGACTGCCGACTGCCAGCACCAGGTTGCGGGCCACGACGAGCAGCAGCAGCGAGACGGCGGAGAGGGCGGTGAGCACGGCCGAGAACGTGGCCAGCAGCCCCGGGTTGCGGCGCATGAGGCGCGTGGCGATGGGGATGCCGACCAGGTAGCCCAGGAGCTGAGCGGGCTCGGTGAGCGCCGAGATGACGCCCCGCTGGAGCTCGTTGAGGCCGAACTCCTCCTCGTAGAACAGCTGGATCAGCGGGGCGAGGCCCACCACGGCGATGGCCACGACCGGCAGCGAGAGCCAGAGCCGCCGCAGGCTGCGGACCTGCCACAGGATGCCGACGGCCTCACCGAAGCGGGCGGGCTTCTCCTCGGTGCTGGCGGTCGCCTCGTCGGCGCCGAGGGCGCGACGCTCCTGGTTGCCCCGGACCGGCTCGCGCAGGCGCAGCGCCAGCAGCACGAAGACGAACGTGGGGACGGCGAACACGATGAACGGCGCTCGCCACCCGAGCAGGAAGGCGATGGCTCCCGCCGCCAGCGGCCCCACGAACTGCCCCACCGAGTTGGCCGCCCGGTGCACCCCGTAGACGGCCGGCCGCACGTCGGGTGGGTACCAGTCGGCGATGAGCGAGTTGTGGGTCGAGCCGTTCACGGCCCGGCCGAGCCCGGCGCCGGTGCGGGCGATGCCCAAGACGCCCACGCTGGGTGCGAGGCCGGTCAGCACCGAGAAGCCGCCCCAGGCCGACGCCCCGACGATCGAGATGCGCACGCGGTTCCACCGGTCGGCGAGGTGCGACAGGGGCACCTCCAGGAACAGCACGGCCAGGGCGACCAGCGAGCCGAGCAGCAGCACGCCCTGGATGCTCAGGTCGAAGGCGTCGCGGATGTTGGGGACGAGGATGTTGAAGGCTTCGCGGTCGAGCTCGTCGACGGCGTTGAGCCCGAACAGCACGACCAGCGGGAAGGCGGGGGCCCCACCGGTGATGCGCTCGAGGCCCCACTTCCGGGGCGGGCGGCCGTCGGGCTCGGAGAACAGCTGGTCGACCGGCTCGGTCATCGGGCCTGCACCTCCACGGCCGGCTCGGCCCCGCCCTCGGGCGGCGCGCCGGTGGACAGGCCGGTGAGGGCCGAGTCGAGAGCCTCGGACTCGCCCCGGTCGGTGGCGGCGTCGGCGACCAGGCTGGGCACGAGGATGCCGCGCCGCTTCGCCACCGCCCGCAGGTAGCGATCGCGGATGCCGTAGAGGACGCCGCCCAGGCCCTCGGGCACGAGCAGGAGCAGGGCGAGCACGCCCACCCCGCTGGCGATGAGGGACCAGGCGGGGGAGAGCAGGAACTCCGCGCCGCGGATGTAGAAGGCGCCGAGGACGGCGCCGGGCAGTGAGCCGAGGCCTCCGATGACGACCATCGAGAACAGCCGCACGCTGGCCTCGACCCCGAACGCGTCGGTGTGCAGGCCCTGCTGGTCGAGCACGTAGAGCCCGCCGGCGAAGCCCGCGATGGCGCCGGAGATCACGAAGGCCGTGAGCTTCAGCCGCGTGGCGTCGAGCGTGACCGACTGGGCCGCCTGCTCGTTGTCCCGGACGGCGATGATGGCCCGACCGGTGCGGCTCTGGCGCAGGCTGCGCACACCCGCGAGGACCAGGAGCAGCCCGGCGAGCGTGAAGTAGTAGAGCTGCCAGCTCTCGTCGAGGGGGATGCGGTCCCACAGGCGGGGCCGGTCGATGCTGCGCTGGATGAACCACGGGAAGTAGCGCTCGACCAGGAAGAAGTTGGAGGCGGTGACGGCGAAGGCGAGCGTCGTGACGGCGAGGAACGGGCCGCGGATCCGCAGGGCCGGCAGGCCGATGACCAGCGCAACCAGCGCGGCGAGCAGGCTCCCGGCGAGCAGGGCGAGCACGAAGTCAACGCCGTGACGGCCGTACAGCACGGCGGTGGCGGCGCCGCCGAACCCGGCGAGGGCGAACTGGCCGAGAGATATGTGCCCGGCCCAGCCCGTGAGCACGTACAGCGACACGGCCACGATGGCGTAGACGAAGATGATCGTCATGGCGCTGGCCTGGCTCGCCGTGCCGACGACCGGGAAGACCATCGCCCCGCCGAGCAGGGCCCAGCGCACGGCACCGAAGCCGAGTCGCACCTCCGGCAGCCGCCGCAGCTCCTCGGGGACGGGCCGGATCTCGCGGATCGCCCGCCAGGTGGCGATGCCGGTCTCCTGGGCGCGCGAGAAGACGTCGCGCTGGGTCAGCAGCCCGACGAGGATGACGAGCACGAGGGTGGCATCGACGAAGTCGGTGTTGGCGAACTGCCAGCTCGCCGCTTCCTGGAAGACGCCGAGGGCGAGGGCCGCCACCACGGTGCGCGGGATGCTCTCCATCCGGCCGATCACGGCGGCGGCCAGCGTCCGGAGCAGCAGCGAGTAGCCGTCGCCCGAGACGCTCTGGAACGAGGCGAACCCGACGATGGGGATGCGCAGGATGATCGCCACGGCCGACAGGAACCCGGCCAGGGCCCACACCACCGTCGACAACCGGGGGACGGGGATGCCGAGGAGGCTCGCCCGGTCGCCGTTGTCGGCTGCCGCGCGGATCGCCATGCCGTAGCTCGTGAAGCGGAGGAAGGCGACGAGGCCGATCATCACGGCGGGCACGGTGATGATGGCCAGCACGTGGTTGGCGTTGAAGATCACCGGCTCGATGGCGAAGGTCACCTCGAGGGGCGCGCTGAAGCGGCCGCCCCCGCCGCCGCCCTGGATGATGATGGCGGCGAGGATCGACAGGCCGTTGAGGATCTGGGCGATGGCGATGGTCGCCACCGCCAGGATCAGCCGGGGCGCCTTGTGGAAGCGCTGGATGACCGCCACGTTGACCAGCGCGCCCACGGCGGCCGCCAGCCCGAAGCCGAGGCCGACGGCGACGAAGTAGTTCATCCCCCAGACGAGCACGAACTGGATGGCCAGGACGGCGGCGACCGATCCCAGCTCGGCCTGGGCGAAGTTGACGACCCGATTCGCCCGGTAGACGAGCACGATGCCGATGGCGAGCAGGGCGTAGAGGCTGCCGAACACCAGGCCCAGCACGATGATGCCCGCGGGCAGGCCGCGGCTCATGAGGCTGCCGGCGACGAACCAGGCCACGAGGAACCCGGCGAGGCCGACGCCGGCGCGGGCGAGGGTGGCCGGGGCGACGTGCCACCACGCCTGACGGTCGCCGTCGAGGAGGGCGTCGACCTCGGCGACGCCCTCCCCGTCGTGCTCGGGGGTGACGGGCGCGCTCATGGGTAGACCGGTGGCTCCTCCTCGGGCCACTCGCCGTGGGTGAACCGCCGGCCGCCGTACGTCTCGATGAAGGCGCCCCGCTCGCCGTCGAAGGCGATGGCGTTGGCGTCCCAGTAGACCTCGCGGGCGTCGATCACGGCGGTGTGGCTGACCCCGTTCGGGTCGCCGTCGACGCCCACGGCGAACGACCACCGCCCCGCCGGGAAGTTGGGCGCCCCGCGCTCAGGCATGGCGAAGGCGCCGCGGCGCACGTTCTCGGGGGTCAGCTCGGGGCCCGCCGCCTGCAACATGCTGAACAGCTGGACGAGCGCGAAGTAGTCGCCGGCGGTCCCGTCGGGGATCTGCTGGCCGGTGATGCGGTGGTAGAGCCGGCCGGGCTCGGAGTCGGGCCCGAGGATGTCGCGGGGGTTGCCGAGCTGGCTCTGGCCGAACATCGACCCGTCAACCTGGCTCTGCTCGTAGAGCCGGGCGGTGTTCTCGAGGTCGGTGAGCGCCGTGCCGATGAGGATCCACTCGGGCCGCCACTGCTGGGCGGTGGCGGACTGGGTGAGGAACATCACCGAGATGGGGTCGCACGCCAGGATCAGGGAGGTGACGCCGGCCTGCCGGAACTGCACCACGGCCCGGGCCGCCTCGTCGGGGAACCGCGAGACGTCCAGCGTGTAGTTGTAGCGAACCGACTCGGGTGCCCCGTAGCGCTCGGTCATCATCCGCTGGGTGTTGTTGGTGCACCGCTGGTACGCGTCGTTGTTGGGCACGTACACCCCGAAGCGCCGCTCTCTCGTCCGGTAGGCGGGGTCGCCGGCCCAGCGGGCGGGGCGGTTCAGGAGGCGCTTGCCGATGTACTCGGCGGTCAGGTTGCTGATCCGCTCGCAGTTCATCGTCGTGTCCCACAGGTAGGGGCTGTAGTGGCGGTAGAACGACTCGGGGAAGTACGCCGCCGCCCCGAAGACCATGAGCCCCCGCTGGGCGGCGCACTCCGAGAACGTCGAGGTGCCACCGCCGATGGCCACGGCGAAGGCGTCGAGCTCGGTGACGATCTGCTCGGCGTCGAGGCAGGCGCCCTCCCGGCCGCGGCTCTGGGCCTCGTTCGTGGCGTTGCCGTGCTGCGACACGTACTCCACGAGCTCGACGCGCCGGCCGTAGAGCTCGAACGTCTCGTTGAAGTAGTCCAGGAACGCCCGGCGCACCACCGCCACGTCATCGGAGCTGGCCGCCCCGGCCTGCTCGGCGAACGCGGCCACCGCCTGGCTGTTGGCCGTCTCTGGGAAGGTTCGGCGGACGATGCGGATGGTGTCGCCGCTCACGCCCCGGTAGGTGGCGCCGCCGTTGTCGCCCTGGAACACCGGGCGGCACGGCCCCGCGTACGACGAGCCCTCCACCTGGGACACCCCCGGCTCGCAGACCCGCCCGTCGCGCATCGGGCCCGTGGCCGGCGCCGCGTCCGCTCCGGCCGCCTGCCCCCCGCCGCCAGCCTGGGGGCCGGCATCGCCGCCGCCACCGGCGCCGCCGCTGCGCGCGCCCGGTGCCGACGAGACCACGGTGGCGTCCGCGTCGCCAGCCGTGCCACCGACGCCGGCGCCGGTGGGCCCGGTGGCGCCGGCGCCGGCCTGCCAGCCCCCGTCGCCCGCGTCGAGCGCCACGTCGCCCGCCCGGTCGTCGGCCAGGCTGGGGAACAGAGCGAGTGACGCCAGCAGGAGCAGCCCGAGGATGTAGAAGGGCAGGTACGTGTGGAGGTGGACGCGGGCGCGGACGTGGCGCCGCAGCCCGTCGGGTCCCAGGGCGGCGAGCGCCGCCGGGTCGGCCCCCAGCTCGTCGAGGTGCCGGGCCACTGCCCGGCTGACGTCGTCAGCGGCCTGCGCGTCGAGCCTGCGCATGTTCCCCCCTCGTGCAACCCCGTTCCGGTCCGGAGCGCACCCCCTTGGGTGCTTCGACGGTGGAACGAACCTGGCAACGGAGAACTTGCGGGTCGGCTGAAAGAACCCCGACCGCGGGGCGGGTCAGCTGGTGCGGAGCAGCTCGGCGACCTGGAAGGCGAGGTCGAGCGACTGGCGGGCGTTCAGGCGCGGATCGCACATGGTCTCGTAGCGGGTCGCCAGGTGGTGGTCGAGGATCTCCTCGGCGCCGCCGAGGCACTCGGTCACGTCGTCACCGGTGAGCTCGATGTGCACGCCGCCCGGCCAGGTGCCCTCGGCCCGGTGGGCCTCGAAGAACCCGCCGATCTCGGCGAGCACGTCGTCGAAGTGCCGGGTCTTGTGACCCGACGGCGAGGTGAAGGTGTTGCCGTGCATGGGGTCGCAGGCCCACACCACCGGGTGCCCGGCGTCGGCGACGGCCCGCAGCAGCGGGGGGAGCCGGTCGCCGATCTGGGCCGCGCCCATGCGGCTGATGAGCGTGAGCCGGCCGGGGACCCGGCCGGGGTTGAGCCGCTCGCACAGCGCGAGGGCCTCGTCGGGCTCGGCGGCGGGCCCGAGCTTCACCCCGACGGGGTTGTGGATGCCCGACAGGAACTCGACGTGGGCGCCGTCGACGCTGCGGGTGCGCTCACCCACCCAGAGCATGTGCGCCGAGCAGTCGTACCAGTCGCCGGTGATCGAGTCCCGCCTGGTCAGGGCCTCCTCGTAGCCCAGGAGCAGCGCCTCGTGGCTCGTGTAGAAGTCGACCTGGTGCAGCTGGTGCTCGTTCTCGAGGTCGATGCCGCACGCCCGCATGAACCGCAGGGCCCGCTCGATCTCGTCGGCGATGCGCTCGTAGCGCCGGCCTTGGCGGCTGCTGGCGACGAACTCCTGGTTCCAGGCGTGCACCCGGTTGAGGTCGGCGAACCCGCCCTTTGTGAAGGCGCGCAGCAGGTTCAGCGTGGCCGCGGCCTGGTGGTAGCCCTGGATGAGCCGCTCGGGGTCGGCAGCCCGGGCCTCGGCGGTGGGGGCGATGTCGTTGACCATGTGCCCCCGGAACGAGGGCAGCTCCACGTCGCCCACCAGCTCGGTCGGTGAGCTGCGCGGCTTGGCGAACTGCCCGGCGATGCGCCCCACCTTGAGCACGGGCACGCCCGATCCGTAGGTGAGCACGACGGCCATCTGGAGGATGACGCGCAGCTTGTCGCGGATGGCGTCGGCCGAGAACCCGTCGAAGGACTCGGCGCAGTCACCTGCCTGGAGCAGGAACGCCTCACCCGCCGCGACCCGGCCGAGCTCGCCGGTCAGCGCCCGGGCCTCGCCGGCGAACACGAGGGGGGGAAGGGTCGAGAGCTGCTTGAGGACCCGGTCGAGCGCGGCCGGGTCGGGCCAGTCGGGCTGCTGACCGGCGGGCCGGTCGCGCCAGCTCGAAGGGCTCCAGGAGGGCGTCGCCATACCGCTACAGCGTCCCCGATCCGGGGCCCGCAGGCAAAGCAGTTGGCCGGACCGGGTGGTGCGGGGCGTTCAGAGAAGGGCTGACGGGGTAGGGGCGCGGGGACCCCGAACGCGACACGGGAGGTACACCGATGGGCACCGTCGCCCGAGTGACCGAGATCAGCGCCAAGTCCGAGAAGAGCTTCGAGGACGCCCTCCAGACGGGCATCCAGCGTGCGACCCAGACCCTGCGCAACGTGAAGTCGGCGTGGGTGAAGGAGCAGGAGGTGGAGATCGGCGAGGACGGCAAGGCGACCTCCTACAAGGTCAACATGCTGGTCACGTTCGTGCTGGACGACTGATCACGGGCGTCAGGCGCACGAAGGCCCCGGACGGCGAGGAGCCGGCCGGGGCCTTCGACGCGTCGGCCTCAGGCGGCGACGATGGCGGCGGCGTCGTCGCGCAGCTCGTCCACGGCGCGCTTCACGATGCGCCGGGCGGCCTCGGCGGTGACGCCGAGGGCCTCGCCGACCTCCCGGTAGCTGCGCTTCTGGCCGTCGGCCAGCCCGAACCGCTGCTCCACGGCGAGCCGGGAGCGGGGCTCGAGGTTGTCGAGCAGGCCCGTCACCAGGGCCTCGGTGGCGCGCTCGACCACGAGCTGCTCGGGGCCGGCGACGGCGTCGGGCACGAGGTCGACCAGCTCCTGGTCGCCGTCGTCGCCGACCGGCCGGTCGAGCGACGTGGGGGTGGCGAGCCGGTGCAGGTGCGCCAGCTCGTCGTCGAGCTCGTCGGTCTCGCCCGCCACGGCCCGCAGCGCGGCCCGCAGCTGCGCGGAGCGCTCGCTCGGCAGGCGCACGAGGCTGGCCTTCTGGTCGAGGGCCCGTCCGATGGACTGGCGGATCCAGAAGGTGGCGTAGGTCGAGAACTTGAAGCCCTTGCGCCAGTCGAACTTCTCGACGGCGTGCTCCAGGCCCAGGTTGCCCTCCTGGATCAGGTCGAGCAGGTCCATCCCCGGGGGGAGGGGATAGCGCCGGGCGATGCTGACCACCAGCCGGAGGTTCGCCCGGATGAAGTAGTCGCGGGCGCGCTCGCCCTCGCGGACTGCCCGCTTGAGCGCCACGCCGCGCTCGCCCTCGTCGAGGCGCGCCTGGGCGGCCCGGCCCGCCTCGATCTTCTGGGCGAGCTCGCGCTCCTGGGCGGCGTCGAGCAGCGGGACGAGCCCGATCTCGTGCAGATACTGGCCAACGGAATCTCTCATCGCACCTGTTTCCAACAGCAATCACGCGGATGTCATTCCCCGCCGGAGGTGACGCCGGTCACGGGGCTGGAGAACGAGGGGGGACATCAATGCAACGCCGGGAGGCCCGTCGGTGTTCCCACCTTCTTCGGTGCGGTCCCGGCGCCGGATGACCACCTTCTCTCATCGGCAGCGCCGGCGCCCACTGGAGGGCTGGTGTCGACCCTTACCCGACCCTGCTAGGACGGTGAACATGGACGAGCGCGTGGTGCTTCCCGACGAACCCGTCACCAGCCTGGAGGCCTACCGGGCCCGGGGCGGCGGCGCCGGCCTGGCCCGGGCCCACGAGCTGGGGCCCGGCGCGACCGTGCAGGAGGTGACGCTCTCGGGTCTGCGGGGTCGCGGCGGCGCCGGGTTCCCCACCGGCCGCAAGTGGTCGGGGGTGCGCGCCGAGCCGCCCGAGTCCGGTGACCGCTACCTGGTGTGCAACGGCGCCGAGGGCGAGCCGGGGACGTTCAAGGACCGCCCGATCCTGCGGCGCAACGCCTACCAGGTGGTCGAGGGCGTCGCCATCGCCGCCTTCGCCATCGGGGCGAGCGCCGCCTACATCGGGGTGAAGGAGATCTTCCGGCCCGAGCGCGAGGCCCTCGACCGGGCGATCCGCGAGATGCAGGCGGCCGGGATGGCCGGGGACGTGCCCATCCACGTGGTCACGGGCCCCGACCTGTACCTGTTCGGCGAGGAGAAGGGGCTGCTGCACGCCATCGAGGGCGACGCCCCGCTGCCCCGCCTGTTCCCGCCGTACATCCACGGTCTGTTCGCCACGCCCCAGATGGGGTGGTCGGCCCGCCCGGGCGTGGTCGACGGCGACACGCCCCACGCCAACCCCACCGTCGTCAACAACGTCGAGACGCTCGCGACCGTGCCGCTGATCCTCGCCCGCGGCCCCGAGTGGCACCGCTCGCTCGGCACCGAGCAGAGCCCGGGCGTGACCGTCTGCGCCGTGGTGGGGGACGTGGTCGCCCCCTCCTACGCCGAGGTGGAGCTTGGCACCCCGCTCGGGACGCTCATCGACGAGATCGGCGGTGGGGTGGCGCCGGGCCGGTCGGTCAAGGCGGTGTTCCCCGGGGTCGCCAACGCCGTCGTCACCGCCCGGCACCTCGACGTCCCGCTCAGCTACGAGGGGTTCCAGGCCATCGGCTCGGGGATGGGCTCGGCGGGCTTCATTGTCTACGACGACACCGCCGACATGGTCACCGTCGCCCGCCTGTTCTCCCGGTTCCTGTACGTGGAGTCGTGCAACCAGTGCCCCGCCTGCAAGCTGGGCTGCGGCGCCGTCACCGACCTGCTCGAGCAGATCGAGACGGGGGTGGGGGGCGAGCGCGAGGTCGAGGAGATCGGGGCCCGCCTGTTGCGCGTGACCGACGGCAACCGCTGCTACCTGCCCGAGGAGGAGCAGGCGCTCATCAGCAGCATCCTGCGCGAGTTCCCCGCCGACTTCGCCGCCCGCATGGAGGGCCGGCTGCCCCTGCCGCGGGCGTACCCGTTCCCCAAGATCGTCGAGCTGGACGGCGGCGTGGTCTACGACGAGAGCCAGGAGCGCAAGCAGCCCGATTGGACCTATGCGTGACGCTGCCCGTCGGTAGGGTGGCGTCATGGCCGCCTACGACGACCGAACGGCGTTGATCGTGGTCGACGTGCAGAACGACTTCGCCGACCCTGCCGGAAGCCTCTACGTGCGGGGCGGCGAGGAGGTCGTGGCGGTCGCCAACCGCGAGATCGCCCGGGCGCGGGAGGCGGGCGCGCTCGTGGTGTTCACCCAGGACTGGCACCCCCCCGACACCCCGCACTTCGAAAAGGACGGCGGCACCTGGCCGGTGCACTGCGTCCGCGACACGTGGGGCGCCGCGCTGCACCCCGACCTGGACGCCGGCGGCGAGGTCGTGCGCAAGGGCACGGGCGGCGAGGACGGCTACTCGGGGTTCACCGTTCGCGACCCGGAGAGCGGCGAGGAGTCCGACACGCTGCTCGAGCGGCTGCTGCGCGACCGGGGGATCGAGCGGGTCGTGGTGCTCGGCCTGGCCACCGACTACTGCGTGAAGGACACGGCGCTCGACGCCGTGGCGCGCGGGTTCGCCACCGAGGTGCTCACCGAGGGGATCCGCGCCGTCGACCTCGAGCCGGGGGACGGTGAGCGGGCGTTGCGCGCGCTGGCGGCGGCCGGCGCCCGCCTCCGCTGAGCGGCCCATGGCCTGGGTCGACGACGACAACGCCGCCCTCGTCACCGACCTGTACGAGCTCACGATGGCGGCGAGCTACCACGCCCGGGGCCTGGACGAGCCCGCCACGTTCGACCTGTTCGTGCGCCGCCTGCCCGACCGGCGCTCGTTCCTCGTGGCCGCCGGGCTCGAGCAGGCCCTCCGCTACCTCGAGCGGCTCCGCTTCGACGGCGACGCCGTCGGCTACCTGCGGAGCCTGGGGATGTTCCCCGACCCGTTCCTGGAGCGGTTGCGCGAGCTGCGCTTCACCGGCGACGTGTGGGCCGTGCCCGAGGGCGAGCTCGTGTTCGGGCAGGAGCCGATCCTGCGGGTCACGGCGCCGCTGGTCGAGGCCCAGCTCGTCGAGACGTTCCTCCTGAACTGCGTGGGCTTCCAGACGATGGTGGCCTCCAAGGCCGCCCGCGTCAGCCTCGCCTGCGGCGACGGCCGCAGCTGGGTCGACTTCTCGGCCCGCCGCGACCACGGCGCCGACGCCGCCCTCAAAGCCAGCCGGGCCGCCGTCATCGGCGGGGCGAGCGGCACCTCGCTCGTGCTGGGCGGGCGGGCGTGGGGCGTGCCGGTCGCCGGCACGATGGCGCACTCCTACGTCATGCGCTTCGACGACGAGCTGGCGGCGTTCCGGGCCTTCGCCCGCGACTTCGACGGCACCACGCTGCTGATCGACACCTACGACACCGAGGAGGGCGCGCGGCGGGTCGTGCAGGTCGCCGGCGAGCTGGCCGCCGAGGGCCGGCGGGTGGGGGCGGTGCGGCTCGACTCCGGCGACCTCGAATTCCTGAGCCGGTCCGTACGGGCCATCCTCGACGAGGGCGGTTTCCCCGACGTGCGGATCTTCGCCTCTGGGGACCTCGACGAGTGGCGCATCGCCGAGCTGGTCGCCGCCGGCGCGCCGGTCGACGCCTTCGGCGTGGGCACGCAGCTGGGCACCAGCGCCGACGCGCCGTACCTCGGGGTGGTCTACAAGCTCGCCGAGGCCGCCGACGGGCCCCGCATCAAGCTGTCCGCCGAGAAGGCGACGCTGCCCGGCCGCAAGCAGGTGCACCGGCGGCGGGCTGGCGGCGAGCTGGCGGGCGACGTGATCGCCCTCGAGGGCGAGGCCGGGGTCCCCGGCACCCCGCTCCTCACACCGGTGGTGCGGGCTGGGCGGCGGACGGGCCCGGCCCGGGACCTCGGCGAGATCCGGGAGCGGTGCCGGGAGGCGGTCGCCGAGCTGCCCGTGGGCCTCCGCCGGCTCGACGCCGCCCCCGGCGCCTACCCCGTCGAGCTGTCGCCGGGGCTCAAGGCGGTGCAGGACGAGCTGCGGGCGGCGCACCGCCGGGGCGCCCCGGCCGGTGCCTGAGGAGCCGGCGGTGGGGCACGAGCGCATCGGCGTGTTCGGGGGCACGTTCGACCCCGTGCACGTCGGCCACCTGGTCACGGCGGTGAACGTCCGCCACGAGCTGGGGCTCGACCGGGTGCTGCTGGTGGTCGCCAACGTCCCGTGGCAGAAGGCCGACCGGTCGATCACCTCTGCCGAAGACCGCTTCGCCATGGTGGAGGCCGCCGTCGCCGACGTCGACGGCCTCGAGGCGAGCCGCATCGAGATCGACCGGGGCGGCGACTCCTACACCGCCGACACCCTGATCGCCCTGCGCGAGCAGCACCCGGGTGCCGAGCTGTTCCTCATCCTCGGGAGCGACGCCGCCGCCGGGCTCGAGTCGTGGGAGCGCGCCGCCGACCTGCCGGGGCTCTGCACGATCGTCGTGGTCGAGCGGCCCGGTGCCGCCGGCGCCACCGGCCTGCCGGCCGGCTGGCAGGGCCTCAGCGTCGAGGTGCCCCGCCTGGAGGTGTCGAGCACCGACCTGCGGGCCCGGTTCGCCGACGGCCGCCCGCTCGACTACCTCGTCACCGAGCCGGTGATCGACGTCATCCGCCGCCGCGGCCTGTACCGCTGACCCGCCGGCGCGCCGGCGCGGCCGCCGGCCCCGCCGGCGACGCGGTCCCCCGATGCGCTGCCCCCGCTCGGTAGCGTTGCGCGAGATGACCGCCGCCCCCGCGAGCGCCCCGCCAGCCGGTCCCCGCGTGCCGGCCAGCCGGGCGGTGCGGCTGCCCGCCGCGGGCGACGGGTCGCGCGCCCGCCGCCGTCGGCGGCGCGAGCGGCGCCGGGCGGCGGTGCGGGTGGTGCTGCTGTTCGCCCTGGCGCTCTCGGTCCCGCTGGTGGTCGTGCCCGCCCTCGACGGCGAGGCGGCCCCGCGCCCAGCCGTCGACGCCGGTGGCGAGGCCCCGGGCACGTCCGCCGCCGACCCGCCCGTGCTCCCGGTGCTGGCGGCCGTCGCCGGCGCGGACGGCCGCATCGGGGGGCTGGCCGTGCTGCTGCCGGCCCGCGAGGGAGGCGGCGCCGTGCTGCTCGTCCCCGCCGGGGCCATGGTCGAGGTGCCCTCGTTCGGGCTCCAGCGGATCGGCGACGCCGCCCAGCTCGGCGGCGTGGAGCTGTTGCAGGCCTCGGCCGAGAACCTGCTCGGGGTCCCGCTGGGCGGCCTCGACGTGCTCGACGCCACCGCGCTGGCCGGCCTCGTCCGCCCCGCCGGCGCCCTGCGGATCGAGGTGCCGGAGCGGATCGAGGCCGTCGGCGACGACGGGCGGGTGCGGGTGCTGTTCGAGCGGGGCGTCACCGAGGTCCCGGCCGAGCGGGTCCACGAGCTGCTCACCGCCCGCGGGGACGAGACCGACCTGGGGCGGCTCGTCCGCCACCAGGCGTTCTGGGAGGCGTGGCTCGACGCCATCCGGTCCGGCGTGCCGGCCCCGACGGGCGCGGCCGCGGCCGGCGTCGCCGCCGCGGTCAGGCTGCTGGCGACGGGGCCCGTCGAGCTCCACCTCACCCCGGTCGAGCCCGTCGCCGCGGGTGCCGCCGACGGCGCCGACCTGTACCGGGTCCTCTCAGCGGAGCTCACGACGCTGATGGGCCGGCTGGCACCCGGGCTCAACGAGCCCGGCGCCGCCGGTCGCCTGCGGGTCCAGCTCCTGAACGGCACGGGCGAACCCGGTCTCGCCCAGGTGGTGACCCCCCGGCTGGTGCCGGCCGGCGCCGAGGTGAAGCTGGTGGGCAACGCCGACCGCTTCGACTACGCCACCACCCAGATCGTGTACTACGACCAGCGCGTGCGCGCCGGCGCCCTCGCCGTGCGCGACGCCCTCGGCGTCGGCGAGGTGGTGCGCAGCCGCCAGCGCCTCGAGGTGGTCGAGCTCACCGTGGTGGTGGGCCACGATTTCCTCGATACCGTCGTGGCGACGGACACAGCCGACCAGGAGGGACGGACCTGACCGAGCACGACCAGCAGCAGCGCCCACCGACCGCGCTCGTGGACGACGGCGGGCGCGCCCGGGCCCTCGAGGCGGCCCGGGCGGCCGAGGCCAAAGGTGGGCAGGAGACCGTCGTGCTCGGGGTGGGGGAGGTGCTGTCGATCGTCGACTGGTTCGTCGTCACGAGCGGCACCAACCCGCGCCAGGTCCGCACGATCGCCGAGGAGGTCGAAGCCCGCGTCAAGGCCGCCGGCGGCGGTGCGCCCCTGCGGGTCGAGGGCCTGGCCGAGACCCAGTGGGTCCTGCTCGACTACGGCGACGTCGTCGTCCACGTCTTCCTCGACGAGGTCCGCCGCTACTACGAGCTCGAGCGCCTGTGGGGCGACGTCCCCCGCCTCGACTGGGCCACCGCCCCCGGCCCCGCCGTCGCCCGCGGCTGACGCCTCGCCACGGAGAGTGGAGGCGAGGGGATTCGAACCCCTGACTTCCACGATGCCATCGTGGCGCTCTACCAACTGAGCTACGCCCCCGAAGGGAGCGCTCACCATACCAGCCGGCACCTGTTGCTCCCACTTCACGCCCACCGAACACCTGTCGGGATGGTGCCAACCGGGTGTATCACCCTCGAGGGTGTGCCGCTCGGGCGGGCGGGTAGGTGGAAGGTACGGAGAACCGAGACCCACAAGGAGTGGATGCACGATGGAGAAGGGCTTCACGGTCCCGGGCATGCCCGTCGAGTCGGCCGAGAAGGTGCGCGACCTGCTCCAGGAGCGGCTGGTCACGATGATCGACCTCGAGCTCACCTTGAAGCACGTGCACTGGAACGTCGTCGGCCCGAACTTCATCGGCGTGCACGAGATGTTCGACCCGCACGTGGCCGAGGTCCGGGCCATGGCCGATGAGCTCGCCGAGCGCATCGCCGCCCTGGGCGGCAGCCCCGTCGGCACGCCGGGTTACGTGGCCGGGCACCGGCGGTGGGACGACTACGACCTCGCCCGAGCCTCGGCCATGGAGCACCTGGCGGCCATCGACAAGGTCTACGAGGGCGTCGTTGCCGATCAGCGCAAGGCGATCGACGCGGCGGGCGAGCTCGATCCCGTCACCGAGGGCCTCTTGGTCGACCACGCCCACAAGCTGGAGCAGTTCCAGTGGTTCGTGCGGGCCCACCTCGACGACGGCCGCGGCCACCTCGTCACCGAGGGCGCCGAGACCGAGCGCGCCGCGGCTGCTCGCACCGCCGGCTGACCGAGCGCGAACTCAGCCGCCGGTGACGATGTTCACCAGGCGGCCGGGCACCACCACGACGCGGCGGACCTGGCGGCCCTCGAGCAGGGCCGCCACCCGGTCGTCGGCCCGCGCCGCGGCCTCCACGGCCGCCTCGCCGGCGTCGGCGGCCACCCGCACCTTCGAGCGGACCTTGCCGTCGACCTGCACCGGCAGCTCCACCTCGTGCTCGACCAGGAGGGCGGGGTCGTGCTCGGGCCAGGGCTCGTAGGCCAGCGACTGGGTGTGGCCGAGGCGGTGCCACAGCTCCTCGGCGACGTGGGGCGCCAGCGGCGCCAGCATGAGCACGAGCGGCTCGGCCACCTCTCGGGGGGTCGAGCCGGCGCCGGCCACCAGCTTGGTCAGGTGGTTGTTCAGCTCGATCAACCGGGCGACCGCGGTGTTGAGCTCCAGGGCGGCCATGTCGGCGGTGACGGCGGCGATGGTCCGGTGCAGCACCCGGCGGGTCCCCTCGCCGGCGGGCTCGTCCGTCACCCGGGACGCGCCGGTGTGCTCGTCGACCAGGTTGCGCCACACCCGCTGGAGGAACCGGTAAACGCCCACGATGTCCTGGGTGTTCCAGGGCCGGTCGGTGTCGAGCGGGCCCATCGCCATCTCGTAGAGCCGCAGGGTGTCAGCCCCGTAGTCGGCGATGATGTCGTCGGGCGCCACCGCGTTCTTCAGGCTCTTGCCCATCTTGCCGTACTCGCGGGTGACCGGCCGGCCCTGGTAGCTGAAGCCGTGTTCGGTCTCCTCGACCTCCTCCGCCGGCACGTACACGCCCCGCTCGTCGCGGTAGGCGGCGGCGAGGATGTAGCCCTGGTTGTAGAGGCGCTGGAAGGGCTCGGGCGTGGAGACGTGGCCCAGGTCGTACAGCACCTTGTGCCAGAACCGGGCGTAGAGCAGGTGCAGCACGGCGTGCTCGACCCCGCCGACGTACAGGTCGACGCCGCCGGCGGCGGGGGTGCCGTCGGGGCGGGTGCCGCACATCCAGTAGCGCTCGATCTCGGGGTCGACCAGCGCCTCGTCGTTGGTGGGGTCCAGGTAGCGCAGGTAGTACCAGCACGACCCCGCCCACTGGGGCATGGTGTTCAGCTCCCGCCGGTAGCGCTTCGGGCCGTCCCCCAGGTCGAGCGTGACCTCGGCCCAGTCGGTGGCCCGGCCGAGCGGCGGCTCGGGGAGGGCCTCGTCGTCGTCGGCCACGACCCGGGGGGCGTAGTCGTCGATCTCGGGCAGCTCGACGGGCAGCTGGTCCTCGGGCAGGGCGACGGGCAGGCCGGTCTCGTCGTAGACGATCGGGAAGGGCTCGCCCCAGTAGCGCTGCCGGCTGAACAGCCAGTCGCGCAGGCGGTAGGTGACGGTGCCGGCCCCGTGGCCGCTGGCCTCGAGCCAGCGGGTGATGGCCTGCTTGGCCTCAGGGGTGGCCAGCCCGTCGAGGGTGACCTCGGCGTTGGCGGAGCCCGTGCCGACGCCCTCGCCGCTGTAGGCCTCGGGCCAGCGCTCGCCCGGGGTGCTGGCATCCACGCCTCGCTCGGCCAGCCACGCCGCCGGCGGCTGCACCACGACGGGGATCGGCAGGCCGAACGCCTGGGCGAACTCGAAGTCCCGCTGGTCGTGGGCGGGCACGGCCATGATGGCCCCGGTGCCGTAGCCCATCAGCACGTAGTCGGCGATGAAGACGGGGATCTCCTGCCCGTTCGTGGGGTTCACGCAGTACGCACCGGTGAACACCCCGGTCTTCTCGCGGGTCTCGACCTGGCGCTCGACGTCGCTCTTGGTGGAGGCCGCCCGCCGGTACGCCGCCACCGCGTCGGCCGGGGTGGCGGCGCCGCCCCTCCAGGCGTCGGGCGTGCCGTCGGGCCAGGCCGCGGCCGTGACGCGGTCGACCAGCGGGTGCTCGGGGGCCAGCACCATGTAGGTGGCGCCGAACAGCGTGTCGGGCCGCGTGGTGAACACCTCGACGGCGGCGTCGTGGCCCGCGACCGGGAACCGCACCCGGGCGCCCTCGCTGCGCCCGATCCAGTTGCGCTGCATCAGCTTGATCGAGTCGGTCCAGTCCAGCAGGTCCAGGTCGGCCAGCAGCCGCTCGGCGTAGGCCGTGATCCGCAGCATCCACTGCGTCAGCGGTCGCTTGTAGACGGGGTGGTTCCCGCGCTCCGAGCGGCCGTCGGCGGTGACCTCCTCGTTCGCCAGGACGGTCCCGAGCGCCGGGCACCAGTTCACCGGGGCCTCGTGCCGGTAGGCCAGGCGGTAGGAGTCGACCACCCGCCGGCGGTCGAGCTCCGACAGCTCCGCCCAGGGCCGCCCGCCGGGGTTGGCGTCACCGGCGGGCTCGCGGGCGCCGGACTCGAGCTCGGCGATCAGCTCGCTGATCGGCCGGGCCCGGTCGGCCTCGGGGTCGTAGAAGCTGTTGAAGATCTGCAGGAAGATCCACTGCGTCCACCGCACGTAGGCCACGTCGGTGGTCGCCACGCTGCGGCGGGGGTCGTGCGCCAGCCCCAGCCGGTGCAGCTGGCGGCCCATGGTGGCGATGTTGGCCTCGGTGGTGACCCGGGGGTGCTGGCCGGTCTCGACGGCGAACTGCTCGGCGGGAAGGCCGAAGGCGTCGTAGCCCATCGTGTGCAGCACGTTGTGGCCCCGCATGCGCATGAACCGGGCCCACACGTCGGTGCCGATGAACCCGAGGGGGTGCCCCACGTGCAGCCCGACCCCGCTGGGGTAGGGGAACATGTCCAGCACGTACAGCTTCGGGCGGTCCTTGACCGCTTCGAACCCGTCGGCCAGCGCGCCGGTGGGGTTGGGCGTGTGGAACGTTCCCTGCTCGTCCCAGTGCGCCCGCCAGCGGTCCTCGATCTCGCCGGCGAGCGCGGCGGTGTAGCGGTGCGGCGGGGTGTCCGGGGCGGCGGTCTGCTCCGACATGTCCCGGAGCGTACCGGCCGCCGGCCGGGCGACCCGAGTGGGTAACCCACGCGGTGCGGGGTAGGTCGGAAGGTGCATGTCGACGCTTCTCTCGAGGATCGAGCGCGCCGCCGGGCGCCCCGGCGGGACGATCACCTTCGTGGGGTCGGGCGAGCCCCAACCCGTGGCGTGGGGGCGCCTGCACGAGGAGGCGCAGGCCATGGCCGCCGTCCTGCAGGCCCGCGGGATCGCCCCCGGCGACCACGTCGCCATCCTCGGCCCCACCACCCGGCCGCTCGTCACGGCCATCCAGGCCACGTGGCTGGCAGGCGCCACCGCCGTGCTGCTCCCGCTGCCGATGCGGCTGGGCTCGATCGAGGAGTTCGTGGCCCAGACCCGTGCCCGCGTCCGCAACGCCGACGCCGACGTCGTCGTGGTCGACCCCGACCTCGCCCCGTTCATCGAGCCGGCCCCGGGCGACCCGCCCATGGTGCTGCTGGCCGACCTGCTCGGCGGCGACACCGGCGCCTACGAGCGCCCGGCCGAGGATCCCGACGCCCTCGCCGTGCTGCAGTTCACGAGCGGCTCGACCGCCGACCCCAAGGGCGTGATGCTCCCGCACCGGGTGCTGTGCGCCAACCTCGACGCCATCGCCGAGGCGGCCCACCTCGACGTGGAGGAGGACGTGGCGGTCTCGTGGCTGCCGCTGTACCACGACATGGGCCTGATCGGCCTGTTGACCCTGCCGATGGCCACCGGCACCGACCTGGTGCTCGCCGCCCCGCAGGACTTCCTCTCCTCACCCGCCCGGTGGATGCAGTGGATGTCGGACTTCGGTGGGACGGCCACCGCCGGCCCCAACTTCTCCTACGTGCTCGCCACCCGGGCCCTGCGACGCATGGATGGCCTCGATCTGTCCCGCTGGCGGATCGGGCTCAACGGCGCCGAGCCCGTCGACCCCGACACCGTCGAGGCGTTCTGCGAGGCGGGCGCCCGCCACGGCCTCGACCCCCGCTCGGTGTTCTGCGCCTTCGGGATGGCCGAAGCGACGCTCGGCGTGACGTTCCCCGAGCCCATGACGGGCATGAGGGTCGACGCCGTCGACCGCCGGGTCCTCGAGACCGACCGCTACGCGGCGCCCGCCGACCCGGCCAGCGAGGGCACCCGCCGCTTCGCCCGGCTCGGCACCGCGCTGCCCGGCCTCGAGATCCGCATCGTCGACGTCGACAGCGGCGAGCCCATGCGCGAGCGCGAGGTGGGCGAGCTCGAGATCCGGGGCACGTCGGTCACGCCGGGCTACTACAAGCGGCCCGACGCCACCGCCGACGCCTTCCACGACGGCTGGTTGCGCACCGGCGACCTGGGCTACCTCGTGGAGGGCGAGCTGGTGGTCTGCGGCCGCATCAAGGACGTGATCATCGTCGGGGGCCGCAACGTGTTCCCCGAGGACGTGGAACGGGCCGTCTCGAGCATCGAGGGGGTGCGGGCCGGCAACGTCATCGCCTTCGGTGTGGAGAACACCAAGGGCCGCGAGTCGCTGGTGGTCGTGGCCGAGTCCAAGTCCGACGACCCGACCCTCGTCACCAAGCTCGTCACCGAGCGGGTGCGGGAGGCCGTGGGCCTGCCGGCCGCCGACGTCGTGCTCGTCGAGCCCGGCAGCCTGCCCAAGACGTCCTCGGGCAAGCTCCAGCGCTCGCTGTGCCGGTCGCGGTACCTCGAGGCCGAGCTCAGCCGGCTGTAGGCCCCGCCGGGGGGCGCCCGGCCCTGGTCATGGCGCCCAGACCCTCCCAGAGCAGCGTCGTGAGGTAGTCGACGAGGCGCTGGCGCGGCATCGTCCGCCGTTCGAGCCACCAGTCGCCGGCCAGCTGCACCATGCCCACCAGCCCGTACGCCCAGGGCTCGGCCGGCCCGGAGTCGAGCCCCCGGGCGCGCAGCTGCTCGCCGATGACCAGCGTGATCTCGGCGGCGATGCGCCGCACGAACCCGCTCAGCTCGTCGGGGTCGGGCGCGTGGGCGCCCGCCACCTGGCTGACCAGGAAGCGGTAGATGTCGGGGTCGCGCTCGACGAAGGCCAGGTAGGCGTCGATGGTGGCCGAGAGCAGCTCACGCGGCTCGCTCGACCGGCCCAGGGCGCCGCGCAGCTCCTGGAACAGGGCGGTGGCGAAGTGCTCGGCGACGGCCCGCACCAGCCCGTCGCGGTCGCCGAAGTGCCGGTACAGGATCGGCTTGGTGACCCCGCCCTCGGCGGCGATCGACTCCATCGACGCGGACGCCCCTTCCCGCCGGATCGTCACCACGGCGGCGTCGAGGAGGGCCTGGCGGCGTGCCTCGCGGTCGAGGCGCCGGTCGAGGTGCGGGCGGGTGCCCTCCCGATCCCGTGCCCGGGTGCGGCTGCGAGTCATGTTACCTACGGTAACACGTGCCGGTCGTCACGGTGCGCTCGCGGGGGCGGGCTGGCCGAGCAGGAAGCCCTGGCCCAGCTCGGCGTCGAGCTGGCGGAGGACCTCGAGCTGCGAGTCGGTCTCGATGCCCTCGGCGATGAGGCGGCTGCCGGTCTGGACCGCGAAGTGGCCGAGCCCGGCGATGAGGGCCTGCCGGGCGGGATCGTGCTCGACGCCCTGCACCCAGCTGCGGTCGAGCTTCACGAAGTCGGGCCCGAGGGCGAGCACGTGGTGCAGGCTGGCGAAGCCCGACCCGGCGTCGTCGACCGACAGGCCGACCCGGGGCCGGAGCGGCTCGAGCGCGGCGCGCAGCGCGCCGTAGTCGTCGACGCGGTCGTGCTCGGTCAGCTCGATGACCAGGCGGCGGTCGGGCCCGCCCCGAGCCAGCGCCGAGGGCAGCACGGTCCCGGCGAGCACGAGCGCCGGCGAGACGTTGCAACTCAGCCACGCGCCGGCCGGCAGGTCGGCGGCGGCGTCGAGGGCGGCTTCGAGCGTGGCGAGCTCGATCTCCACGCCCACGCCCAGCGCCGCCGCCTCGGCGAAGACCGTGGCCGGCTCGGTGCCGTCGGCGAAGCGGCTGAGCGCCTCGAAGCCCACGACGTCGAGGTCCTGGAGGCGAAGCACCGGCTGGAACACGGGCGTGAAGCGGCCCTCGGCGGCGATGGCGCGCAGGGCCGCCCGGCGCTCGGGCGCCTGGTCGCCCGGCGTGAGGGCGGGCCGCAGCAGCACGGCGACCACGTGTCCCACGTCGATGGCGGCGGCGAGCACGCCCTGGGCCGCGTGGTCGCCGCGCTGGCCCGCGGCCGTCGCCAGCACGAGCAGGCCGGCGGTGACGCCCGCCTGCTCGAGCGGCGCGCAGGCCGCAGGCGGCGCGAGCGGCCCGGCGGCCACGGCCGGGGGACGCTCGAGCCAGGGGCCCAGGGCGGCGCGCTCGCCGAGGTAGGTGGCCAGGGTCATCGGGAGCACGCCGCCCGGGCTCAAGCCCCAGGGCACGATCCCGCTGGCCGCCGCCGTGACCGCCAGGCCCTCGCCTCGGAACGCGACGATGGCCGCGCCGCGCACGGCCGGGAGTCGGAGCAGCTCGGTGCAGATCGTGGCGGCGATCGCCTCGGGTGCGGCGCCGGGGTCGACCGCGCCCAGGGCCTCGGTCAGCACCGCCCGCTCCCGCAGGTGGGTGTCGACGACCGCCCGCCACACGGCGCCGCTCCGCAGCCGGGCCATGACCCGGGCGACGAGCTCGTCGGGCTCGAAGGGCTTGGTGACGTAGTCGTCGGCCCCGGCGTCGAGTCCGCCGACCCGGTCGGCCACGTCGACGTCGCCGGTCACGAGGAGCACGGGGAGCGCGCCGTCCTCGGCCCGGATGCGGGCCAGCAGGTCGCGCCCGCTCATGCCCGGCAGGCGCTGGTCGAGCACCACGGCCCCGACCTCGGCCACGGCCAGGAGGCGGAGGGCCTGCTCGGCGTCGGCGGCCTCGAGGACCTCGACCCCCGCAGCGGTGAGGGCGTGGGCGATCAGGCGCCGGACGGCGGCGTCGTCGTCGACGACGAGCACCGGGCCGGGCGCCGGGCGACGATGCGGGTCCTGCTGGTCTGTCCCGATTGCACCAGTATGACGGAGCGAAGCGGTCCGCGCACGGAACGTACCGTCGGGCTAGACCGCCTTGATGGCCTCGAGGACGGCGGCCCAGCGCTCGGGGTCGCTGCGGTAGGGGGCGTAGAAGCTGATGCGGTCGACGACGTCGCCGTAGCGCGCCTTCAGCTTCGGGGCGATCTGCTCGGGCTCGGCCACGATGGCGAAGGCCTCGAGGGCGTCGTCGTCGATGAGCTCGCCCATCGCCGCCCACTCGCCCTGCTTCGAGAGGCGGTTCAGCTCGTCCTGCAGATCGCCCCAGCCGTGACGCTCGAGCACGGGCCGGTACGCGGGCGTGGAGCCGTAGAACGCGATCTGCTGGCGGACCCCCTTGGCCGAGGCCGCCATCTCCTCCTCGGTGGTGCCGGTGACGATGAACGCCGGGCCTGAGATCTCGACGTCAGCGCGGGAGCGACCGGCCTTGGCGAGCCCACGCTCGAGGGCGGGGATCGTGACCTCCCGCAGGTAGGTCTCGGTGGTGAAGGCGTGGACGAGGAGCCCGTCGGCGACCTCGCCCGCCACCTCGGTCATCCGCTCACCCACCGCCGCGAGGTGGATGCGGGCGTCGCCGTAGGGGTTGGGCCCCGGGTCGAAGAACGGGGTCATGAGGGTGTGGGTGTAGAAGTCGCCGCGGAAGTCGAGCCTTGTGCCCTCGTTCCACGCCGCCCAGATGGCGCGGACCGCGAGGATCAGCTCGCGCATGCGGGCGGCGGGCTTCGACCACTCCATCGAGAAGCGCTTGGTGATGTGCGGCTTGATCTGCGAGCCCAGGCCGAGGATGAAGCGCCCGCCGGAGTACGCCTGCAGGTCGTAGGCGATGTTGGCGAGCAGCATGGGGTTGCGGGCGAAGGCCACGGCGATGCCCGTGCCGAGCTCGACCCGTTCGGTGTGCTCGGCGGCGAGCACGTGGGGCAGGAACGGGTCGTGGCTGGTCTCGGCCGTCCAGAGCCCGTCGTAGCCGGCCGCTTCGGCGTCGCGGGCCGCGGCGGCGGTGGCGGTGAGCTCGGTGGGCAGGCCCCCGTCGATCTTCATGGCGCTCCTCCTGGTGTGGTCACTGCTCGCGCTCGCGCAGGTAGCGCTCGAGCTCGGCGGCCAGCTCGTCACCCGACGGCAGGCCGGTGGGGGCGGCGTCGGCGTCGAAGCGGGCCTCGAGCTGGGCGACGAGCTGCGTGTGCTCGTCGCTGCGGGCGATGAGCTCGTCGATCTGGGCGCGGGTCGCGCTCGCCGCCTCCCGCAGGGCGCCGCGCTCGACGGTGAGCCCCGTGAGCGCCGCGAGCCCGTCGAGGAGGGCGAGGGCGGCCGCCGGGTAGGGCATGGCCGAGGCGTAGTGCGGCACCTGCGCCCACAGGCCGACGGCGGCGAGCCCCGCATCGGCGAAGGCCCGCTCCACGGCCGCCGACGCGCCGGCGGGCACGTCGAGCGTGCCCCGGACCTGGCCGGCCCGGGCCGCCAGGGCGTCGTCGGAGGCGGTGACCGCGAGCAGGGAGGGGCGGGTGTGGGGCACCGGGGCGGGGTACGCCCCGAAGCCGACGGCGAGCGTGGCCCCGAGGTCCGAGGCCAGCTCGGCGACCGCCCGGCTGAACGCCTGCCAGCGGTAGTCGGGTTCGGCGCCGAGCAGCACGAGGGCGTCGCGCCCGTCGGCGTCGCGCCCCCGGCGCAGCTCGATCGTCGGCCAGCTCAGCCCGGCGCTGACCCCCTCCACGAGGTGCAGGATCGGCCGGCGCGACCGGTGGTCCACGAGGGCGTCGGCGTCGAAGATCGCCACCGTCGAGAGCGGACCGATGGCGTCGAGGAGCGTGGCGAGGGCGGTGGCGGACGCCGCGCCGGCGTCGACCCAGCCGTCGAGGGCGACGACGAGGGCGGGATCGACCAACCGGGGCCGTTCGACCAGCTCGAACAGGTCCGGGGCCATGGTCAGCCGATGCGCTCGGCCGCGGCCCGGGCCTGCTCGGCGAGGCGCACGACCTGCTGGCCGAACGCCTCGAACCCGTCGCGGCCCGAGCCCATGGCGCCCCCCACGTAGCGGGCGTAGACGCCCTCGACGATGCACGCCAGCTTCCAGTAGCCGAACGCGGTGTAGAAGTCGATGGCGCCGAGGTCGCGGCCCGACCGCTCGGCGTAGCGGTCGAGCAGCTCCCGGCGGCGGGGGAAGCCCGGCAGGGCCGTGGGCGCGGTCAAGAGCGCCGCGCCCTCGTCGTCGGGCTCGGTCCAGTAGACCATCAGCAGCCCGACGTCGGCGAGGGGGTCGCCGAGCGTGCAGATCTCCCAGTCGAGCACGGCCACCACCCGCCCGTCGTCGCCGAGCATGGTGTTGTCGAGGCGGTAGTCGCCGTGGACGATCGTCGCGGGCCCCTGCTCGGGGATCGTGGCGGCGAGGTGGTCGTGGACCTCGTCGATCACGGGCAGCTCGCGGGTCTTCGACTGCTGGAACTGCCCGTGCCAGCGCTTGAGCTGCCGGGCGATGTAGCCCTCCTTGCGGCCCAGGTCGCCCAGGCCGACGGCGTCGGGGTCGACGGCGTGGATGTCGGCGAGCACGTCGACCAACCCGAGACCGGCGGCCCGGCGCTGGTCCTCGTCGAGCAGGCGCTCGGCGCTGGCGGCGTCCCGCAGCACGTGGCCGTCGACGAAGGCCATCACGTAGAAGGGCGCGCCGTTCACGTCGGGATCGTCGCAGTAGCCGACCGCGGGGGGCACGGGAACCGGTGTGGGCCCCAGCGCCGAGATGATGCGGTGCTCGCGGCCCATGTCATGGGCGGTGGCCAGCACCTGGCGGAGCGGCGGGCGGCGCAGCACCCAGGCGCCGCCGGCCTGGTCGGTGACCCGGAAGGTGAGGTTCGAGTGGCCACCGGCGATGAGCTCGTAGGCCAGCGGCGGCTCGACGCCCGGCACGTGCTCGGCGAACCAGGCGGTCACCCGCGCATCGTCGATGCCCTCCACCCCGGATCCCGTCGCGTGCTCGGTCCCCTCCGCGCTCATGGCTCGAACCTAGCCGCGGTCGGCGCCCGACCCGGGCGCCGACCGGCGGCCGGCGGTCGGAGAGGCGGCGTGGCGTCGGTATCGTGACGGCATGGCCGAGGTCACCGACGCAACGTTTCAGCGCGACGTCATCGACCGGTCCCGCGAGGTGCCGGTGGTCGTCGACCTGTGGGCGGAGTGGTGCGGGCCGTGCCGCACGCTGACGCCGATCCTCGAGAAGGTGATCGCCGGCACGGGCGGGCGGGTCGAGCTGGCGAAGGTCAACGTCGACCAGAACCCCCAGGTCGCCCAGGCCTTCCAGGTGCAGTCGATCCCGGCGGTGTACGCCGTGGTCGACGGAGCAGTCACCGACGGGTTCCTCGGGGCCCAGCCCGAGCACGTGGTCGAGCAGTTCGTGCAGCGGCTCGTGCCGACCGAAGAGGAGACCGAGGTGCAGCGGCTGGTGGCGGCCGGCGACGAGTCCTCGCTCCGGCGGGCCCTCGAGCTCGAACCGGACAACGAGGCGGCCGTGGTGGCGCTCGCCGAAGCGCTGGTCGCCCGGGGCGACACCGAGGAGGCGCTGGGCCTGCTCGAGCGGGTGCCCGAGAGCGCCGAGGTGCGCCGGGTCAAGGCGGCCGCCCGGCTCGGCGGCGACGGCGCCGGCGACGACGTGGAGGCCCGCCTCCAGGGGCTGCTCGACCGGGTGAAGCACGACGACGACGCCCGCCAGCAGTTCGTCGACCTGCTCGAGGTGCTCGGACCCGACGACCCCCGCCCCCGCGAGTACCGCAAGCAGCTGACGGCCCGCCTGTACTGACCATCGACCCCTACCGCCCGCACCGGGCGGTCGCCTACGCTGCCGGCGGCGCCCCGGCGCCCCCACTTCCCCTGGTGATCACGACGAGTTGGGGGTCGCCATGCGCCCACACGACACCGGGGACGGCCGGCCACGCGTCCGGCGACCGGAGCGAACGGGTCCGGGCCCGCTGCCCGACGACCCCGGCTGGTCCGAGCGGGCGGCGCAGGTGGTGGCAGCGGTGCGAGCCGACCCGGGCCGCGCCGCCACGGTCGCCGGCGTCGGGGTCGCCGTGCTGGTGGGCGCCGCCCTGGTCCTGCGCGGCCCCGCACCGCCCCCGGTCGAGCAGACCCTGCCGGTCGTCGAGACGGCCGCGACGACGACCACGGCCGCCCCGGATCATGTGGTCGTGCACGTCGCCGGCGCCGTCGCCGCGCCCGGCGTGCACCGCCTGGCGCCCGGCGCGCGCGTGGTGGACGCCGTCGCCGCCGCCGGCGGGCCGGCGCCCGACGCCGATCTCGACCGGCTGAACCTGGCGGCGGTGGTCCACGACGGCCAGCGCGTCCACGTCCCGCGCGCCGGTGAGCCCGTCGTGGCGGTCGACGGTGACGCCGGGGGGAGCGGCGAGGAGCCAACCGGCGGGCCCGTCGACCTCAACACGGCCACGCAGCGTCAGCTCGAGGCCTTGCCGGGCGTGGGGCCCGCCACCGCGCAGGCGATCCTCGCCGAGCGCGACCGGCGGGGGGGCTTCCGGTCCGTCGACGAGCTGATCGAGGTTCGGGGCATCGGCCCGGCGAAGCTGGAGGCGCTCCGCGACCTCGTGCGCGTGTAGCCCGGCGCCCGGTCAGCTGCCGTCGGGCACGGTCGTGGTCGTGGTCGTGGTGTCGCCACCGGTGGAGGCGCCGTCGGCGCCGCCGTCGGAGCTGCCCGAGCCCCGGCCGCTCCCGTTGGCGGGTTGGGTGGTCGTGGTGGTGTCCTCGGGCCGGGTCGTGGTCGTGGTCGGCGGGGCCGTGGTGGTCGTCGTCGACGCCGTCGTGGTCGTCGTGTCCGCGGGCTCGGTGGTGGTCGTGGTGTCCTCGGGCTCGGTGGTGGTCGTGGTGTCCTCGCCCTCGGTCTCGTCCTCGGGGTCCGGCTCGCGCTGGTGCGGCGGCACCTCCAGCAGCTCGGCCGGCGGCTGCTCGAAGTCGCCGGTCTCGACGCCGGCCATGGCCTCGACCATGAACCGCTGCCAGATCGTCGCCGGGAACGACCCGCCGGTGACCCGCCGGCCCCGCACGTCGGTCATGGACCGGGCCTGCCCTTCCGGGTAGCCCATCCACACGGCGGTGGTGTAGCCCGGTGTGTAGCCGACGAACCAGGCGTCGCCGAAGTCCTGGGTCGTCCCGGTCTTGCCGGCGACCGGGCGCCCGATCGCCGCTGCCCGGCCCGTCCCCCGCTCGACCGCCTGGCGCAGCACCCAGTTGACGAGGTCGGCGTGCTGGGTCGGCATGACGTCGGCACGCTCGACCTCGGTGGTGTGGATCGTGGTGCCGCGGTGGTCGACGACCCGGGTGACGTAGTGCGGCGTCGTCCGGGTGCCCCGGTTCGCGAACGTGGAGAAGGCCCGGGCCATCTCCAGGGGGGAGACCTCCTGGGCGCCCAGGGCGAGCGAAGGCAGGGGCTGGAGCTCGGAGGAGATGCCGAGGCGGCTCGCCGTGCGCACGACCGCTTCGGGGCCGACCTCGTCCATCAGCTGGGCGTAGACGGTGTTCGAGGAGTGCACCGTGCCCTCGACGAGATCGAGCGAGCCGTAGTCGGTGTTGCCGAAGTTGGCCACCTCCCAGGGGCCGCCGGCCGTGTCGATGCGGATGCGGGCGGGAGCCGGGTAGGTGGTGCGCACGGGGATGCCGGCCTCGACGGCGGCCGCCAGCACGATGGGCTTGAACGTGGATCCGGCCTGCCGTCCGGAGCCACCCGCCTCGGGCCCCAGCGCCAGGTTCACCTTGGACTCGCGGAAGTCCCGGCCCCCGACCATGGCGACGATGCCACCGTCGGGGTCGAGCATCACCAGCGCCGCCTCCGGGTCGTCGGGCTGGTCGAGCACCGAGGCGACCGCCTGCTCGGCCATCGCCTGGAGCCGCAGGTCCAGGGTCGTGTGGATCCGAAGGCCGCCACCGAACGCCGTGCGCTCGCCGTAGGTGCGCACCGCCCACGCCCGCACCTGGTCGACGAAGTACGCCGCGCCGCCCGCCGCCTCGATCGAGCTGTCGGCGTTGCGGGGCAGGGTGCCGAGCGGCTGCCGGCCGGCCGCCGCGGCCTCGTCCTCGTCGACGACGCCGGTCTCGACGAGCGAGCGCAAAGCGATGGCCCGCCGGGTGCGGGCGGCGTCGGGATCGCGGTCGGGGTCGGCGGACTCCGGCGCCCGGATGAGCCCGGCGAGCAGCGCCGACTGGGCGAGGTCGAGCTCGGCCGCCGGCACACCGAAGTAGGCCTGCGCCGCCGACTCGACCCCGTAGGCGCCCCGGCCGAAGTACACCGTGTTCAGGTAGCGCTCGAGGATGCCCTCCTTGCTGTGGCGCTGCTCCACCTTGATGGCGAGCACCGCCTCGCGCACCTTGCGGACCAGCGAGCGGTCCGGCGACAGGTACTGGTTCTTCACCAGCTGCTGGGTGAGCGTGCTGCCCCCCTGGCGGTCGCCCCGCAGGTTGCGGTAAGCGGCACGGGTGATCCCGATCGGGTCGAGTCCCGTGTGGCGGTAGAAGTTCCGGTCCTCGGTGGCGACGACCGCCTGCTGCATGATCCGCGAGACCTCGTCGAGGGCGACCACGTAGCGGTGCTCCTCGGCGTGGAGCTCGGCGACGACCTCGCCGTGGCGGTCGAGCACCACGCTGGTCTGGGCCTGCTCGGGCTCCGGAGGCAGCGAGACGGTGGCGTAGAGGACCCCGAAGCCCGCGACGGCGGCGACCACGAACACGCCGAGGGCGATCCCCCCGCGCAGGACCCACGCCCGGGCCCCCCGTGCGGCGAACAGCCCGGCGATGCGCTCTCGGGCGCCGGTCACCAGCTGGTGCCAGCGCGGTCGTGGGTGCGTGCCCATGTCGCCGGGTACTTCTCCACGCCGGGACCGGCGCAAACGCACGAGCCGGGGTGAGGCGGCGGGCGCTCCCCTCAGCCGGGCACGCGGCGGTGGAGGCGGACCCGGGCGTTGTCGACCACGACCTCGAACGCCCCCGAGCGCTCGAGGTCGGCGAGGGCCCGCTCCTGGTCGCCGGGGCGGGGCGGCACCCAGGTCAGCACCCAGTCCACGAGCTCCGGCCGTGGCGTCCAGGGCTCGCCCGGCGCGCCCCAGTTGTCCTCGAGGAACGGGTTCGGGAACATGAACACCGAGCGCCGGTGCGCCAGCTGCGGGACGAGGAACGGGTCGGCGGCGACGGCGGCATCGTCGGGGATGCGGTCGAGCGCCTCCCGCACGAGGTGGTCGTCGGCCCGGGGCCGGGACCAGTGGTCGTGGTGCCGGCCGATCGGCGAGGGCCCGGCGCCGGCGTGGGCGGCGAGGGCGGCCGCCAGCACCGCCCCGGCGAGGGGCAGTGCGGTGTGGCGACCGAGGGCGTCGACGAGCGCCTTCGCGCCGGCGACGCCGGCGACGCCGGCGACGGCGAGGAGGTAGGCGGCGTAGTGCCAGCGGATCTCGTGCTGGTAGCCGTGGAGGCTGAGGAGGTTGGCGATGGTGATCGGTGCGGCGAGCAGGAGCAGCCGGGGCGCCGCCAGGCACAGGGGCAGCGGGAGCAGCATGAGCGCCAGGTAGGCGGGGCGCTGCCCGGCCACGAGGTCGGAGCCGACCCGCACCGGATCGGCGAGCATGCCGGCCAGCGCGCCCCTCAGGCCCTCGCCGTAGTGCCCGTAGCGGCCCGTGTAGAGCAGCTCGCCCGTCGGCGAGAAGTGGGGGAGCAGCACCCAGAAGTGCAGCACGAACGCCACGACGGCCGCGCCGGTCAGCGTCAGGCCGGCTCGCCAGGCGCGCCACCGCCACGCCACGTAGAGGCCTGCGGGCGCGATCACCAGGGGGGCGTCCTCCTTCACGAGCAGGACGAGGACCAGCACGCCGACGCCCCACCAGGTCCGTTCGCGCACGAGCAGCAGGAAGCCCAGCGGCACCAGGCTGACCGCCAGCAGCTCGGGGTGGAAGTTCCACCACGCCTGCCACGACAGGGACGGGTGCAGCAGGAACCCGAGGGCCACCCCGGCGGCCAGCACCGGCGGCAGCGCGACCGCCCGGCCGAGGGCGAACAGCAGCGGACCGGCCAGGGCCAGCACCACGACCGTGAGCAGCAGCAGGGCCCGCGGGTCGGGCCACACCCAGTACAGGGGGGTGAGAGGGACCATGGCGTAGGAGGAGTGGTCGCCGAACAGGTGGAGCCCGCGGACCGTCACGAACGGCGCCTCGAACCGGCTCAGCAGCCACAGGCCCTGGTCGAAGATCCCGAAGTCGAACGCCTGGGTGCCGAAGGCGGCGTGATGCCGCAGGACCAGCACACCGTGCACCACGGCGAAGACCACCGTGCCGGCGATGACGACCCACCATGCGGGTCCCAGCCGCCCGGACCACCCCCGTGCCACGCCGTCACACTACGGAGCCGGCGGCCGTTTCGCCGCACGGTCCCACGGGTAGCCCGGTGCCATGCCCGAGCGAGCACCCGACGACCCGTCCCGCGAGGACCTGGACCCCGAGGAGCGGACCCAGGCCGAGATCCGGGAGGAAGGGGCGGCGGACCCGCACGACGCCGAGACCGAGCGCGAGGCCGACGTCCAGGCCGCCACCGACGAGCGCCCGGGCGCCCCCGGCAGCCAGACCACCACGCCCTGACGGCCCGCCGCGGGCCCCGGACGGCCGGCAACGGGCCCTGGTGCCCGGGGCCCGGGGGCGCGTAGGGTCGCCGCTGCCTCCCCCGATCGAGCGAACGACGACGGGGAGCGTGGTGTGCCGCAGCTCGTTGCCGCCCAGGCGGGCGACCGGTGACCGACCGGGCGGTGGTGGCCATGGCGGCCGCGGCGGGGCTGGGGGCCTGGTGGGGGCACCCGTTCCCGCTGGCGCTGGGGCCGGCGGTGGCCGTGCTCGCGCTCGTCGCTCGGCGGCCGGCGCTGCTCGTGCTCGCCGCCCTGCTGGTCACGTCGACCCTGGCGGAGCGGTCCTGGCAGGGCCTCGAGCCACCGGCCCCCCGCGCCGTCGCCGCCGAGGTGGAGCTGGTGTCCGACCCGGTCCCTGTGGCCGGGGCGGTCCGGGTGGAGGTGCGGGTCGGCCGGCGGCGGGTCCTGGCCCAGGCCCGGGGCGCCGAGGCCGCCGCCCTCCGCGAGCGGCTGGCCGGTGAGCGCGTGTGGATCGAAGGCTGGCTGCGGCCCCTCGACGAGCGTTCTCGGATCTGGCTGGCGCGCCGCCACGTCTCGGGCCGCCTGGCGGTCGTCGCGGTCGGCGCGCACCACGGCGGCGCGCCGCCGGCGCGCGCCGCCAACGCTGTCCGCCGCACGCTGCACGCCGGCACGGCCTCGCTCGCGCCCGGCCACCGCTCGCTGTTCGGCGGGTTCGTCCTCGGCGACCGGCGGGGCCAGCCGGACGTGGTCGAGGACGACTTCCGGGGATCGGGCCTGACCCACCTGCTCGTCGTGTCGGGGAAGAACGTGGCGCTGCTCTTGGTGCTCGTCCGGCCGGTGCTGGCCCGCCTGGCGCTCCGCCCCCGCCTCGTGGTCACGATCGGGCTGATCGGGTTCTTCGGTCTCGTCACGCGCTTTGAGCCGTCGGTGCTGCGGGCGTCGGTGATGGCGGCGATCGCCGTGACCTCGTCGTCGCTCGGTCGCCCGGCGCCGAGCCTGCGCACCCTCGGCCTGGCGGTCACCGCCATCCTCATCGTCGACCCGTTGCTGGTCGGCCACCTGGCGTTCGCCCTCTCGGTGGCGGCGTCGGCGGGCATCGTCGTCTTGGCCGGCCCGATCGCCGCCCGGCTCTCGATGCTGCCGCGACCGGTCGCCGACGCCGTCGGGGTCACCGTGGCCGCCCAGATCGGCGTGGCGCCCGTGCTGGTGCCGGTCTTCGAGGGCCTGCCGGTCGCGTCCGTGCCCGCCAACGTGCTCGCCGCGCCGGCCGCCGGGCTCGTGAAGGCCTGGGGCATGTCCGCCGGCCTGGCCGCGGGCGTCGCGGGCGAACCGCTGGCGACCGCCGTGCACCTGCCGACCCGGGTGCTGACCGAGTGGATCGCCCGCGTCGCCGCGTGGGGATCGGCGCTCCCCCTCGGCGTGGTCCGGCCCGGCCACCTCGTCGCCGGCGCCGCCGCCGCGCTCGTCGCCCTGGCCGCTCGCCGCTGGCGCCGGCCGGTGGCAACCGCGGCCGGGGTGGCCGGGCTGAGCGCCGCCTTGCTCGCCGCCGCGCTCGTGCCGCCCCGGGACGCCGTCTGGGGAGAGGAGATCGCCCACGGCGCCCGGCTGTGGCGCGCCGGCGGGGGCGTGGTGCTCGTGCTCGACGGCGCGGACGCCGGCCGGGTCCTCGACCGCCTGCGGGTACGGGGCGTCCGGCGGGTCGACCTGGTCGTGTCGGTGCGGGGCACCCGCACCGCCGGCGGCGCGCTGCACACCCTGCGCCAGCGGGTCGCCGTCGACGTGGTGCTCGCGCCGCCGGGCCACCGGGTCCGGGACGCCGTCGTGCCCACCGCGGGCAGCGTGCTCGTCGTCGGATCGCTCCGGGTGCAGGTCGGGACCGACGGCCGCACCCTGGCGGTCGACGTCGGGGACGCGGGCGGGCCCCGGCCGGTGGTGGGCGCCGGAGCCGGGGATCCGGGCGGTGACGTGTAGCGTCGCACGACGGTGCCCCCGGTCGCGCTCTCCCTCGGTGCCCGCACGTACGACCTCCACACCCGCGTGCTCGTCATGGGCATCCTGAACCGCACGCCCGACTCGTTCTACGACCGCGGCGACCACTGGGACTGGGACCGGTTCCTGGCCCGGGCCGAACGCCTCGTGGCCGACGGCGCCGACCTGCTGGACGTCGGCGGGGTGAAGGCCGGTCCCGGCCCCGAGGTCACCGAGGCCGAGGAGCTGGATCGGGTGGTGCCCGCCGTCGAGGCGCTGCGAGCCCGGTTCGACGTGCCGGTGTCGGTCGACACCTGGCGCGCCGCGGTGGCCGAGGCGGCCTACGCGGCCGGGGCCGTGGCCGGCAACGACATCAGCGGCTTCGCCGACCCCCGGTACCTCGACGTCGCCGCCGCGGCCGGCGCCACCGTCGTCGCCACGCACATCCGGCTGGCGCCGCGGGTACCCGACCCCGAGCCCCACTACGACGACGTGGTCGCGGAGGTCGAGGCGTTCCTGCTCGAGCGCGCCGCCCGCGCCCGGGCCGCCGGCCTCACCCCCGACCGCGTCGTCCTCGACGCCGGGCTCGACCTCGGCAAGACCTGGCAGCAGTCGCTCACCCTGCTCCGGGCGTCGGACCGGCTCGCCGGGCACGGCCACGCGCTGCTGCTGTCGGCGTCGAACAAGACGTTCCTCGGCCGGCTGCTCGACCTCGAGGTGGGGGAGCGGGCGTGGGCGACGCACGCCGCCCACGCCCTGGGGGTGGCGCTCGGCTGCCGCATCCTCCGGGCCCACGACGTGCGGGGGGCCCGGCGCGTGGCCGACACCGTGAGCGCCGTGCTGGAGGCGGCGTGACGGCCGGACGGCTCGCGGTGCACCTCGTGCGGGGCGACGACCCGGTGCTGGTGGGCGACGCCGCCCGGGCGCTGGTCGCCGAGCTCCTCGACGGGGCCGACCCCTCGCTCGCCGTCACCGAGCTCGATGCCGGCGACCCCGGCGAGGCCGGGCCGGAGGGCGTGGTGGCGGCGGCGGTCGACGCCGCCCAGACACCGCCGTTGCTGACCGGGCACCGCGTGGTCGTGCTGCGCGACGTGGGCTCGCTGCCGGCCGCGGCCGTCGCGCCGCTCACCGCCTACCTCGCCGACCCCATGCCCACCACCTCGCTGGTGCTGGTCAGCGCCGGTGGCCGGGTTCCGCAGGCCCTCGGCGCCGCGGTCAAGAAGGCTGGGCGTGTGGTCGACGCGGGTGTGCCCCGCACCGCCAAGGCGCGCACGAGCTGGCTCGACGCCCACCTCGCCGGCGCGCCGGTTCGGCTCGAGCCGCGAGCCCGCAGGGCGGTCGAGCAGCACCTGGGCGAGGACCTCGGCCGGCTCCAGAACCTGCTCGCCGCGCTCGCCGCCGCGTACGGGGCGGGCGCCCGGGTCACCGAGGATGACCTGGCGCCGTTCCTCGGCGAGGCCGGCTCGGTCCCGCCCTGGGAGCTGACCGACGCCATCGACCGGGGCGACGCCACCCGGGCCCAGGTCGCCCTGCGCCGGATGACCACGGCGGGCGGGCGCCACCCCCTCCAGGTGATGGCCGTGCTCCACGCCCACGTCGAGCGCATGCTGCGGCTCGACGGCTCGGGTGCGACCAGCGAGCGCCAGGCCGCCGAGGTGCTCGGGCTCACCGGTTCGACGTTCCCCGCGAAGAAGGCGCTCGACCAGAGCCGCCGGCTGGGCTCGGCGGGCATCGCCCGGGCCGTCACCCTGCTCGCCGACGCCGACCTCGACCTCCGCGGCGCGAGCGAGTGGCCCGATCAGCTCGTGCTCGAGGTCCTCGTCGCCCGGCTGTGCCGCCTCGCCCGCCGCTAGATCCGGCGGGCTAGGCCTGGCCGGTCCGGGCGGCGGCGATGCGGCGCATGAGACGGGCCTTGCGCCGGGCCGCCGTGTTCTTGTGGATGACGCCTTTGGCGGCGGCCTTGTCGATGCGCTTCACGGTGAGGCGCAGCAGCTCGTCCGCGTTCTCGGCGCCCGTCTCGGCGGCGGCGAGGGCGCGCTTGGTGCGCGTGCGCACCTCGGAGCGCACCGCCTTGTTGCGGAGGCGGCGCTTCTCGTTCTGGCGGTTGCGCTTGATCTGGCTGCGGATGTTGGCCACGAGGTCACCTGGAGGGTCGTACCGGAACCGGGAGAGCGTACCAGCCCCGCCCCGCCGCCCCCAACCGGTGGGGACCCGATCCCCCCGCGTTACCGTCGGCACCGTGCACGACCTGTCGCGCCTGCGCGCCCTCGCCATCGTGGCGCACATCGACCACGGCAAGAGCACGCTGGCCGACCGCATCCTCGAGCTCACCGGCGCCGTCGACGCCCGGGAGATGCGCGAGCAGTACCTCGACTCGATGGAGCTCGAGCGCGAGCGCGGCATCACGATCAAGGCCCAGAACGTGCGGGTGCGCTGGCGGGATCACCTGCTGCACCTCGTGGACACCCCCGGCCACGTCGACTTCGGCTACGAGGTCTCCCGGTCGCTCGCCGCCTGCGAGGGCGTCGTGCTGCTCGTCGACGCCAGCCAGGGCATCGAGGCCCAGACCCTGGCCAACTGCTTCCTCGCCCTCGAGCACGACCTCGAGATCGTCGCCGCGCTCAACAAGATCGACCTGCCCGCCGCCGACCCCGACCGGGCCGCCGAGGAGATCGAGAACGTGCTCGGCATCGCCGCCGAGGACATCCTGCGCATCAGCGCCAAGACCGGCGAGGGCGTGCCGGAGCTGCTCGACGCCGTGATCGAGCGCATCCCCCCGCCCGAGGGCGACGCCGACGCCCCCCTCCAGGCGCTCATCTTCGACAGCTACTACGACCAGTACCGGGGCGTGGTCAGCTCGGTGCGGGTCCAGCAGGGTCGCCTCGACAGCGGCGCCCGCCTGCTGTTCATGCAGGCCGGCACCACCCACGACGCCGAGGAGATCGGCGTGCGCACCCCGGTGCCCACGCCGGTGGCCAGCCTCGGCCCCGGCGAGGTCGGCTACCTGATCGCCGGCGTCAAGGACGTGGGCGAGGCGCGCGTCGGTGAGACCATCACCACCGCGGCGCGCCCCGCGGGCGAGGCCCTCGCCGGCTACCAGGACCCGAAGCCCATGGTGTTCTGCGGGCTCTTCCCCGTCGAGGGCGACGAGTTCGAGGACCTGCGCGACGCCCTCGAGAAGCTGCGCCTCAACGACGCCAGCTTCACCTACCAGCCCGAGACCTCCGGCGCGCTGGGGTTCGGCTTCCGCTGCGGCTTCCTGGGCCTGCTGCACATGGAGATCGTGCGCGAGCGCCTCGAGCGCGAGTGGGACCTGAGCCTCATCGCCACCGCCCCGTCGGTGGAGTACCGGGTGCGCACCACCGCGGGCGACGTCGTCGAGGTCGACAACCCCTCGGACATGCCGCACGCCAGCGAGATCGACACCGTCGAGGAGCCCTGGCTCACGGTCACGATCCTCAGCCCGACGGAGTACACGGGCACGCTGATGGAGCTGTGCCAGGACCGGCGGGGCGAGCAGCAGAAGCTCGAGTACCTGTCCCCCGAGCGCATCGAGCTGGTCTACCGCGTGCCGCTCGCCGAGGTCGTGGTCGACTTCTTCGACCAGCTGAAGAGCCGCACCAAGGGCTACGCCAGCCTCGACTACGAGCCCGCCGGCTACGCCCCCTCCGACCTCGTGCGGGTCGACATCCTCCTGAACGGCGTGCCGGTGGACGCCTTCAGCACGATCGTGCACCGCTCGAAGGCCCAGGAGTACGGCCGGCGCATGACCGAGAAGCTGCGCGAGCTGATCCCGCGCCAGCTCTTCGACGTGCCCATCCAGGCGGCCATCGGCGGCCGGATCATCGCCCGCGAGACCGTCAAGGCCAAGCGCAAGGACGTGCTGGCCAAGTGCTACGGCGGCGACATCACCCGCAAGCGCAAGCTCCTCGAGCGCCAGAAGGAGGGCAAGAAGCGCATGAAGAGCATCGGGCGCGTCGAGGTCCCCCAGGAGGCGTTCATCTCCGCGCTCCGCCTCGACGAGTGAGACCGGGCGGCCGGTGACCGCGGCGGTGCTCTGGTTCCGGCGGGACCTGCGGCTCTCGGACCACCCCGCCCTCCTCCGGGCCCTGGCCGAGCACGACGAGGTGGTGCCGCTGTTCGTGCTCGACCCCCGCCTGTGGCACGCCTCGGGCGCCAACCGGCTGGCGTTCCTCGCCGGCTGCCTGGCCGAGCTCGCCGCCGCCACGGGCGGGGCCCTCGTCGTGCGGCGGGGACAGCCCGAAGCGGTGGTCCCCGAGCTGGCCCACGAGGTCGACGCCCCGGCCGTGTACGTCACCGCCGAGCACACCCCCTACGGGCGGGCGCGGGACCAGCGGGTCGCGGTCGCGCTCGGCGACGCCGGGCGAACCCTCGTCGAGGAGGGCTCCTCGTTCGCGGTGCCGCCGGGCACGCTCCACACCGGCTCCGGCGAGCCCTACCGGGTCTTCACCCCCTTCTACCGGGCGTGGCGCGACCGCGGTTGGGCCGCCCCGGCGCGCCGGCCCCGCCGGCCCGTGCCCTGGCGTGCCGGCGTACCCGGTGAGGGCCCGCCTGCGCCGCCCGCCACCGCCGCCTCGCTGCCCGAGCCGGGGGAGGCCGCCGCCCGGCGCCGGCTCGACGCCTTCCTCGCCGGGCCGGTCGAGCGCTACCACCTCGAACGGGACCGCCCCGCGCTCGACGCCACCTCCCGGTTGGGTCCCTATCTCAAGTGGGGGTGCCTCCACCCCCGGCAGGTCCTGGGCCGGTTGAGCCAGGGGGACGGCCCAGAGGCCTTCCGGCGGGAGCTGGCCTGGCGCGAGTTCTGCGGGCACGTGCTCGCCGCCTGGCCCCGGTCGGCGTGGACGGCGCTGCGGCCGGAGCTGGCGGGCATCGCGCACGACGCGGGCGTCCACGCCGACGAGCGGTTCGCGGCCTGGGCCGAGGGCCGCACCGGGTACCCGCTCGTCGACGCCGGCATGCGCCAGCTGCGCGCCGAGGGCTTCATGCCGAACCGGGTGCGGATGGTGGCCGCCAGCTTCCTGGTGAAGGACCTGCACCTCGACTGGACGAGGGGCGCCCGACACTTCCTCACCCACCTGGTCGACGGCGACCTGGCCTCCAACAACCACAACTGGCAGTGGGTGGCGGGCACCGGCACCGACGCCGCCCCCTACTTCCGGGTGCTCAACCCCCTCACCCAGTCCCGCCGCCACGACCCCGACGGCGACTACATCCGCCGGTGGGTGCCCGAGCTCGCCGGCCACGACGGCGACGTGCACCAGCCCTGGTCGTCGGGGGCGGCACCGGGCGGGTACCCCGAACCGCTCGTGGACCACGCCGCCGAGCGCGCCGAGGCGATCCGCCGCTACCGAGCGGCGACGTCCCGCCCGAGCGCGCCGCGGCGCCGGCTCAGCCCGGGCGCCGGCGGGCGGCGAGCGCCCTGAGGGCCAGGCCGAGGCCAGCGGCGCCGAGCAGGGCGGGGAGCATCCCGGCCGCTCCCGTGGCGGGCAGCTCGGCCAGCGGCGCCGGCCCGGGCGGCGGGACGGGTGCCGACCGGGCGAGCAGGTCCGGCGCGGTCGCCGGTGCGGTCAAGGTGCGGCCGCCGACCGAGACCCACGACAGGCGCTCCGCGTCCTGGCCGATGCCGGGCTGGCTCCAGTCGCACACGCCGTCGGGAAACGTCGCCCGCAGCTCCTCGACCTGCGCGGGGGTGAGCCCGGGCAGCGCCACCCGCTCGAGGGGCTGGAGCCGGCACGCCACCACGTCCTCGGTCACCGGCCCCCCGGCCACGATGCGGGGCGTGGCGCCCACGATCAGCCCGTCGAGGGCCGAGCAGCCCGGGACGCCGAGGGCGACGAGCTGGGCCAGCCCCACCGGGAGCCCCGCCGGCGGGCTGGTGGTGACCACGCAGCCCTCCCAGGCGTCGAGGGGCCGAGCGGCGGCGACGGTCGCGGCGCGGTCGGTACCCGGCCGGTACGCGGCGGCGATCGCCTCGGCCCACCGGTGCCCCAGCCGGAGGGCGTCGGCGGGCAGCGGCAGGCCGGTCCAGTTCAGGTGGCTCGCGCCCGCGCCCGACGCCGCGAGGCGCTCCGCGACCATGGCCGCGCGCACCTGGTCGTGGAAGCCGAGGACCGGGACGAGATCGACGTAGTAGTTCAGGTCGATCATGGGGATGCCCGCCAGCGCGCCGCGCCCGGTGACCGCTCCCGCCCGGTAGAGCGTGGCCGCGAGATCAGCGGGCATCCGCATGCGCTCCGGAACCCAGCGAGCGTCGTGGTCGAACCCGCCCACGCTGCGGTTGAGGATCACGAAGTCCTCCGCCGTGATCGCCCCGGCGCGCAGCGCTGCCAGCCCGTAGAGCACGCCGCGGTTGTCGACCGGCACCCGGGCGAAGCCGGTGGCGGGGTCGCGGCCCAGCAGGTTCACGAGGTTGTCCTGGACCGTGCAGCGGGTGCCGACGGGGTTGTCGTCGGGGTGGTAGCGCAACTCGGGGGGCAACCGGCCGCAGGAGCGCGTCGGGTCGAGCCGGTCGAGGAACAACTCGATCCAGTCCCGGCAGATCTGCACCGTGGCGAACCCGGTCACCGCTGTCTGCTTGGCGTCGGTCCAGCGGCCGGGGTCGGCGTCGAACACGCGCTGGAGCAGCCCGCAGTCCACCGTGCTCATCGCGGTGGTGGCCACGTCGGGGAAGCTCAGGATCGGCACGCCGGCGGACAGCAGGCCGGGATGGCCGTCGGCGATCTGGTACTGCTGGATGGCGCCACCCGAGGCCCCCACGCCGAGCACGTGCTCCACGGGCCCGTAGCGCTCGATGATGTGCTCCAGCACCATGGCCGTGGTCTCGGCCGAGAGCAGCGGGTTGCAGTGCACCCCGAGGACCGTCTGGGTGTTGTGCACGTAGGCGTAGCCCTCGGCCAGGCGGGCCGGGATGTCCACGAGCACGCCGGCGATGTTCTCGGCGTCGAAGCCCGCCACGGCGTCGAGCGCGCCCCGCAGCACCGTCTCGGGGTGGTTGACGCCCTGGCCGAAGCGGGTGCCGCAGCTCTCGCCGAACTGGTGGATGACCGAGCCGTTCCATCCGGCGCTCGGCCGGTAGGGCGCTCCCCGTCCCCGGGCCGCGGGATCGTCGAGCACGGCGATGCGGGTGATGCCGCGGTTGATCGTCCGGGTCTCCACCCGCACCACGAACGGCACGACCTCGCCCGTGCGGGTCACGGCCGTCGCCGTGTCGGGGGGGTAGCCGGCGTAGGGGTCCGCCAGCTCGACGTAGCGGCCCGTCGCGGTCCGGGCGAAGAACTGCTCCCGGGGCGCCACCGAGCAGTGCTCGTCCAGTGGCGGCCCGAGCCCGGCCTCCTCGGTCTCGCACACGAACGGCTGGGGGCGGGGGCCGGAGATCACCGGGCCCGTCACCGGGTGGTCGTGCACCTCCAGGGTGGCGCGCCGCACGCCCGCGGGGCCCGTCGCCTGCGCGGTGACGAGGTTGGGGCCCTCCCGGAGCCCCTCGACGAGGCCGGTCGCGACCCCGCCGGCCCGCTCGAACGCGGCGGTGAGGTCCACAGCGCCGTCGGGCGCGTGCAGCACCACCACCAGCTCGTCGCCGGCGTCCAGGCCGCGGACCTCCATGCGGGCGTCGCCGCCGGTCACCATCGACGAGCGGGTCGAGGTCACCGCCAGCTCGATCTGTCCCGGTTCCAGGCCCGGCGCCGTGCCGGTGTAGGGATCGGCCTCCACCAAGAGCGGCCCGGGCGCCGCCGGCTCGGGCACGCCAGCGGCGCCGGCGTCCGGCTGCCCACCGGGGGTGAGCGCGGCGAGGGCCGCCGCGAGCACCCCGGCGCAGATCCTCGGCGCACGCACCCCACCATCATGCCGCCCGGTCTCGTCGGGCGAGGCTGGCACTCGGTATCATCGACTGCCAGCCATGCTCGACGAGCGGAAAGCCGCCATCCTCCGGGCCGTCGTGGAGGAGTACATCGAGACCGCCCAGCCAGTGGGCTCGAGCCACGTGGCGCGCGCCTCGGGCGTGCAGGTCTCGCCGGCGACCGTCCGCAACGAGATGGTCCAGCTCGAGCAGGAGGGGTACCTCCACCAGCCCCACACCAGCGCGGGACGGGTGCCCACCGACAAGGGGTACCGCTTCTTCGTCGACGCCCTCACCGACCCCGGCTCGCTCGACGCCACCAGCGGCCAGCGGGTGCAGGCCTTCTTCCGCCGAGCCCACGGCGCCATCGAGCAGATGCTGCAGGACACCTCGCAGCTGCTCGCCGAGCTCACCGACTACGCGGCCGTGGTGGTGGGCCCGGGCCACGAGGACGCCGTGATCCGCTCGGTGCAGCTCGTGGGCCTGGCGCCCCGCACCGCGCTGCTCGTCGTCGTGCTCTCGAACGGTGCGGTCGACAAGTCGGTGCTCGACCTCGACGAGGACACCGGCGACGAGCGGCTCGCGGCGGTCACCGCCCACCTGTCGGCCCACCTCGTCGGCTCCACCCTGGGTGAGCTGCCGACCCTGCCGGCCACCGGCGACCCGGCCACCGACCGCGTGAGCGCCCTCGCCGTCGACGCTCTCACCGCCGCGACCCGCACCGAGCCCGACGAGGTGTACGTCGGTGGCGCCTCGCGCGTGGCGGTCGCCTTCGACGCCGTGGAGAGCGTCCGGCAGGTCCTCAGCGTGCTCGAGCAGCAGTACGTCGTCGTCGGGCTCCTGAGCGACGTGCTCGACCGGGGCCTCACGGTCTCGATCGGCAGCGAGCACCAGCCGCTGTCGGAGTGCTCGATCGTGGTCGCGCCCTACCAGGTCGAGGGCGAGCCCGCCGGCACCATCGGCGTGCTCGGACCCACCCGCATGAACTACCAGCAGGCCCTGGCGGCGGTCGCGGTCGTGAGCCGCCGGCTCGGTCGCCGGCTCAGCGAGGGCTAGCCCCGTGGCCGCCGATCTCTACGACGTGCTGGGCGTCGACCGCAGCGCCACCGCCGAGGACATCAAGCGGGCGTATCGCCGGCTCGCACGCGAGCTGCACCCCGACGCCAACGGCGGCGACCCCGAGGCCGAGCGCCGGTTCAAGGAGGTGACCGCCGCCTACGAGGTGCTGCGCGACCCCGAGCGCCGCCGCCAGTACGACCTGTTCGGCCACACGGCGCGGGGCGCGGGGCCCGCCGGCGGTGACCCGTTCGCCGACAGCGTCACCGACCTGTTCGACGCGTTCTTCGGCGGCGCCAGCCCGTTCGGTGGCGGCCGTCGGGGCGCCTCGGGCCCCCCGCGGGGCGCTGACCTCGAGACGATCCTCGACCTCGAGTTCGAAGAGGCCGTCTTCGGCGCCAGCCGCGAGGTCGAGGTGCGGCTGCCGGTGCCGTGCAGCACGTGCCAGGGCAGCGGCGCCCGGCCCGGCACCCACCCCGAGCGCTGCCGGGAGTGCGGGGGCACGGGCAGCGTGCGCCGGGTTCGCCAGTCGATCCTCGGCCAGATGGTCACCGCCGGCCCCTGCCACCGCTGCGGCGGCCTGGGCGAGGACATCCCCCACCCGTGCCCCGACTGTCGCGGCGAGGGCCGCCGCACCGAGGAGCGCACCTACACCGTGGACGTGCCCGCCGGGGTCGACCACGGCACCACCCTGCGGCTCACGGGTCGCGGCGCCGCCGGCGCCCGGGGCGGCCCGGCCGGGGACCTCTACGTGCACCTCCGGGTCCGGCCCCACGAGCGGTTCGTGCGCGACGGCGCCGACCTCGTCGCCGAGCTGCACCTGACGATGGCGCAGGCGGCGCTCGGCGCTCACCTCGTGTTCCCGACGCTCGACGCCGACGAGGACCTCGTCGTGCCCCGCGGCACCCAGACCGGCCGGGTGTTCCGGCTCCGCGGCCGGGGCGTGCCCCGTGTCGACGGGCGCGGGCGCGGTGATCTGCTCGTGCGGGTGGTCGTCGACACGCCCGAGGACCTCACCGCCGAGCAGGAGGACCTGCTGCGCCGGTTCGCGGCGGCGCGGGGCGAGGACGTGGCGCCGGAGGAGGAGGGCTTCCTGGGCCGCATCCGTTCCGCCTTCCGGTGACCGCGCTGCCCGATGGCCACGGCGGGCCGCACGTGTTCGTCGACGACCTCGAGCGGCCCCAGCTCACCGACGACGACCGCCATCACCTCGAGCGGGTGCTGCGCGTCCGGGCCGGTGACCCGCTGACGGTGTCGGACGGTGCGGGGCGGTGGCGCGCCGCCCGCTTCGGCGGGCAGGTCGAGCCGGACGGACCGGTGCACGTGGTCGCCGCGCCCGAGCCGCCCATCCGGATCGCGTTCGCCCTGACCAAGGGCGGCCGCCCCGAACTGGTCGTGCAGAAGCTCACCGAGCTCGGCGCCGACGTCATCGCGCCGATGACCACCGAGCGGGCGGTGGTGCGATGGGATCCCGCACGGTCCGAGCGCAACACCGACCGGCTCCGCCGCATCGCACGCGAAGCCGCCATGCAGTGCCGGCGGGTGCGCCTGCCGGAGGTGGCGCCGCTCACCACCTTCGCCGCGGCCGCCGCCCGGGACGGCGCCACCCTGCTCGACCGGGGCGGCGCCCCGCCGTCGCTGCGCCACGGGTGGGTGCTGGTCGGGCCCGAGGGGGGCTGGAGCGACGGGGAGCGCCGGCTCGACCTGCCCCGGATGGCGCTGGCGGAGACCGTGCTGCGGGCCGAGACCGCGGCCGTCGCCGCCGCCGCGGTGCTCGGGGCGCTGCGTGCCCGGTTGTGCGCCGAGCTACCGGTTTCGACCGATTGACGAGGCGTGTGCCGTCGACCACGCACAGTTGTTGCCAGGTGCACGGAGAGCGCGTACCTTTGGAGCGGAGCATCCCCACCCAAGGAGCGGAAGCGGTGAACGACGTCGACGCCGCGGATCCCACGTACGCCGCCAAGGTCGGCAGCCGGCTACGGGCGATCCGCAAGCAGAAGGGGCTGTCCCTCCAGGACGTCGAAGCCTCGTCCCAGCAGGAGTTCAAGGCGTCGGTGCTCGGCGCCTACGAGCGGGGCGAGCGGGCCATCTCGGTGCCCCGCCTGGCCCGGCTGGCCCGCTTCTACCACGTGCCCGTCGACCAGCTGCTGCCCCACGAGGCCGAGGACGAGGTCATCGACCTCGACCGGCCCACCAGCGAGTCGCGCACCGCGGACGGCGACGGGGGCATCACCATCGACCTGGTCAAGCTCGAGGCGCTCCAGAACGAGGAGTCGACCCTCCTCGGCCGCTACCTCGGCATGATCCAGGTGCAGCGCGGCGACTTCAACGGCCGGGTGCTCACCGTGCGGCGGGACGACCTTCGGGCCATCGCCTGCCTGCTCGAGCTCACCCCCGACACGGCCAAGCGGCGCCTGGAAGACCTGGGCCTGCGGCTGCCACGCTGAGAGCATCGACCCGAGCGCCCACGACGCCGCGGCCTTCGGCGTCTACCTCCACGTCCCGTTCTGCGAGCGCCGCTGCGACTACTGCGCCTTCGCCACCTGGGACGACCGCCCCCACCTGCTCGACCGGTACCTCGCGGCCCTGCGTGCCGAGCTGACGCTCGCCCGCGACTCGCTCCCGCCGGTGACCACGGTCTTCGTGGGCGGCGGCACGCCGTCGCTGCTCGAGCCCGCCCAGCTCGGCGCGCTGCTCGAGCTGGTCCCCACCACCGCCGGCGCCGAGGTGACCGTGGAGTGCAACCCCGACACCGTCGACGACGCCAAGCTGGCGGGCTACCGGGCCGCCGGGGTGACCCGGATCAGCCTGGGGGTGCAGTCGATGGTGCCGCACGTGCTCGCGGCGCTGGGGCGCACCCACGACCCGGGCAACGTGCAGCGCGCCGCGCGCGCCGTGGCCGCCGCCGGGTTCGAGAGCTGGAACGTCGATGTCATCTACGGCGCCGCGGGCGAGCGACCGGCCGACTGGCGCCGGACCCTCGACGCCGTCGTGGCACTGGGTCCGCCCCACGTGAGCGCCTACGGGCTCACCGTCGAGCCCGGCACGCCGCTCGCCGCCGCACCCGAGCGGCACCCCGACGACGACGACCAGGCCGCCAAGTACGAGGTCGCCGACGCCGTGCTGTCGGCCGCAGGGCTGCGTTCGTACGAGATCTCGAACTGGGCCGTGCCCGGCCACGAGTGCCGCCACAACCTCCTGTACTGGACCCAGGGGGAGTACCTGGGCGCGGGCTGCGCCGCCCACTCCCACCGGGGCGGGCGGCGGTGGTGGAACGTGCGGACCCCCGAGCGCTACATCGCCGCCATCGAGGCGGGGACGTCGCCCGTGGCCGCCGGCGAGCGCCTCGACGCCAGGGCCCGGCACCTGGAGGCGCTGCAGCTCGAGCTGCGCACCGACCGGGGCGTCCCCCTCGACGCCCTCGACCCCACGGGCCTCGAGGAGCTCGTCGTGCGGCGGGCCGACCGCTGGGTCCTCACCGTGCGGGGACGGCTGCTGGCCAACGAGGTCGCCACCCGCCTCCGCTGACGCGCCTGGCGAGGCATCAGCGACCCGGGTCGAGGCCCACGACCGAGCGGGAGCCGTCGGGGTGCTCGAGCTCGACCGCGGCGCAGCCCTCCGGGCCGGCGGTAAGGCCGGCGCGGCTCGTGGGGCCCCCGCGTGCCACGACACGGCCAGCCAGCACCTCACCAGGCTCGGCCCAGCGGTCGAACGCCGTGACCACCCCGGCGCTCGGGTCGATCACGGCGGCGACCGGATCCGACGGGCACCGTCGCGCAACCACGAGCGCGAGGTCGCCGGTGCGACCGAGCCGGAACCGCCGGCCGCCGACCACGACGACCGTGGGGTCGCCGCTCTGCGGTCTGGCGGCCGGCTCGACGCCCCCCTGGGGCCGGGTCTGCGGTTCGGGCGTGGCTGCCAGCTCCGGCCGGGCGAGCCCGGCGTCGCCACCCCCGGCCCCGAGGAGGACCAGCGCGGCGACGAGCGCCGCCGTGCCACCCAGACCGGAGGCCGTCGCCCGCACCAGCCGCAGGTCGTGCCAGGGGCGCGCCACGGCCTCGCGCCCGCTGGCGGCCGGGGGGATCCGGTCACCACGGGCAGCGGCTCGGTTCAGGTGGCGGCGTTGGGTCAGGCGAGGGCCCACGCCCCGCTGCGGGCGCGCCCCGCCGGTGCGGCTGGCATCCGGCCCGGTCGCGCTCGGCGCCGGAAGGCGAACGAGGAGGAGCGGCGCGTCAGGCACCGCGTCCCGCAGCCCGGCGGCGAGGCTGCGGGCCGTCGGGCGGGCCGAGCCAACGCCCAGGGCACGGCGGGCGAGCGTCGTGAGCACAGCCGCCGTGGCGGCGTCGACGCCCTCGCTCGGGGTGTCGCCGAGGAGGTGGATGAGCAGGCCTCCGATGGCCGCCACGTCGCCGGCCGTGTCGGCCGCGCCGGCGGGCGCGGGCAGCAGGCGCGCCCGGCCGAAGCCGCACAGCACCGGGGGGCCCGCCGGGGGGAGCAGGACGTGCGCGGGGTCGTCGAGGCGGCCGTGGACCACGCCCCGGTCGTGGAGGTCGGCGACCGTGGTGGCGACGGCGATCGCGACGCCCGCAACCTCCTCGACGCTCAGCTCGCCGGCGGCGACGTCGGCCACCGACCGACCGCTGACGAGCTGCGTGCGCAGGTGCGCGTCGCCCGGGACCTCGACGAGGCCGTCGAGGCGGACCACCCCAGGGTGGCGCGCCACCTCGAGCACCGCCGCTTCGTGCCGGAGCTGGGCGACCGCCGCCGCCCGCACCGCGGCGCCCAGGCTCCGTGCAGGCGACTTCTCGGCGACCGCGCGCCCGTCGGCCGCCAGGAGCCGCAGCGTGTAAGCAGACATGAAACATAATGGAACTACAGAAAAAGGCTCCGGTCAAATGGTTCTGCTTCGGCCGCCTAGGCTCCGCGTCCGGTGGCTGACGAGCGCGACGACGAGCTGCTGGGCCTGCTCGACGAGAGCCGGGCGGACGAGGTCGCCGGCGAGCGGGCCCGCACGCGCTCGCTCCGGCGGCAGGCCGAGGCCGACGCCACCGTGGCGGGGACGTTGCTCGACCTGGTCGAGGCCCGCATCCCCGTGACGGTGCGCACCGAGTCGGGCCGGACCCACCACGGCGTGCTCGCCGGCCTCGGCGACGACGTCGCCGTGCTCGAGGTGCGGACCGGCACCGTGCTGGTGCGCCTGAGCGGTCTCGCGGTGATCCGGCCCCACGATCGGGTGCCACCGGCGTCGGGCGACCGGCCCGCGGGCGGCGCCCGGCTCGTCGAGCTGCTCGCCGACGCGGCCGGCGACCGGCGGCGGGTCTCGATCGTGTGCCGCGGCGCCGGCGAGCCGGTCAGCGGCGAGCTGCTCGCCGCCGGCGCCGACGTGCTCACCGTCCGGCTCGACGGCGACCGCCGGGTGCCCTGCTACGTGCGCGCCGACGCGGTCGTGGAGGTGTTGATCGACCGGGCCTGACGCCGGCCCTCAGCCGTCGTCGCCGCCGGCCCGAGCGTCGGGGTAGAGGTGTTCGAGCGTGCCGGGCTGGATGCGGGCCGCCTCGATGAAGCTGTCGACGTCGGCGCCCCGCAGGCGGATCACCCGTCCCATCTTGAACGCGGGCAGCTGCCCCTCGTCGATGAAGCGGTAGAGCGTGCGGACGGTGACGCCGAGGCGGCGGGCGGCCTCGCCCGTGCTCAGCCAGTCGGTGCCTGTCGTGGCCATCGCATCCCGATCCTAGCATCTCGATTCCCCCCGGTGAAGTTCATGTTCTTCCAGGGATGCGTGCAGGAAATCGGCCGGCGGCGAAGAACGGTGCAGGTGACGCAGGACGCTCGAATAGCATAGAAAGGGACATCGTGGGCGGCGACACGATCACTGCGGAGCGGGTTGCGCGGTCGGGCAACGGGGGAGCGGTGGACGCGGCCCGCCTCGTGCGCCCCCGCCGCGGGCTGCCGGGCGGGCGGGCGGTCGTGGGCGGGTTCCTCGTGGCCGTCGCCGCCGTCGGCACGTTCGGCGCCTGGACGGCGTCCACCGCCGGCCCGCGCACAGCGTACGTGGTGGCGGCCCGCGACCTGGCGCCCGGCGAGCAGCTCACGGCCGCCGACCTGACGCTGGTCCCGATGGAGCTGCCGGCCGGCCCCGCCGGCGCCGCGTTCACGGATCCCGCCGTGCTCGAGGGCGCCACGTTGCTCGGCCCCCTCGCCCGGGACGAGCTCGTCCAGGCCGGGTCGGTCGTCCGGCCGCTGGGTGGGCCGGACACGGTGCAGACCTCCTTCGCCATCGACGCCGCCGCGGCCCTGAACGGCAACCTGAAGCGGGGCGAGCGCATCGACCTCCTGGTCACCTACGGCAGCGGCGAGTCGGCGACCGTGCGCCGGGTCGCGACGGGTGCGCTGGTGGTCGAGGTCGTGCAGGGTCGCGAGGTGGTGGGGTCGTCGGGATCGCTCGTGCTCGTGCTCGCCGTGGATCCCGGCGAGGTCACCGACATCGCCCACGCGGCTGCCGCCGGCTCGCTGCGCGTGATCCGCACGACAGGCGCGGCGGCCGGCGGTTCCACCAGCTCGGCCGCGGACGGCGCCGACGACGGGCAGTGAGCGCCGACCGCTACGTCGTGCTGGGCCTCGCCCGCCCGCGGGCCGAGTGGTTCCGCACCGTGGCGCGGTGGTCGACGTCCGCGGCCCTGCCGGTCGAGTTCGTGAAGTGCGTGTCCGCCGAGGAGGTCCGGGCCCGGCTGGGGTCGGGCCGGCCGTTCTCGGCGTTGCTCGTCGACGCCGGGGTGCCCGCCGCCGACCGGGACCTGCTGGAGGCGGCCCGGGACGCGGGGTGCGCGGTGCTCGTGGTGGACGACGGCGTCGGCCCCCGGGACTGGCGGCTGCTCGGTGCCGCGGCCGTGCTCGACGCCGAGCTGCGGCGCGAGGATCTGCTCGACGCCCTCGCCACCCACGCCCGACCGGTCGGGCGCGGCGCTGCCCACCTCCTCGACGTCACCGTCGAGGGAGAGATCCCCGAGCGGCGGGCCCTCACCGTCACCGTGTGCGGGGCGGGCGGCGCGGGGACCTCGACGGTGGCCGCCGCCGCCGCTCAGGGCCTGGCCGCGGCCGGCACGCACGGCCACGTGCTGCTCGCCGACCTGTGCCTGCACGCCGAGCAGGCCATGCTCCACGATGTCCGCGACGTGGTGCCCGGGGTGCAGGAGCTGGTCGAGGCGCACCGGTCGCGCCGGCCCGACGCCGAGGAGGTGCGCCGGCTCTGCTTCGCCATACCCGAGCGGGGCTACCACCTGCTCCTCGGACTGCGCCGGGCCCGGTACTGGGCGTCGCTGCGCCCCCGGGCGTTCACATCGGCGTTCGAGTCGCTGCGCACGACGTTCGGCGTGGTGGTGTGCGACGTCACCGCCGACTTCGAGGGCGAGGACGACAACGGCGCCAGCGACCTCGAGGAGCGCAACCTCATGGCTCGGGTGGCCGTCAGCGAGGCGGACGTGGTGCTCGCCGTGGGGCGGCCCGGCACGAAGGGCCTGCACTCGCTGGTCCGGGTCCTCGGCGAGCTCGCCGCTGCGGGGGTGGTGCCCGAGCGCGTCGTGCCGGTGGTCAACGCCGCGCCCCGGGCGGCGCGCCGCCGGGCCGAGCTGGCCGCCGTGCTCGCTCAGCTGGCGGGGCCGGCTGTGGCCGGCGGGGGGCTGGCGACGCCCGTGTTCCTGCCCGTGCGCAAGGTCGAGGAGGCGCACCGCGACGGCGCCCGCCTGCCCGCCGCGCTCGCCGCGCCGCTCACCGGTGCGGTCGACGCCACGTTGCGCCGCAGCCCCGCCCGACGTCGCGAGCCGGTGGCGCTCGAGCCCGTGCGCCCGGGCTCGCTGGGGACGTGGGCCGGCCAGGAGGAGGCGGGGTGAGCGTCGCCGACCGGGTGTCGCCGCTGATCGAGATCGAGCTGGCCGTCCAGCAGCGGGCGAAGGACCTCGTCCTCGGCGGCCGGGCCGCAGGTGACGGCGACGCCCGCGCCGAGCTGCGCCGGCTGATCGAGGAGGAGGTCGCCCGTTGGGGCGCCGAGTACCGGCGGGGGCTGCGGCCGTTCGACCTCGCCGATCCCGAGGTCGTCGTCGACCGGGCGCTCCGGAACCTGGCCGGCTACGGGCCCCTCGAGCCGCTCCTCGACGACGACGACGTGTGGGAGATCATGATCAACGCCCCCGACGCCATCTTCGTCAAGCGGCACACGGGTCCGAGCGGGTACCACGACGAGGTCTTCCACGACGACGAGCACGTGGTGCGCACGCTGACGAAGGTGCTCGACGACGCGACCGGCTCGCACCGCAAGCTGGACCCGTCCGAGGGGCTGCAGGACGCCCAGCTCGACAACGGCGCCCGGCTGCACATCGTCCACCGGGACATCGGTCGCGACGGCCACCTCATCGTCAACATCCGCAAGTTCACCGGTGTGGCGTTCCGCACGCTCGAGGACCTCGTCGCCCGCGACATGCTCGACCCGCCCGCTGCCGAGTTCCTCCGGGCCGCCGTGCGGTCGCGGCTGTCGATCGTGTTCGCGGGCGCGCCGGGCGCCGGCAAGACCACCATGCTCGCCTGCTGCGCCGCCGAGCTCGACCCGTCGCTGCGGGTCGTCGTCGCCGAGGAGGTGTTCGAGGCCGACGTGCCGCTGCCGAACGTGGCGTCGATGCAGACCCGGCCCCTGCGCGCCGACCGGCCCGAGATCGACCTGCGCAGGCTCGTGTCGGGCTTCCTGCGGATGGCCCCCGACGTCGCCATCGTCGGCGAGGTGCGCGACCGGGAGGCCCTCCCGCTGCTGCTGACCCTGTCGTCGGGCGTCAAGGGGTTCACCACCATCCACGCCGGGTCGGCCCGTCAGGCCCTCACCCGCCTGCGGTTCGTGTGCCAGCTGGCCGACACCACCTCCGAGCTGCCGATGACGGCGTTGAACAGCCTCGTGAGCGAGGCGGTCGACGTCGTCGTGCACTGCGCCCGGGTGCGCGGTGTGCCCCGGGTCACCGAGATCGTGGCCGTCGAGGAGCAGCAGACCGGCCCCGCGGCCACGGCGTTCACGGTCACCGAGGTGTTCCAGCGCGAACGATGGGACGCCCCCCTCAGTTGGACGGGCCAGCTGCCCGTGCGCGCCGGGCGGGCCTTCGAGGAGGCCGGCTACGACCTGCGGGCCGTGCTCGACGCGTCGTCGGCGCGGGTCGCACCGATCGGTGGGAACGGAGAGGCGCCGTGATCGGGGTGCTGCTCGCCGTGGCGGCCGCCTACGGGGTGTTCCTCGTGTACACCAGCATCGCCTTCGGCTGGCGGGGGTTGCGCCCCGGGCCCCGATCCGCCCGGCCCCGGCCGAAGCGCCGCCGGCTCGAGGAGTGGCTGGTGCAGGCCGGTGTCGAGGAGGTGCGCCCCGTCGAGCTGTTCGCCGTGATGGGCGGCCTCTTCGTCGTGGGCGCCGGCCTGGCGTTCGCGCTGTTCGGCGGCCTGCTCCCGCCGCTCGCCGGGGGCGCCTTCGCCGCCACGTTCCCGGTGGCCGCCTCCCGCTCCCGCCGGGAGCGCCGGCGCATCGAGGCCCGTGACGCCTGGCCCCGGATGATCGAGGAGATCCGCATCAAGACGACGACGCTGGGGCGCTCCATACCCCAGGCCCTGTTCGAGGTGGGAGCCACGTGCCCGGAGGAGCTGCGCCCCGCCTTCGAGGCGGCCCGGCGCGAGTGGCTGCTCTCGACGGACTTCGCCCGCACCGTCACCGTGCTCAAGGCCCGGCTGGCGGACGCCACCGCCGACTCGGTGTGCGAGACGCTGCTGGTGGCCCACGAGGTCGGCGGCAGCGACGTCGACCGGTGCCTGACGGCGCTGATCGACGACCGGATCCGGGACCTGCAGGGCCGCAAGGACGCCCGGGCCCGCCAGGCGGGCGCCCGGTTCGCCCGCCGGTTCGTGCTGATCGTCCCGCTGGGCATGGCCGTCGTCGGCCTGACGATCGGCGAGGGCCGCGCCGCGTACGGCACACCGGCGGGTCAGGTCGCCGTGCTGTTCGGTCTCGCCGTGATGGGCCTCTGCTGGCTGTGGGCGGGCCAGATCATGCGCCTGCCCGACGAGCAACGGGTGTTCTACGAGTGAGGCCGGCGTGACGCGGGTGCTCGTGCTCTCGGGGCTGGTGCTGTGGGCGGGCACCACGTTGCTGCTGTCGCAGCTGCGCTGGTTCGCCCGCGTTCCGCTCGTCGAGCGCCTGCGTCCCTACAGCCCCGGCGGCATGGGGCAGCCCGCCCGTGGCGGCGTGCTGTCGATCGACTCGTTCCGCGACGCCGTGGGCCCGTTCTCGCGGACGGTCGGGGAGCGGGTCGCCAGGGTGCTGGGCGTCAGCGAGGAGCTGAGCGTGCGCCTCGCCCGCATCCACTCACCGCTCGACGTCACCGCCTTCCGGGTCCGCCAGCTCGGCTGGAGCGTGGCCGCGTTCGGGGCCGGGGCCCTCGTCTCCCTCGCGGCGACGCCGCCCGTGCCCGTCGCCCTGCTGCTGATGCTGGGTGCGCCGCTGCTGGCGTTCCTGGTGCTCGAGCAGGCCGTCGCCATGCAGTCCGCGTCGTGGCAGCGGAACCTGTTCCTCGAGCTGCCCGTGGTCGCCGAGCAGCTGGCGCTGCTGCTGGGGGCGGGCTACTCGCTGTCGGGTGCGCTGAACCGCGTGGCCGCCCGCGGCCAGGGCGCCTGCGCCCACGACCTCCGGCGCGTGTGCGCGCGGATCCGCCAGGGGCTCTCCGAGACCGAGGCGCTGCGCGAGTGGGCGGCGATCGCCGGCGTCGAGGCGGTCGACCGCCTCGTCCCGGTCCTCGCGCTCAACCGCGACACGGCCGACCTCGGGCGCCTCATCGCCGAGGAGTCCCGGTCGATCCGGCGCGACGTCCACCGGGAGCTGCTCGAGGCGGCCGAGCGGCGGAACCAGCAGGTCTGGATCCCGGTCACCGTCGCCACGTTGCTGCCCGGCGCCATCTTCATGGCCATCCCGTTCATCGAAGCCCTCCGCATCTTCGGGAGCTGAGACAGAAAGGTGCACACGATGTCCCTCGACGACCACACGCTCCGTGCCTACGTCGCCGCCCGGTCCCTGGCCGTGCGGACGTGGGATCGCGTCGTGAAGGACGAGCAGGGCGAGGGGGTGATCTCCGCAGCCATCGCCGTGCTCGTCATGGCGTTCCTCGGTGCCGCCATGTGGGTCGCCTTCCAGGTGATCTTCAACAACGCCTCGGACCGGGTTGCCGAGAACGTCGACAAGATCGGCAGCTGAGCGGTCCGGCGGCGAGGCCGGCACCGGCCTGGTCGGCACCCTGGCCGGGGTGTCGGTGTTCCTGGTCCTGTTGCTCCTCGCCACCCAGGTGCTGCTCAACCTCTACGCCACCTCGACGCTCACCGCGGCGGCGTTCGACGCCGCGCGCATCGTCGCCGGCGCCGACGGGACCGGCTCGGAGGTGGTGGCCGAGGAGCACGCCCGCGGGGTGCTGGGTCGCTTCGCCGAGCAGGTCGAGCCCTTCGAGTGGGACTACGTCGACCTCGACGGCGACGGCCGGGCCGACGTGGTGCGCCTGACGGTCCGAGCCGAGCGGCCCAGCCGCATCCTGCCCGCAGGTGGCCGGCTGCCGTTCTCGAGCATCGAGCGGGTCATCGACGTCCGGGTGGAGGAGCTGCGGTGAGGCGCCGGCCCGGGGCCGAGGACGGTGCCGTCGGCGGCGTGGAGGCGCTGCCGTTCGGGTTCCTGGTGTTCGTCATCGGCATGCTGGTCGTGGCCAACGCCTGGGGGGTGATCGACGCCAAGCTCGCGGTCACCGCCGCAGCGCGCGAAGCCGCCCGCGCCTACGTCGAGGCCCCCGACGCCGCGGCGGCGGGCCGGGCGGCCGAGGTCGCCGCCCACGCCGCGCTGCGGGGCCACGGCCGCGACCCCGAGCGCCTCGTCGGGCTCGACGTGCCCGGCCCCGATCGGTTCCACCGCTGCGCCCGGGTCGTGCTCGAGGTCCGCTACCGGGTCCCCTCGCTGCCGCTGCCCTGGATCGGCGGCTTCGGTCCGGGCGGGTTCACCGTGCGCGGCACCCACTCCGAGGTCGTCGACCCCTACCGTGACGACGTGCCGTTCGCGCCCGGCTTGGCGGAGGCGCAGTGCTGAGGCGCGGCCGGCGGTCACGTCCGGAGCAGGGCAGCGTGCTCATGCTCATGCCCGCCGCCGTGCTCGTGCTCGTGGTGCTCGGCGCGCTCGCCGTCGACTTCTCGATCGCCTTCCTCGCCCAGCGCGCGCCCGCGCTCGCCGCCGCGGCGGCCGCCAACGACGCCGCCACCAAGGCGCTCGTGCTCGAGGAGTTCTACGGACAAGGCGAGCTCCGCCTCGACCCGGCTGCCGCCGCTCGCATCGCCGCAGACGCGCTCGACCGCCATGGCGTGCAGGACCTCGACGGCGTGGTCGTGACGGTGGACGTCGAGCCCGACGCGCCGGTGGTGCGGGTGGCGGTCGAAGCCACCGTCCCGTACCTGTTCGCCCGCGCGGTCCCCGGCGCTCCCCGGGACGTGACCGTGCGGGCCGCGGCCACGGCCCGCGCCGAACGGTCCTGACCGCCGGCCTCGGGGTGCCTACCATCGCCCCATGGCCTCCACGACCCCGCCCGCGGTCACGCCCCGGCTCCTCGACGAGGCCCGGGACCTGCAGCGCGACACCGTCGAGCTCCGCCGGCGGATCCACCGGCGGCCCGAGCTGGGCCTGCACCTGCCCGAGACCCAGGCCACGGTGCTCGAGGCGCTCGACGGCCTCGGCCTCGCCGTGGAGACCGGTACGTCGACGACCTCGGTGGTCGCCACGCTCGAAGGCGCGCGGCCCGGGCCCACGATCCTGCTGCGCGCGGACATGGACGCCCTCCCCCTGCGGGAGGACACCGGGCTCGACTTCGCCTCCGAGGTCGACGGGGCCATGCACGCCTGCGGTCACGACGGCCACGTGGCCATGCTGGTGACCGCGGCGCGCATGCTGGCCGCCCGCCGGGACGAGCTCGCCGGGCGGGTCGTGTTCATGTTCCAGCCCGGCGAGGAGGGCCACCACGGCGCCCGGTTCATGCTCGAGGAGAGGCTGCTCGACGGGCCGCACCCGCCCGGCGCGGCGTTCGCCATCCACCTCACGCCCACGATCCGCTCCGGCGTGGTCGCCACCCGGCGAGGGCCGTTCCTCGCCTCTGCCGACGTCCTGACCGTCACGGTCCGGGGCCGGGGCGGCCACGCGTCGATGCCGCATGACTGCTGCGACCCGGTGCCGGTGGCCTGCGAGATCGTCGGCGCCATCCAGTCGCTCGTCACCCGCCAGGTCGACGCGTTCGACCCCGCCGTGGTCACGGTGGCGTCGATCCGGGCGGGCACCACGAGCAACGTGATCCCCGAGACCGCCCACCTCCTGGGCACGCTGCGGGCGGTGTCGGAGCGCACCCGGTCACGGGTCCTCGACGGGCTGCACCGGCTGGTCGAGGGCATCGCCGCCGCCCACGGCGCCGAGGCGCACCTCGAGGTCGACGAGGGCTACCCCGTCACCGTGAACGACGGCGAGCTCGCCGACTGGGCGCGGGGTGTGGCCGCCGCCGTCCTCGGCGAGGAGCACAGCCGGGCCATGCCCAACCCGGTGATGGGCGCCGAGGACTTCTCCTACGTGCTGCAGCGGGTGCCGGGCGCAATGGTCTTCCTCGGCGCCCGCCCCCAGGCCGGCGGACCGGTCGCCCCCAACCACTCCAACCGCATGGTGATCGACGAGGCCGCCCTGGCCTCCGGCGCGGCGCTCCACTGCGCCGTGGCCCTCTCCTTCCTCGCCGAGCGGCCGGCCGGCGGGTAGCCGCACCGGCTGGCACGCCCTCCTCGAGAGGGGTGACGGCGCCGCGGCCGGACTTGACCGGTGGGTCAGGGCCGGGGAGCATCGCCCGGTGGCCGGGCCCCGTGCCATCAACGAGCGCCTCCGGGCGAGCGCCCGCTACCCGCGGTGGGTGCTGCTCGCCGCGCTCGGCGGCATGTTCGCCACCACGTTCCCGATCACGATCCTCACGGTCAGCCTCGGCGACATCGCCCGCGACCTCGACACCACCGAGACGACGCTCGCGTGGGTCATCTCGGGCCCGATGCTCGCCTCGGCCCTGGCCCTGCCGGTCCTCGGCAAGCTCGGTGACCTCTACGGGCACCGGCGCGTGTTCCTGCTCGGGTTCGCCGTGGCCACCGCCGTCGCCGCCGCCACGGCGCTGGCGTGGAACGCGGCGTCGCTCATCGGGTTCCGCACCGTCGCCCAGACCGTCGGGGCCGCCACCCAGCCCGCGTCGATGGCGCTGATCATGACGGTCTTCGCCCCGGCCGACCGGGTGAAGGCCATGGGCTGGTGGTCGCTCGTGGCCGCTGGCGCGCCGGCGGTCGGCCTGGTGCTCGGAGGGCCGACCGTCGAGCTGTTCGGCTGGCGGCTGATCTTCCTCGCCCAGGCCGTGCTGGCGCTGGCGGCGCTGGCGGCGGCGTTCGTGGTGCTGCCCGAGACCACCCGCCGGGTGCGGGTGCGGTTCGACGTTGCCGGCTCGCTCGCCCTCGCCGCCGGTGTGGGCGGCGCCATGTTCGCCCTCACCCAGGGCGCGGAGTGGGGCTGGCTGAACGGCGCCGTGCTGGCCGCCGCTGTGGCCGCACCGGCCGGGATCGCCGCGTTCGTGCTCGTCGAGCGGCGCGTGGAGCACCCGCTGCTGCCGCTGCAGTTCTTCGAGCGCCGGAACTTCACCGCGCCGATCGTCTGCACGTTCACGTCCGGCGCCGCCTACATGGGCGGGTTCATCCTGGCGCCGCTGATGCTGCGCTTCGTGTTCGGCATGTCGCTGTCGGCCGTGGCGATGGTCATGCTGCTCCGCCCCGTCTCCTACAGCGTCTCGTCCCCCTTCGGCGGGCACCTGGCGACGCGGGTGGGGGAGCGGGCGACGACGGTGGCGGGCACGACCCTGCTCGCCGTCGCCCTGGCCGGCATCGGCCTGGGCGCCGTCGCCGGCTCGCTCGTGCTGGTGTGCGCCGCCCTGTTCCTGCAGGGCATCGGCCACGGCATGGCCCGGCCGTCGATCACGGCGTCGATGGCCAACGCCGTGGACGAGGGCGACTTCGGCATCGCCGCCGCCGCCCAGCGCATGATGCACCAGGTCGGCGCGGCGCTCGGGATCAGCCTGATGACCGTCGTGTACGGCGGTGTGAACGAGCCGGGTCCGTTCCTCGCCGCCCACCTCGTCGGGGCGGCCCTGGCGGGCGCCGGCGCCGTGGCCGCCTGGTTCATCGAGTCGACCGACCGCAGCACGCCCGGCGGCGGGACCGCCGAGCCGGCCGCCGCCGAGCCTCCGGCGGCGGCCCCCGGGATGCGTGCGGGCCCGCGCGCGCGGGAAGGTGTCGGACCATGAGCGCTGTCGTCGACCTCCTCCGTGGTGTCCCGCCCCTCGCCCGCTCGGGGCTCATCGCCCCGATGCGGCCCGATCGCCTCGTCCGCATGGGTCGGGTGCTGCGGCGCTGGGGTGCCACGCCCGCCGGCGCCCTGGCGACAGCCGCCGTGCGCTTCGGTGACCGGGTCGCCGTGGTCGACGAGGAGCGGTCCGTCACCTACGCCGAGCTGGACGAGCGCACGAGCGCCATGGCTGCCGGCCTCGTGCGGTCCGGCATCGGCGAGGGCGATGCCGTGGGCATCCTGTGCCGGAACCACCTGGGCTTCGTCGAGGCCGCCGCGGCCGTGTCCAAGGCCGGGGCCGACACCGTGTACCTGAACACCGAGTTCGCCGGACCCCAGGTCGCCGGCGTCGTCGAGCGGGAGGGCATCCGGGCGATCGTGCACGACGCCGCCCTCGCCGAGGTCGCCGCCGCCGGAGGCGCCGGCGTGGACCTGTACGCGTCCGAGGGCACCGGCGCGGGCACGCTCGCGGGGTTGGCGATCGAGGGCGACGCGCCCCAGCCCGCGGGCGTCGGCCGGGTGATCATCCTCACGTCCGGCACGACGGGCACCCCGAAGGGCGCCCGGCGCGCCGAGACCAGCTCGCTCACCCCCGCGGTGGCGCTGCTCTCGGCCATCCCCTTCCGGGCTCGCGACACCACCGTCATCGCCCCGCCCCTCTTCCACGCCTGGGGCTTCGCCCACCTGACGCTCGGCATGGCCTTCGGGTCCACCCTCGTCCTGCGGCGGCGGTTCGACCCCGAGGCCACGCTGGCGGCCATCGCCGAGCACCGCGCCACCGTGCTGGCGGTGGTGCCCGTGATGCTCCAGCGGCTCCTGGCCCTGCCGCCCGAGGTGCGGGATCGCTACGACACGTCCTCGCTCCGGGTCGTGGCCGCCAGCGGCTCGCAGCTGTCGGGCGAGGTGGCCAACCGCTTCATGGACGCCTTCGGCGACATCCTCTACAACCTGTACGGCTCGACCGAGGTGGCGTGGGCGAGCATCGCCGGTCCCGAGGACCTGCGGGCGGCACCGGGGACGGCGGGCCGGCCGCCGCTGGGCACCACGGTGCGCATCCTCGACGACGGGGGGCGCGAGCTGCCGGTGGGGGAGACGGGCCGCATCTTCGTCCGCAACGACATGCTGTTCGAGGGCTACACGGGGGGCGGGTCAAAGGACGTCGTCGCCGGGATGATGGCCACCGGCGACGTGGGCCGGTTCGATGCCGAGGGGCGCCTGTTCGTCGAGGGCCGCGACGACGAGATGATCGTGTCCGGCGGCGAGAACGTGTTCCCCCACGAGGTCGAGGAGGTGCTGCTGGCGCATCCGGCGATCGCCGACGCCGCCGTGGTCGGGGTCGACGACGAGGAGTTCGGCCAGCGCCTCCGGGCCTACGTCGTGCCGGCCCGGGGGGCGACCATCGACGCCGGCTCGGTCCGAGAGCACGTGCGCTCGAACCTCGCCCGCTACAAGGTCCCCCGCGACGTCGAGGTGGTCGAGGAGCTGCCCCGCACGGCGACGGGCAAGGTCCTCAAGCGGGAGCTTGGCCGCTGACGGCGCCGGGCCGCCCCGACGACGACCGGGGCGGGCGATGCCCCGAGTGCGCCGAGCCGATCACCGAGGTGCGGGTGCAGCCCGGCGGCCGGGTCGCACGCGCCTCCTGCCTCGGCTGCGGTCTTCAGCTGGTGCGCCGCGACGGGGCTGACTGGGCCGAGATCCGAGGCTGACAAGGGGTTGGGGGTCCCCCGCCTGCGGAGGAGGGCGGGGTTGGGGTCCCCGCCCGGGCCTCAGGGGCAACGGCCGCGGCGGGGGTTGGGGGTCCCCCGCCTGCGGAGGAGGGCGGGGTGGGGGTCCCCGCCCGGGCCTCAGGAGCTCGGCGCGCAGGCGAAGGGCTCCCCGGGCGGGGCGAGGGCGGGGCAGCCCCACAGGTCCTCGAGGAGGGTGAG